>CAYZEW010000040.1:0-10956 GCA_964477825.1 uncultured Candidatus Izemoplasmatales bacterium | reverse complement strand
ACCTTTGATTTGTGTTAAAATTAAGTTGAAGGAAGTGATTTGAATGATTGAAAATCTAAAGATTTTTATGAAGAAAAAGCACAATTATCAAATGAACGAATACAAAGTTTGTTCGCCAAAAGTAGAGAAAAGTAAACTTCGGTTTTGGCCAAGCTATCTATTAATTTTAATTTTAATTGGATATGCACTTCAGATGCTGAACTTAATTCCCGCTTTGTATACTTTAGTTGGTGTTGAACTTTCTGGTCTTGTATTAATCCTCTTTCAAATCACAATGATAACAAGAAATAAAACTGAATCGCTGATTATCACCCCTGATTACCTTATTAAAAGTTTTGGGATTAAAAAATTTACAGCTATTAAATACGATGATATTAAAAAGTTTAGAATAACTGACAAAGAAGGAATTGTACTCTCTGATCGTCGTAATGAAATTTCTATCGCACCTGATGTTTATCGTGACTTTTTAGGACCAATTGTTGATATTTTAGAAGCAAAAGGAAAAACATTTGATAAGTCGAGAGATTATATGAAAAGAGATGTGGAAATCCACATTATTAATAATAAAGTTGTCATTAATGAAATCCAACAAGAAGTTTCATCTACAGAAATATTAGTAGGAGAATACTATGATGAATTTAATAATTTAACACCGGGATTTATTATTGATGTTATTTTCTTAAATAGCATTATTGAAGATGCTTTTTCAGTTAATAATAATTTGATTTTAAACTTAGATAAAATTGAAGTAAAAGAAGGACATCCAGAAAATACAGGCTTTGAATCGTTAATAGCTACTGATTGCTTAGTTATTTTTGAAGATATTAAAATCAAATACGTATATCTTAAAAGCATAAGAAATAGAGAAGCAAAAGAAGAGGTGTTAGCTAATAATACTGAAACAATTGTTGAATATCTTGATAAAGGTGTTATTGCTGATTGGAAGTATCGTAAAAAGGGAATAGATTTACATTTTGCAGTAGGAACACATTTATTAAAAGTATCTTTTGACTACAAAGAAGTAATTATTGGTTGGAAGAACGTTAAATAAAAGAAAACACTGTGAATCCACAGTGTTTTTTAAAATATTAAAAAGGTTGAGATAGCATGGATTCAAAAGCTTATAAAAGACAAATAACTAAATTTGGTCTATATGGTTTCTTAAAGAACTTACGTTTCTTTGAGCCGTTTTTTATTGTCTTTTTAAAACAGTCAGGACTAACTTTTTTTCAAATCGGGTTGCTTTACTCAATTCGCGAGATTATAATTTATGCATTTGAAGTACCATCAGGAGTGATCGCTGATCGGCATGGTAAGAAAACAGAGTTATCAATTTGTTTTGGCTTCTATATCATTTCGTTTATCATTTTCTTTTTAGGAACTAATTTTTATATGTATATTATCGCAATGGCGTTATATGGGTTAGGAGATGCCTTTCGTTCTGGAACTCATAAAGCAATGATTATGTCCTATCTTGATAGACAAGATCATACATATTCAAAAAGTAAAGTTTATGGTAAAACTAGATCATATTCATTAATGGGATCAATGGTAGCTTCAATTGCAGGAATTGGATTATATTTCTATTTCTCTAATATCGCCTGGCTGTTTATTATTGCGATAATTCCTTATGTTCTTGATTTATTATTAATCTTATCTTATCCGTCATATTTAAATGAAAAACAAGATTCTACATTTAGTTTAAAAGGTTTTTTTAAAGAAGGAATAAACTCTGTAAAATATGTTTTTCAAGATAAAGAGCGTTTAAAACTATTATTAGCATCATCAACATATTCAGCTAGTTTTAAAAGTGTCAAAGATTATATTCAACCATTAATTGTATCAGCCACTTTAAGTGTTGTTATTTTTACTAATTTAAGTGCTTATGATAATACAATCATTTATATTGGGGTTATTTATGCAATTATCTATTTCTTAAGCTCATTTGCTAGTTTAAATGCTTATCGGATTAGTAGCCGTTTTTCAAATGATAGTATTATTAGTATCATGTGGCTATTATCGGGGGTTGCTTTTATTATTTTAAGTATTTATGCGAATAATCTCTATGTTTTAGCATTTGTCTTTTTATCAATTTATTTATTTTTAAATATTCGAAAACCATTAATAACTGAGAAAATAGGAGATGTTACAGTAGATAGTAAAAGAGCATCAGTGCTCTCTATCAGTTCGCAATTTAAATCAATATTTGTAACAATTTTAGCGCCAATAATGGGGCATATCGCAGATGTTTATTCAATTACTACAATGTTATTACTCTTAGGAATTACAATGGTCTCTATATACATAGTAAACAGTTCTTTAGGAAAACTAAAAAGAAAGAGTTCTTGAAACAATTTTGACAAACTAAAAAGGATAAACTATAATTAAAAACAAGAGAGAGAGGTATTAAAATGATTGATAATAAAAAACCAAATGATAGTTATTTTAATGACGGTAAAAACCATAAATATAGACAAAATGTTGATAAGCGAGAGCGTTATGGGAGAAGCCAAGAAGAGCGTTACCGCAATCACAATAGACGAGAAATCGTAAAAATCGTTGAAACAAAACTATTTATTTCTCGTGATGAATTAGTTAAATATGTTAATGAAAAAGGACAAAGTGATGCGCTTATTGATATTTATAAGATTGAAGATGAATTATACAAATTAGTAATTAAACGTTAAAAAAGTTGTGATATTATCACAACTTTTTTTATTTACTTATTAATAATTTTTTCAACAATATTTTGAATGCTTTTTGCAGCTTCATCAGGTAAAGCATTTTTAGGATTTAAACCATGAATATAAGAGATTCGATTTTTAAGACGCTTTACTACCAAATTTGTATATTCAGAGTTATTAAAGTCTGGGGAATATCCATTAATATTAACAAATGATAACTCTTCTAAATGATAAAATTGTTTGAAGGAAATTGTATTAGTCACAATTTCTTCAATTAATCCTAAAGTGATTTTAGGAGTAATGTCTTTACCTAAGAAGTTTCCAGTATTAATAACATAACAGTCTACACCATTGTTTTCAAATAAACTTTTAAAATTTTCATAATCGTATTTTAAAGGATAAAGTCTAAACGGATTAGCATAGGGTTCGATAATTAGTTTATCATTAGTTACACCATATTCTGCACTTGATCTTTTAGTAGCTAAAGTAGCACCTAGAGTACTTGCTAAAATACTAGAATTAATTTTGAGAATTGGAGGAAGTGTATCGTCTTTCATAATCCAAAAGATAGCATCAATCTTATTATCAAATTTATATGCACGATGAGGAGTCCAATATTTAGATTTAAGACATCTCCCGTTGCCGTTTCTAAGATCTTCTGTCACGGGAACTAATTTATTAGATTTATCATAAGTTGCTCCAACGTTTTGCATTGTAAGTAAAAACTTATTATCTTCACTATCAGTAGGATAATCTTGAACTTTATCAAAATATGAAGGTTCCATCGAAATACTAGAACTATCTTTATTAGAAATAATAAAGGCGTCATCATGTAAAACAGTAACATCAAATTTTCCATGATGCTTGGAATGAGTAATCGTACTTTTTCCACTACCACTAAGGCCGAATACCCCAGCAATAAAGGTTTTGCCATTAGCTAAATTAAACCTTTTTTGGCCTCCATGACAAGCGGTATAATCAAATCTGGATGCGATTGTCCAAGCCATTGTTAAGGTTGCTTTTTTAAATTCACCAAAATATCTTAACCCTAGTAAGGCACCACAGTTATAGTTTTGATCGAAAATCGCAATCCCATCCTTAAAGCCTTCAATAAATTCATCAGGATCAGCATAAAGGAAAATATCTCCCTCGTTAATTTTAGTAGAATTATAATACATTTTATTCATCTCAGTAGTTTCGTTTTGGAAATTAAGCATCCATGAATAAAGGGTATTTTCATAACCCTCAGGAACTAAAAGATGAGCCCTAACCATAAAGTCTTCATGAAGTCCAACATATACACTAGCATGATACATTGTCTTGCTACGGGAATTGAAAACTGAATCTCTTAAAATTCCAGCGTAGTGGTCAATATTATAATCATTGATTAATTTTCTTGCTTTTGCTTGTCTTCCTGTGATGTTTCCATCATTAAATAGGAGAACTTTAGCATCGTTTGGCAAGCCTAATTCTTTTGCTTTATAAACAGGCAAATCACTTACAATTGTTCCTTTTGCTCTCCTAGCTAGTTCATAAGCATGTGATAATGATTCTATTTTTATAACATTGTTTCGGTAAAAAGCTGTTTCAATAATCACGCGGTTTCTACTAAACAATAAAGGCGTAGAAGAACCGATTTCTGCCTTGTCAAGATTGCTCTTAGTTGACATTTTATTTCACCTCTTATTTAAATTATAAATCTACTACTAAAGCTGCTAGTGCAATTGAGTAAAATTTACTACTTGCTGAGTCAGCTCTACTAGTTAAAACAATTGGTTTTTTAGCGCCTGCAATAACACTAGCACCTTTGGCATTAGCTAAAAACATTAACGTTTTATAAAAAACATTTCCGGCCTCTATTCTAGGCATTATTAAAATATCAACGTCACCAGCAATTGGATCAGTGATTCCTTTCATTATTGCTGCTTCTTTATCAATTGCATTATCAATTGCAAATGGACCGCCAATAACACAATTGTCAATTATTTTTTTTTGATTCATTTTTATTAGTTCAGCAGCATCAAGAGTAGCTTCCATTTGAGGATTTATTTTTTCTACAGCTCCAATAATTCCTACTTTTGGAATCTCAATTCCTAATGCTTGAGCAATTAAAACACTATTTTCAGTGATTTGTCTTTTTTCATCCAAAGTAGGAGCAATATTCATTGCTCCATCACTCATAAAAATAAGTTTATGATATGTAGGAACTTCTAAGACGCTAACGTGGGAAATCCGGTTTTTAGTTCGTAACCCGTATTCTTTATTTAAAGCTGCTTTTAAAATAATACTAGTACTAACTAATCCTTTCATTAAGAAGCTGTTTTTAGATTCATTAACGAGTTTAACCGCTTTTATACAAGCAGCTACATTATCGGCTTCATCAATGATTTGATAATTTTCTTCATGGTAATTTAAACTTTTTAGAATTTTTAAAATTGCTGTTTTTTCCCCTACTAAAATTCCATTAATAATGTTGTTGATACGAGCTTTTTCAACAGCCTGTAAAACATGCTCATCCGCTGCACAAGCAACTACTAGAGTCTTTGTTTCAATTTCTTTAGCTTTTAAGACTAGTTCGTCTATTGATTTTATCATGGTGTCCTCCTAAATGTATTCTTTGTAATTTTCTTCAGCAGTTAAAACTCTTAATGCTCCAAAAGCAAGAGATTCCATCTCATCTTCACCAGGGAAGATTAAAATATCACTGATAAAGGATGTTCTTTCTTTGATTGCATTAGTTATATATGTAATATAAGCAAGGCCACCTGTGAGAACAATTGCATCAACTTCACCTTTTAAAACAGTAGCAGCTGAACCGATTTCCTTTGCGATTTGGTAGCACATCACATCAATAATGAATATTGCCTTTTTATTACCTTCATTAATTAATCTTTCAAATTCAAAGCCATCATTTGTTCCTAAATAAGCAGTAACTCCACCATTACCATAGTTCATTCGTTTAATGTCTTTTAAGGTGTATTTCCCACTAAAAGCCATTTTATATAATGGTCCTAAAGGAACAGTGCCGCTACGTTCAGGAGACATTGGACCGTCACCATCAAGAGCATTATTAACATCAACAACCTTTCCTTTTTGGTGAATTCCAACACTTACTCCTCCTCCTAAATGAGCAATAATCAAATTTAAATCATGATAATCTTTATTTAAATTATTTGCTGCTTTTAGGCCAACAGCTTTTTGGTTTAAAGCATGAAATAAACTTTGGCGTTTAATTTTCGGCATTCCAGTATAACGAGCAATTTCTTCCATTTCGTCAACAGAAACAGGATCAACGATAAAGGCTGGTTTATTTATTTCATCAGCGATTTCTTTAGCCAATACACAACCTAAGTTAGATGCGTGTTCACCACGAGGCGCTTTATTAACATATTCAATCATTTTATCATTAACTAAATATGTTCCACTCATAGTTGGTTTTAACATTCCGCCACGACCGACAACTGCATCTAAAGAAGATAAAGTGATTTTTTCTTTTGTAAGAATATCTATGATAGCTTTTTTTCGAAATGTATATTGGTCAATTATTTTTTCAAAGGAATTAATAAACTGACTATCATGTTTAATAGTTTTTTTGAAAACTATATTTTTATCTTCATAAACAGCAATTTTAGTAGAAGTAGAACCAGGATTTATTGCAAGTATTTTCTGTTTCATGAAATCCTCCTTTATGTATTTAAGACGTTTTTTTAAAATTACGACTACATTATAACATGATAGCGTTTGCACAACAACAGTAATTATACTTTTTTTACAAACCGCGAATTTCACCGTATTTAAGCCGAAAAAAAGCAAATTATCAATAAAATAAATGAAAACATTTCTAAATAATGGGTCATATATGGTCTATGGCTCATATATGACCTTTTCATATATATTATTATTATATAATATATGTATACAGATAGTAAAAAATAAAAATTAAGAAAAGGAGGAATATAAAATGATCTATTTAGGTTTGGGAGTTGTTGGTTTTGGGTTATTATTAATTTTTGATATTTTCTCTTTAAACGAAAAGAGCATTGTAAAATATCTTTTTGCGATTACTGGCTTTGGCTTGATTATCGGAAGTACTATTTTATTGCTGACTCTACAAAGCGATATTCAATTTCCTCCGTTTTTTAGAATTGCGTCTTTTGTAGTTGCGATTTTCTTTTTAGCACTATTAATTTATTCTGTTTTTATTGAAGTTGGTAAAAATACTTATCAATACAAAAATGAAAGTAAATTAGTAACAACTGGAACATACGCACTTTCAAGACATCCTGGGGTTTTATGGTTTTTATTAGCATACATGTTTGCTGCTGTTTCTTTTCAAAACCATTACATTTTAGTCGCAGGATTAATTTGGACAGGGATTAACATCATCTATGTTGTTATCCAAGAACGTTTTATTTTTACTAAAATATTTAAACACTATGGTAAATATGTTGAGACAACACCGATGCTTTTACCTAGTAAGAACAGTATTGAAAAATGTATTACAACTTTAAAATGGAGGAATGAATGAAAGAATGAAAGACTTAAGACAAATGTTACTAGATGAGGATTATGATAGGATTTGGAAAGCGTATTTAGGATTTTTAGATTTAACGCTTGATGAATTCATGGTTATCCAAGAAAGATTATTATTAGAGCAAATTGATCTCCTGAGTAAATGTAAATTAGGAAGAAAGATTTTAGGACCTAAAAATATTCATAATATGGATGATTTTAGAAAATATGTACCGCTTACAACATACGACGATTATGCGGATACCCTTTTAAACAAGAGAAGTGAAGATTTACCAAGTGAACCATTACATTGGGTTCAAACTACTTGGAAAGGTGGAAAACAACCAATAAAATTAGCACCATATTCCAAAACAATGGTAGAAGAACATACAAAAATGTTTTTATCAAGTTTAATTTTATCAACTAGTAAAAAGAGGGGTCATTTCAATTTGAGAAATCATGATCGTTTTTTATATGGAATGGCACCATTACCTTACTTAACAGGGTTCGCACCGTATATTTTAAAAAATGAAATAGATTTTAAATATTTACCATCAACAGAACGTGCAGAAAAGCTTAGTTTTAGAGAGCGAAACAAAGTTGGTTTTAATTTAGCAGTTACCAAAGGAGCTGATTTATTCTTTGGGCTTGCGAGTGTATTGGTTAAAATTGGGGAAGCATTTGAAAATGATTCTAATAGTGGAAAAATCGGGATGCCAGCTAATTTTAAACAAGCAGTAAAAATGCTTAAAGCTTGGTATAAAAAGAAGATTAAAAGGGAAAGATTATTACCTAAAGATCTTTTTGAATTTAAAGGAATTGTTTGTGGGGGAACAGATTCAGACACTTATAAATCACAAATTGAATACTATTTCGGAATTACGCCTTTAGAAATCTTTGGGGGAACAGAAAGTGCCGCAGTTGCTACTGAAACGTGGAGTAGAAATGGTCTAACTTTTTTTCCAGATGTTAATTTTTTAGAGTTTATTCCTGAACATGAAATGAAAAAAGAAAAAGAAACACCGGGCTATAAACCTAAAACAGTATTATTTAACGAAATTAAAGATGGAGAAATCTACGAATTAGTAATTACTAAATTACGTGGTGGAGCATTTGTAAGATACCGAATTGGTGATATTATTAAATGTGTTGGTCTTGAAAATATTGAAGACAAAATAAAACTACCACAAATGAAGTATATTGATCGAGTAAGTAATATTATTGATTTATCAGGATTTACGAGAATAACAAAACAAATTATTGGTGATGCGATTAAACTTGCTAACTTAGATATTCCTTTTTGGACAGCTTGTAAAGAGCATGGAGAATCTCGTCCATATATTAACTTATATGTTGAAGATAGAACAAACACAAGTTCTGAAGATTTAAAGAAAATGATTAATGATCAAATGAAACTTCTTGATCCTGATTATAATGATGTTCATGCCTTGCTTGGCCATGAACCATTAAAAATAACTATTTTAAAAGAAGGAACATTTGACAAATATAATAAATTATTTAATAATAGTATTTCAAGAATTAATCCTTCAAAGGATGAGATGTCAAAATTAATTGCATGTAGTAAGGGGATTTGATTCTAATAACGGAGTGATATTATGATTGCTTTAACAGAGATTACAATTATTCCATTAATTACTTTTATTTTGTATGTTTTTATTTTAGTTATTATTTTAACTTCAAATAGAACCAGACTTTCGAAAGCTTTTGGTTTCTATATTATTGCAATGACAATTTGGTCTTTGGGTTCCTTTTTAATGAAGACAGATGTTCCTCCGAACTCTCTGTTTTGGGATAAAGTTTTATTAATAGGATTAGTTAGTGTTCCGGTATTATTATTAAGATTTAGTTATATCTTAACGGATAATCATAAAGGAAAAGCAATTATTTATATTGGCTATTTTATTTCATTAGCATTAATTGTTTTATCGGTGCTAGGATATTTTGTTATCTCAGCTGATTATAACAACGGAATATTCACTTATGAATTAGGGTTTGCTGCCTATATTTATGGAGCATTTGGAACTTTATATACAATTTTAACGTTAGCGAATATGGTTTTAAAAATTAGAAGAAAAGAGCTAAGTTTTAAAAAAGTTCGCTTAGTTCTTATTGGGATTTCTTTAGTTTTAATTGGAACAGCTTCTAATTTGAATAACACTATGGGAGAATACGGGATTGACATTGTTTTAAACGCGATTAATGCCGTATTAATAACTTATTCAATTTATCGCAATAAATTCTTAGAAATCAATATTATTGTAAAAAAAGGGATCTCCCTTTCCTTATATAATATACTCTTGTTTGGAATTTATACAACATCAATTATTTATGCATACCGATTTTTAATAGCTCACGGAATTACAGAAATCTATTTGACAATTATTTTTATATTTCCACTCTTTTTGTTTTTAGAACCATTAAGAAGAGGATTGTTAATTTTAACTAATCATATCTTTTTTAGAGCAACCACTGACCGACAAATAATTTTAAGAGAGTTTAGTAATTTAGTAAATTCAACAATTAGTTTAGATATAATAAATAATCATTTAATTGAAGCAATTAAAAACGGAATTGATTCTAAAGAAGTAACAGTAATGTTAAAAAATTCAACAAAATACATTTTGAGTAGTACAACCTTGAAGAATGTTGAATATAGTGATTTATATTTAAAGTTTAGTCATCCAATCGTTAGTTGGTTTAATGATGGCCATAAACTTTTATTAAGTTCACAAATTTCTAATCATGTAACTTTTAAAGGGTTGTGGGATCAAGAAAAGTACGTAATTAAAACATTAGATACCGAAATAATTGCTCCAATTAAATATTTAGATGAATTAATTGGGATGGTAATTATTTCCGGAAGAGTTGACGAGACTCCTTATTTAGTTGATGAAGCTGAATTTTTACAAACAATTATTAATAATGCAGCAGCCATTATTGAAAATGCCAAAACAGTCGAAAATATGAAAAAACAATCAATTACCGATGAACTAACAAAACTATATAACCATCGTTATTTCCATGATACAGTTAGTAAATGGATTAATGAAAAAGTTTATACAAAGTTTAGTATTGCAATGATCGATATTGATCAGTTTAAAATTTATAATGATTTATATGGTCATTTCGCTGGAGATGCCGCGCTTAAAAAAATCGCAGAAATTCTTGAGAAAACATCATATAAAAATGATTTATTAGTTAGATATGGTGGTGAAGAATTTGTTATCTTTATGCCAAATATTGAAGGACCTAATGCTTTGAAAGCCATTGAAAGAATTAGAAGAGCAGTTGAAGATGAGTTTTTATTATCTAAGAATATTAAAGAATTTTTAACGGTAACTATTGGAGTTTCTTCGTTCCCTCATGATGGAACTACGTTAGAAGAAATTTTAACTAATGCCGATAAAGCAATGTATTATGGAAAACAACGAGGAAGAAACAAAGCAATCTTATATTTAGAAAATCAAAACATTAGTAATGAAACTAATGAAATGAAGGAATTAATAAAAGAAGCCCATTTACAAAGTATTTACGCGTTGGCCGCAACAATTGATGCGAAAGACCATTACACATATGGTCACTCAAATAATGTTGCTTTAATTTCTGCAGCACTTGCTAAAGAAGTTAACTTAAGTGAAAAAGAAATAGAAATTGTTAAGAGTGCAGGGTTGCTTCATGATATTGGAAAAGTAGGAATTCCAGAAAGTGTATTATCTAAAGGTGGCTTTTTAGATGAAGA
>CAYZEW010000039.1:6624-11353 GCA_964477825.1 uncultured Candidatus Izemoplasmatales bacterium | reverse complement strand
TCTGATGATAAAATATAATCTGCATCAGTATTTTGAAGCGGATCCCCAACACTGATTCTAATTTTTGTTGTATTATCTTCTGCCCAGTAAGGAACAATAAACGTTGCTGCCATAGCTGGATTAGTAGTTAAATCAATAATTTGTTTAGAGACAGTTGCTTGAATCATTGCTGAGGCTAATACTGTATCCATATTATTACCTACAGTTAAAACACTTAGATCAACACTACCATCAAACGTTTCGATATCATCAATATCTAAAACATCCATAGCATCAATCATTGCCTCAAGTTCTGCTTTTAAAACATATTCAGTTTCACTTGCTCCTGTTCCAACTGTAAATCTTACTTTTGTAAGATCATCTTCTTTAAAGTAAGGTAAATCAATTGTTCCGTTTGTATCTAAATCGATTAGTTGTTTAGAAATTGTTGCTTGTAAAATCGCTGATGATAACACAGTTGCCATGTTATTTCCAACTGTTAATACACCTAAGTCAACTGTTCCATCAAATGATTCAACATCAATAATATCTAAAATATCTAAAGCATCGATCATTGCATTAATTTCATCTTTTGTAACGTATTCAGTTTCATGACCTACTCCACCAACTGTAACTCTAACAGCTGTGGCGTTATCTTCTTCTAAATGCGGAACTAAAATAGTTCCACTAGTATCAAGATCAATTAACTGTTTTGATACTGTAGCATGAATAATTGCACTACTTAATAAGATATCCATATTCCCCGGTTCTGAAGTGATTGAAGCTAAATCAAGAGTTCCATCAAAACTTTCAAAATCAACGATTCCTAAAACATCTAAAGCATCAACCATTGCGTTAATTTCATCTTTTGTAACATATTCAGTTTCAAAACCAACATCACCAACTGTTACTCTAACTGCAGTGGCATTATCTTCTTCAAGATAAGGAATTTTAATTGTTCCATCAGTATCAAGATTAATTAACTGATCAGAAATTGTTGCATGAATAATTGCACTACTAAGTAAGGTATCAATATTTCCTGGTTCTGAGGTAATAGAAGCTAAATCAACTGTTCCATCAAAACTACTAATATCAGAAATATCTAAAATTTCAAGGCCATCTAAAATATTTTCAATTTCAGTTTTAGCGATATATTCAGTGTCAGTTTCTGCCAAAGCATCCCCAACAGTTATTCTAATTAGATTAGCATTTTCATCCTTATAAGGTACTGCTAAAATGTCGCCACCTAAATCAAACATTTGTTTAGAAATAGTCGCGTGTAAAATCGCAGAATCTAATAAAATTGCTGAATTATCAATAATTAAATTAAGATCTAACCCATCTACATCAGCAAAATCAGTTATATCTAAACTAAGTAAAGCTTGTAAAACATTTTCTAGTTCAGCTGTTGAAAGATATTCAAGATCATCACCTGCGTCATATGCTCTTACAGCAACTCCATCAACATCAAAGTAAGGAACTGCTAAAGCACTGTTTGCTCCTTCAGTTTGTTCAAATAACATATCTGATAAAGTAGCAAGCACGATTCGCGAACCAAATAACTTATCAGATTTAGTTTGATCCAGTGTTGTTGGTTCAAGTTCTAACCCTAGATTTTGAATAATTGAAGCATCAAATTCCATATTATCTAAATCATCAAAACCAAGAACTGAAACTGCTTGGAATAATTTCTTAATTTCCCCTTTTGAAACAACATCTTGATCAACTGAATCAACAGCTATTGTCATTAAAGCACTATTTGGAATTGTTAACATATCGCCACCACTATCAATAATTAATTGGCCGATTGTTGCAGCTAAAATGTCTGATGATGTTAAAGTATCAATTGCTGTATCACTTAAGCCAAAGGCTTTAGCGATATCAAAGCCAGTTTCTTCACAAACTGTATCACCATCATCACATGCTAAGTCAGTAACTAAGACTCTTGCTGAGTTAGCAATCGCTTTTAATTCACTGCTTAAAATATAGTCATTACTATCTAAAACAGAATCAGGAATAACTAGTGGTGTATCCCCTAAATCCATATCTAATAAATACCCTGAAATCGAGGCAACTAAAATATTCGAATCAAATATTGCATCAATCGCTGGGTCATCAAAATCAGCAATAATTTCAAAATCTAAATTTTCAAAATCAAACCCACCAGCAACATCTGTAATCGCGTTAACTGCTGTTAAAATATTTCTAAGTTCACCAGCAGCAACTAAGTTGCCACCGTCATCATAAACATCAAACCAAACAATTCCATCAGGAACGATGATCATATCGAGCCCATCAAGTCCGGCATCACCTGAGAAAATATTTTTAAGAGCGTGACTAACGATTTCTGAATTTAATAAAATTGTAAAGTCCATATCCGCAAGTGCTCCAATTAAAACAGAAGGGTCAGCACTTTCTAAGTCTCCTACAGTAATTCCAGTATCCAGTACTGCCTTAGCAACTTGACCAAAAGCAGTAAATTCATCATCCCACTCTAAATCTGCAGGGACAGTAATTATCGCACTAAAGTCACCACCCATTTCTTCAAGTAATGGTTCAATAGCTACATAGGCAGCTAATGTTGCAAGTTCAGAATCTGCTAGTGAATCAAATAAGTCTTCAACTTCATCTCCGTCAATTGTGACTGTTTCTAAATCAGTAGAATCATCTAAGATTCCGGCAGTATTTACTAAATCAAATCCAACCGCAACAATTGCTCCTAATGTCATCAATTCACTTTCCCAATCAATCGCATATAAATCATCAACTGGCATATCGACTGGCATATCAAAATAATCACTTCCAACCTCAATTCCTAGCGGAATTAATGTTGTAATTAAATCACTTTTTGAAATTTGATTAAAAACGTCGATAATTTCTTCAGAAGAGATATCACTTAAATCATTTGATTCCATATAATCAGAATTTAATATAATTGCTCCTGCTTCAGCAAAAACATTAATTTCGTTTCTAAGCATTACTTGATTATCATCAAAATCAAACGAAAAAACCGCATCAAACAAATAAAGATGCATGGCAATTGGTTCTGAATATTCTGGACTTGTAATTAAAATTGTGGAAGCACTTTGAACGAAAAGATTACTGTTAAATGCTGTAACCATATCTCTAGCCTGAGTAATTTGAGCTTGTAATTCAGATGGAACGGGTAGTCCACTAGCCAGTTCAACAGGCATTGTTGAAAACTCACGATGATATGTTGAAGATAAATAAATTGGTTCTTCATAAACAATCGCGCTATCTCCACCGTCATCCGCTAGAACCATTAATAGGCTCTCAGACATATTTAACATTCCACCAATTACAATTAGTGAAACAAAAGCAGTAACTGCTCCTTTCATTGCTCCAAAAGCAGCTCCTAAAAGCGGCTTTTTCTCTTTTGATTTTAATTTTTTATTAAGTCTTAATTGTTTTTCATATTCCTTTTTTTGTGCTCTTTTTTCTTTTCTTGTAAGTTTGTTTTTACGATTTCTTTTTGGTTTAGCCACTCCAGCCATGTTTGCCGCTTTATTTTTAATAAATAAAAGACGGAAAATAAACACTAACCATTTAAAGATAACTTGTCCAAATGTGAAATAGAATAATGTATAAATAAGTTTTAAAACAAATTGAGAAAGACCAGTTACAAATGATATAAACATTGTATTTGATAAAGTATCCCCCATTTGATCTCCAACGTACACTTCTAACATTTTAAAGACAGCTTCTCCAATTGTACTTAGTCCCGCTAAATCAGGTAAATAGGAAGTAAGATAATCGATAGCAAACGGGATGCGTAATACCCATAATTGATTTACTACCTGATCGATTGTTATAAAAAAGAACGCATAAAAAATCGACATTGCAACTAAAGCAAACAACGTTTTTTTATACCCTCTTATATATCCTACTATAAATCCAATTGCGATTACTGAAAAAAAGATAATATTAAAATATAATGCGTAATCCATATTCTCTGGCATAGTTAAGCCCCTTTCTAATGTCGGTTACAAATTATAATAAATTATTATAATCTTATAAATACTATTTTTTTAATTTTATATTAGACTGTAAAAACTTTTTTATCTATTCTAATTTTAATTATATCAAAAATATATGAATTTCTTATGAAAAATCGTTAAAATAAAAAAGATTCCTTTAAAGAAATCCTTTTTCTATTATTATTCTACTGTAAACATTATTGAAGTAACAAGGCCTTCTTCATCTAAAAATTGAACTTCATACTCACCTGCAGGCCAACCATCAGTTGGTTTTGAAAGACTAAAATAAGCATTTTGAGCATCCTCAGTTGTTGTGATTACCGAAGTTGCAATAACATAATTATCTTGAGTTACTGATATCCATTTAGCAGTAATCTCAGTTCCGATGTCGTAATCTTGAATTGAAAAAGTCACAAAAATCTCTGGAGTATCTGCTGCGAAAGTGTCTGTTTCTTGAATAATCTCATATGTTTGATAATCAATTGCTGTTCCAGTATGAACATTATATATTCCACTGTTTCCAAAAATCGCCACAGCAGCAACATAAATAATAGTAACTATTACTCCAAGTTTTATTATTCTTCTTAAAAAGCCTTTCTTTTTTCTCCCACAAAAGCTAATACTTCCGCTTGTTCCAGTACTAAATTGTTTTCCTTTAAAAGCAGATTTTTGATAATGATAGTTTTGACTTTCATCAATTGAATTTTTTTCAAAAGGCCTAGGAGCGGTATAAGTTTTTCTTTGTCCAGTAG
>CAYZEW010000039.1:0-6524 GCA_964477825.1 uncultured Candidatus Izemoplasmatales bacterium | reverse complement strand
TCTCATCTATTTAACAACTATCGCATAAAAGATAATTCCTACTACAGTTCCGATGATTAAGATAGCTACCCAGTTTGAAACAGTAACCTCACCAAAAAAAGAAAGCATATTATTTTCTCTATTAATTTTCGAAGCTTTTACACTGTCATCTGTTGAATTCTTATCTCGTTGTTTATCTTCTAAATTCGTGTCTCCTTTAATCGTTAAATCACGAAAATAGTTACTTGTATCTGTTCCTTTAGGCATATTATGTAGATTCATAATAGTTCTCCTACTCTGGTAGCTTAAAATATACGATAGTTCATTTACCCTGTCCTATTTAAAATAACCTACCATTATTTATAATTATTCATTTGTGTAAAAAAAAATCGTAAAAAAAAACAAGTAATTTTGAAATCAAATTACTTGTTTTAAAGTTATTTTCTACTACTACTTATGATCGCAATGAATCTTAATAATTCTATATAGAGCCAAACAATCGTAACTACTAATCCTAAAGATAACATCCATTCATACTTTTTATCAGCTCCAGCTTCTACTAAATTTGTAATATTATCAAAATCAACTAACAAATATAATGAAGAAACAATAACTGATAAAACAACAATTCCAAAATAGAAATTATAGCCAAATGTTGAATTTAATCCTCCAAATAAAGACATCATAATTAAGATAATTCCTGCGAATAATAGCCCAAGCAACATACTAAACATTGCTCTTCTAAAGAAATTTCCTACGCGGATAAGTCCAGTACTATAAAGGAATAACATTCCAGCTAATACTCCGAATGTTGCGAGTAAAGCCATCATCACAATATCTGAACCGAAAAAATAGGTAAATAACGCTGAAATAAATCCTAGGAAAACACCTTCCATTGTTGCGTAAATTAAGGAAAACATCCACGCTAGTTCTAAATTACGATGTGCTAAGAAAATCGAAATTATCGCAATAATCGGGGCAATAATAATGGTAATAAAAGCAGAATTTAAATTAGTAGTAAAGTTTAATGATGAGCCAAAGTAGAAAGCAACTGACGCAATTATTGCTAGTAACAAGGCAGTCTTTTTGGTAACCCCACCGTATGTTGCAGAATAATCACTTTCACCATACATTTCTCCAATTCGACTATAAACAGGATTTGCTCCTCTAAATCTCATAATAATCACTCCTTTTTTTTGAGATAATATTATAACATCTTTTTTTAAAAATTATCAAATAAATTCATTTGAGAATTATCTGGTAATTCTTCAAAGACATCTAACATTTCTAGTTTTGTAAATAATGTTTTTGAAAGTCCAGTTCTTTCTTTAATATCATCTTTTGATTTAAATGGTTTTTCTTCTCTTGCTTTAATAATTGATTTTGCAACTTTATAACCAAGTCCATCAATCGTTATAAATGGTAATAATAACGCTTTTTTATCTTCCGTCATAATAAAATTACGAGAGTCAGATAAATTAATATCAATATTTCTAAAAGTAAAACCTCGTTTATGCATTTCTAAAGCAACTTCTAAAACAGTATATAATCTTTTTTCAGTATCTTTTACAGTTTTCCCTTTTGCATCAATTTCATTCATTCGTTTTTGAATAGCATATTCTCCTCCAACAAACGCATAAACATCAAAATCATTTGCTCGTTTACTAAAATATGCTGAATAAAATAGTAATGGTTCATACAGTTTGAACCAAGCAATTCTTAAAGCCATGATTACATAAGCTGTAGCATGAGCTTTTGGGAACATGTATTTTATTTTTCCACAACTCCAAATATACCACTCTGGAATATTGTTTTCCCGCATAATTAATTTATAACCTTCCCATGCATCTTTATTAATACTTGGTTTTCCTTTTCGAATAAACTCAGCAATTTCAAAAGCAATCTCTTCTGGCATTTTAGCGTTGATTAAATAAATCATTATATCATCACGACAACCAATTACTTCTTTAAACGGAATTTTCCCAAACTGTGGATTTGTTCCAGCAACTAAAGTCGCAGCATTATTCAACCAAACATCTGTTCCATGACTTAACCCTGAAATTTTAACAATATCTGAAAAAGTTTGGGGACGAGAGTCTCTTAACATTCCTCTTACAAAGTTAGTTCCCATTTCGGGAATTCCAAAACTAGCAACACTACTATTTAAATCCTCTTTTGTTAAGCCAATAACTTCTGTTGAGTTTAGTAATTTATAAACTTCAGGATCATCAACAGGAATTTCGGTTGCTTCACTAAAGTTAAAATGGATTTGATTTCCTTTAACATATTCCATTAAATATCTAATCATCGTTGGATCGTCGTGGCCTAAAACATCTAACTTAAATAAATTATCTTCAAATGAATGATAATCAAAATGAGTAGTCATCCATGTTGATTCAATGTCATCAGCTGGATATTGAACTGGCGTAATATCAATAATTTCTTTATAGTTAGGCACAACAACAATTCCCCCTGGATGTTGTCCAGTAGAACGTTTTACTCCTGTAATATGTTTTGCACGTCTCTCAATTTCTGCTTTACGCATTGTTAAGTTTTTCTTTTCTAAATAACCACGAACATATCCAAAAGCAGTTTTATCTGCTACTGTTGAGATTGTTCCTGCTCTAAAAGTACGATCTTTCCCAAAAATCCCTCTTATATACTCATGGACAACTGGTTGATAATCACCTGAGAAGTTTAAATCAATATCAGGGACTTTATCACCTTTAAACCCTAAAAACGTTTCAAACGGAATTGAGTGCCCATCTTTTATCATCTCAGTACCACATTTAGGGCATCTTTCAGTTGGTAAATCAAAGCCACTTTCAACATTATCTAATAAAGACTGAAGACGAATTTCATCATCGTTCAATCCGTATTTTGTTTTTTCTGAATGAGTCATTTTAAAAGATGAGAATTTACATTTTGGACAAACATAGTGAGGGGGCATAGGATTAACTTCAGTAATATTCATCAAAGTAGCAACTAAACTACTTCCAACACTTCCTCTACTTCCAACTAAATAACCTTCATCTAGTGATTTTTTAACAAGTAAATGCGAAATATAATAGACTGTTGAAAACTTATTATCGACGATACTTCTAATTTCTTTATCAATTCGGTCCTTTACAATTTGGGGGATTGGTGAACCATAAATTTCTTTTGATTTGTCACCAACCATTTTAATTAATTTATTTTCAATACTAGGAATTCCTTCAAGCGCTAAAAAGTCATCAGTTGGTGCATAAAGTTGATGTTTAAAGGCTTCAACAAATTCGATTTTATCACTAATAATATTACTATTTTCGATTACTACTGCTTTTTTAGTTGCTTCATCTAAAAAGGCAAACGCATCTAACATTTCTTTTGTTGTTCTGAAGTATTGACTTGGAATTTCATTATAACGAGCTAAAGGGTGTAACCCTCCTCCTACAACTGGTGTTTGGGTGTAAATTGCTCGATATTTTTTATCTTCTTTAAGTAAATGATGAACATCTCCAGTTGCAACAACTGGGATTGCTAATTCTTTTCCTACTTCAATAATTCTTAAAATAGTTTTTTTAATAATTTCATCCGCATCTTCCATATTTTCTCTAAAATGGATAAAGTCATCTAACGGTTGAATTTCTAAATAGTCATAATAAGCAGCTTTTTCAAGAAGTTCTTCTTTACTTTTATTTAAGGCAGTTTCAAATAGATAACTATTCATACAACCACTTCCAACAAGTAGTCCTTCTCTATTTTTATCTAAGACAGTTTTTAGTAATCTTGCTTCTTTAAAGAAGTTAGTTGTATTAGCAATACTAACAATCTTAAAAAGGTTTTTTAACCCTTTTTCATTTTGAACTAAAAGGTTTATATGTTTAGGAATAGCATAGCGATACGCATTTGATTTTTTAGATAACTCATTAAAATTAGCAACATTATTAATTCCCGTTTTTTTAGCATCTCTTAACATATGTAAGAAAATATCAGCTGTTGCACGGGTATCATAAATTGCGCGATGGTGCTGAACTAATTCCACTTTGAAATATCGCGAAACTGCTTTTAAATTAAATCTTTTTAAATGTTCGCCATAACAATTTCTCGCAATTTGGAGGGTATCAATTGTTGGTAAAACACCATCATAAAGATTAAACTCTTTTAAAGTTTCGTAGATGAATCCCATATCAAAATGAGCATTATGCGCAACCATCACAGTTCCTTCAAAAAACTTCTTAAACTGCGGAATCACTTCGCCAATTAAGGGAGCAAGGGCAACATCACTGTTTTTAATTGAAGTTATTCTTGTAGTTGTTTCTGATAACGGTCTTTCTGGATTTATATATGTTTGATACTCTTCTATAATGTGATTATTTTTAATTTTGACTGCGGCAATTTCAATAATTTTATCAAAATTAACTGAAAGACCTGTTGTTTCAATATCAAAAACAGTATAAACTGCATCTTCAAAAGGAACATCTTTTGGATGATTAACAATTTGTAAATCTTCTTCATTTACAAAAGTAAGTTCTACGCCATAAATTGGTTTAATCGCATGATTCTTTGTTGCTTGATAAAAATCAGGAAAAGCCTGAACATTCGAATGATCGGTTAATGCAATAGCTGTATGGCCCCATTTTTTTGCGGTTTCAACATAATCTTTAATGCTTGTAATTCCGTCCAATGTTGACATTTTAGAATGAAGATGTAATTCTACTCTTTTTTCTTTTTCTAAATCTTTTCGATGGTCTTTAATATTAACAAATTGCGTTCTTTGAATGACCGTCGCTGTAATAATAACTTCTCCACTATAAGGATCATACGAAGCATTCCCAGCAACTTTCATTCCCATTCCAGCTTTAGTTTTATTTAAAAAAGCAATTTCGCTTTCATCTTTAACAAACTTTTTAACATAAACACTATCTTCAGAATCACTAACTATAAAAACAAATAAATTAGTTTTATCACTTATTTTGCGGTAATCAACACTCACTACTTCCCCTTCAAAAGTAAAAAAGGCTTTTTCTTCAACTGATTTATATTCAAATAAATCAGTTTCTGTTATTGGAATATCAGAAATAGTATTTTTTATTTTGCGAATTTTATTATCGTTATAACCAATAAAAATGTTTTCTTCGCTTGAAATTTCAGCATTTTGATTTACAACATTAATAAAAGCTTGATCTTGTTTAATCATTCGATCTCTAATTAGTGGTTTTTCTTCACAAATTCTAATATCTAAACTAGCTTCAAATCCAAGTTTTGCTAATTCTATTTTTACTTCATTAAGCATGTCTTTTACAAATGTTCCATCTTTTGGACAAACTACTTCAAGATGATTTTTATTTTGTTCAATTTCAAAATCTAAAATTGAAGAAAAACGTGGTTTTTTCTTAACTAACTCACTTAAGACAAAATCATAATATTCAGCAAGTTCATTATAGCTATTCTTTTTATATTTAATTTTATAAGTTGCTTTTGTAATATATTTTAATTTTTGAGGGAGTTCGTTCATTCTTGAATTAAATAGGTTAAATTCTTCAATTGGTAATACGCGACTAAACTCAATATCAAAAAACCAACTATTGTCGGTTTTATTAACAGATAATCCTTTTAGTTTCCCGTTAAAAACTTTACTTTTATTAGTTAAATCAAGTAGTTTTAACAGTTTTGTTAGTTCGTCATTCATGATGTCAACTCCATCTTTAATTTCTATACATAATTATATCATATTTTACAGGCTTATTAGTGATAAAATAAAAAAAGTAGAACGAATTCTACTCATAATCTTCAAAGTCAATTTTAACTTTCCCTTCAAGGATTTCCTCTAGTGCAATCCCTACAGGTTTACTACATTTTGGGTCAATCGCAGTATAATCATCTTCTTTAATTTTTTTTGCTCTTTTAGCTGCTGCATAAGCTAATTTGTATTTAGAATCAATTTTAGTTAATAAGTTATCGATTGATGGATAACGTAATCCTTCTTTATTTCTCATATTATTTAACCTCCAACATTTCTTTATATTTATAGATAGCTCTTCTCGTCTTTGCATGTTCAGCACGGATAATTGCCATAATTCTATCAGCTGCATTTCTAACTTCATCATTCACGACAATATAATCATATTGATGAGCTAGTGGAAATTCGCGGTTTGCTTTATCCATTCTTTTTTGAATTGCTTTTTTATTTTCAGTACCTCTTCTGATTAAGCGGCGGTATAATGAATCTCTACTTGGTGGAGCTATAAAAATGAATACTGCATCTTTTGCTTTTTCTCTGACTTGGTTTGCTCCTTGAACTTCAATTTCTAAAACAACTTCTTTTCCTTTAGCAAGTTGCTCATCAATTTTATCTTTTGGCGTTCCATAGTAATTTCCAACAAATTTAGCGTATTCTAAAAATTTACCTTCTTTAATTCTTTTTTCAAATTCTTCTACACTCACAAAAAAATAGTCAACACCATCAACTTCGCCTTCTCTTTTTGGTCTTGTTGTCATTGAGATTGAATAAACTAAATCATGACCTTCCATTTCAAATAAAGCTTTTCTAACAGTACCTTTTC
>CAYZEW010000038.1:3131-11473 GCA_964477825.1 uncultured Candidatus Izemoplasmatales bacterium | reverse complement strand
AGCGCTTGGTTTGGGACCAAGAGGTCGCAGGTTCGAATCCTGTCTTCCCGACCATCAGTAATGTAGTCTATGGCTTGCACTAATATATGCCTTTTTACTAGATAAAGCGGTTAAAAGTGTAAAATCATAGTAATTATATACAAAAAAAAGACAATCTGAGGAACATTTCCTAGAATTGTCTTTTTTTGTAGTTGATTTGTAAAAATGAAGCACTTGCTCAGTTGCATGGCGGTAATTATTTAAATACGGCTCTATAAGTAAGTTTCAAGGTTCTATTTTTATGTTGCAGTTTGTTGACATGTCTTTTTAGGATTTTTAAACTCTTTAAATTATGTAATTTTACTTGAGTTTTTGATTGATTGTTATTATCTGATGTAAAACTAAAGTAAATACTTTTGTTACCTTTAATAATGATTTTTTGAATTACAATCTTTAATACATGTTATTACCTTTTTCTCATATCGGCCATTGGTTCATCAAACATAAGAAGAAGATCATTAATTAAATTAGCACTGCTACAAAAGTGGGGCATGCATAGTCCTTTTCGCTAAGTGAAAAATATGTGGACGTACAATCAATATCTGAAATTATATTACATCTAGGTATAAAATGCAAAACGGAACTTCCAGGTCCTATCATTTTTTTACTACTCAGGTTAAAATAAAAAACATAACTATTCATATTATTAAAAATATCATATTGTATGTTATAGTTAAATATGAGGAATGGAGATATTTTTATGAGAAAAGTTTTAATTTTAGTTTTAATGACTCTAATACTGTTACCTACTATTGGATATAACAGTGTTAACGCTGATTCAACTTTTAAAGTTTCAGATGCAATTGACTATGTTTTGGAAGGAGATGGTTTCTTAATAGTTGGTAACTCAACCACTTTAACTGGTGAAATCTTACAAAATATAAATACAAAAATCAACGATGGTTATTACGTATTAATTTATGATTTTAGCTATAAGTCATCATCTATTGATGAAGATTTGTCTGATGAAAAAGTAATTGCAACAGCATACTATTCTGAAGGAGATTTTAATGCTAGGAAAACTTTATCAACAAATGAAACCAACTATGGACAAATTAAAAAAGATATTACCGATTTTTTCTTGGAATTCATGAATGATGAAGACTATAAACCAGGTAATTCAATCTCTTTATCATTAAATTCGAATCTAGTTCGCCAGTTTTACTAAGCTATGAAACAATGGCAACTACATCAACTTGTGATTTTGTAAAAACTGAAGTAGAATCTGGAGAAGAAGCAGTAAAACCCTATGGAAAAATAGTTTATGTTACGAATGTATATAGATGTAATGTTGACCCTGATTTTGATGTTTACATGGTAGACACAGCTGCCGAGTTCATTCCGGGGCATGCACTAAGAAATTTAGGGGATACAACGTATGATAAATGGGATAGTGAAGAAGCACGTCAAAAAACTAAAATACACCAATTTGTTGCATACTATTATGGATACCCATCTTATGGAGAAGAACCTAACGTATTGGAGTATTGGCCTAAAAATTCTCCGTTAATTAGAACAATTAGTACGTCTTTTGGTGTAGGAGCTACATTAGGAGTATCACAATCTGATGGATTTCATGGTGAATTAACAGCAAATTTTGGTTATTCACAAAGTTATACAACAACAGATCCAACTATGAGCGCATCTACAATAACAATTGGTGAAGAATATGGATGGTATTTTGATTTTTCAAATTGGTATGACTATACCCACCACTTCCAATCTGGACAAATGGTTGAAATGGAAAATGGAAACCACAATGGAACATTTTTACTTACACATGATTTTTGGTTCCAAGTAGATAAAGTATTTGGAACAAACAAATACATTACATTTAGCCCAACAAGAACTGTATTTGCATTAAATTAAAGGAGAATTATATGGAAAGAAGAGAATTAACAATGAAAGCAGCAAGAGTATTAGTCTTTATATCATTAGTAGTAATTAGTATTATTAATTATTTTTCAGAAAATAAATTTTGGAGTTTAGGTCAGTATCTGTTTAATAATACTGTTTTGATTACTGGGATTATAGGACTGTTTATAGAAGTCTATAGGAAGAAGTAAAACTTTGTACTTTCAAGAATTTAAAACTTTTGATGAAAATCAACAAAAAAAACTGGAAATATTATTTCCAGTTTTTTTTGTATATCTATACATTTTTGTAATAGGAAGACAATAGTTAATTAGATGATCTAAAAAAGTTGTAGAGTACTATCCAAGTTAATAATGATTAAGTGGTAAGGTGATTACATTTTGTTGTAATTTTGATACAATATTTACAATCATAGATATAATATTTAGGATATAACATTGTTATTTATTACAAATGATATAATAGAAGCAACTAGGAAAGTTGTATGTCGCTTTTTTCATACCTTAGGGGGGGCCGTGTGTCCTAGAAAATCGTGGCAGTGCACTGGACATATTAAGTATTCGGATCAAACAAATGGGTCAAACATTTACTATCAAGATTCTGATGACGACTTAATTCATATGGGTGATTTACGAGACTTCCAGACAGGAAGTTCTACATTTACATCAAACATTGATGCTGCTTTTGTTGAATTAAGAAATGGATTTTGGATTTATCATGACTTTTATCCATCAAAAACATTTATGAATAATGAAACTTATCAAACTGCACATTCAAATTATGTTATTATTCAGAATATGGGTGTTCATATGTATGGTGCAACATCTGGAGAGCAATTAGGGACAGTTGTAAGTACAAGTTTTTCTTATACACATGCATCGGGTGATAAATATACTGATGTTGTCAAGTCAAACTATACAAGGGCAGGTGGCGATTCGGGTGCTGGAATTGCTTTTTGGAGATATGTAGGAAGTGCATCTTCTGTATATGATGCATGTGGTATTCATAGTGGTGTTTATTTTGATCTATGGGGAAATGAATTTGCAATATTCTCTAAGATTGACAATATAATGGATGAGTTCAATCTATCTGATTACTAATAATCTAAAAGAAAAAGTAAAAAAACTAACATCTAATTATTAGGCGTTAGTTTTTTTTCGTATTGAATGAAAGACTATCAGTCATTATATGATAATCTTTTTCTCACTTCATATTGAAGTTTTATTCAAATTCAATGGGTACTAAATAAATTTGGAAAAGTAAAATTTTAAGTCGTTCTAGTCTTTATCTAACGGCACAATATTTACCTGTAAAAGACTAAGTATTTACACTATTTCTTTAAAATAATAGGATATAATATTTGTAGAGATTTCACATAGGAATACATTATTTATTTAAGTTATAATCCCCATAACTCCACCTAATATTGGACAAGGGTTTAAGTAGGGATTTACTAAATTGTTTTAATTAAATTAGCCATTTCTTTGTTATTGCTTTAGGAAGCAATGAGCAAAGACAACAGGAAAGTGCGTGCAACAAGGTTAAGACAAGACTGTGGAGTTGAGGGGACTTCAATGTATATTTATGTCTCGATATACAACTTATCAAATTATTAACCGTCATTTGTTGCAACAGAGGTTAAAATTACCGCCATTTGTTACATCACACCCATTAATTAATAAAATGATGATTTTTAAAATCATCATTTTTTAATATATAAAAAGCGCGATTAGCGCTCTTTATACATTTCTATAAATTGGGATACTAAAGTTGGATCAAACTGTGATCCGGCTTTTTTCTTTATTTCAGCTAAGGCTTTGGAAATAGAAACAGCTTTTAAGTAATTACGACCATCAATCATTATTTCAAAAGCATCAACAATGGTAATAATCCTTGATAATAAAGGTATTTCTTCACCTTTTAATTGTTCAGGATAACCAGTCCCATCAAAATGTTCATGATGGTAATATAAACTTTCTACAATATTCTGTAGCTCAGGAATTGCTTGAACTAAGCGTTTACCAATTTCTGGATGCATTTTGATAACTTTCCAGTCTTCTGAAGTTAAATCTTTAGGGGTTTGAAGAAGGGCTTCGTTAATTGAGATTTTCCCGATATCGTGGAGTCTTGCTAGAGAAAGTAAAGCTAAAGTATCCTCATTATTAAGTTTTAATTGACTTGCGAATTTTTTGGCAATTTCAATTTTCTTTTGAGTATGTTCGCGGTATCCACTAGTTTTTTCCATTAAACTTTTTTCTAAAGCGTTAATCAAGTCACTTCGCATAGTTTTTCCTTCAATTAGTTTTTCATGATACATTCTTTCTTCGGCTATTTTTAGAATATCATAAGGATTTTCAATACTTTCTGTTTTAGTAGCGCAACCTAAAGAAATACTAGGTGTAATTGGCTTATACATTGATTTTTTACATAAATCCTTAATTCTGTGATAAACTTTTTGAGCGTCATTATAAGAGGTTTTAGGAAGTAAAATAACAAACTCATCGCCACCCCATCTTGCCACGATATCTTCACTTCTTGTTGCTTTCTTAAGGATTTTTGCAATTTCAATAAGTAATCTATCTCCTTCTAAATGACTAAAGGTATCATTTAGTAATTTAAGACCATTAAGATCCCCTAAAATCAAGGTAAGAGGTAATTGTCTAGGGGTATCAAGACGTTTTAATTGTTCTTCAAAATAAAAGCGGTTATATAGGGTTGTCAAATAGTCATGGTTACTTGCGAAGCGAATTTGTTTTTGCGTTTCACGTTCTATCGTTGTATCACGGATAGCTAGGATTCCGCCATGATCAATCCCCTTTTCATAATCAATTAAGGAAACTGTAAACTCAACGAACAGCTCTTTATCATCATTATTAGTAATTAGACTAAAAGTACCATCACTGGCGTAATTTTCCTTTTTTCTAAGGCATTTATTAATAATCTCTGCAAAGGTAATTGTTTTAGAATTAGAATAGATTCTAAAAACATTGTAGACTTTTTTATTAATTAGATTACGATGATCATCAATCAACTCTTTAGCACGATTATTAATAAGTGAGATTCTACCACGGTTATCAAAAACAATAATCCCTTCGCCTACACTTAATAATGTTGCTTTTAACTTCTCATCAACATCTTTAAATTGTCTAGCACTTTCAACTTTATCAGTAATATCAATAACTGAGTTTAAAATGTAAGTTTTATCATTAAGCTCAATTGGGGTAGAATGTACTTCAACATTAATAATTTTCCCATCTTTAAAGCGATGTTTAAAATGTAAATATCGCTTTTCTTCAACACGAGCTTCATCAATTTCAATTTGAACTTTATCATTAGGTAAAGTGTTAATATCTTTAATGTTTAATGTTTTAAATTCTTCTAAAGTGTAGCCATATATTCTAATTGCAGTATCGTTAGCATCTTCGATTTTCCCAGTGTTTGCATCAATTAAAAACATAACAACGTTATTTTTTTTGAATAAATTACGGTATTGTTCTTCAGAATTAATGGTTTTAATATTTTGGAAAAAACGATGTCTTTGGGTTAGCATAAATTCTGAAATTAACAATCCACCTAAGGGGTAGATAATCGTTAATGGGAAAGCTATTTGATCAATAACAAATAGTTTTATATCACCAGGTAAGGTTAATAAAAGACCTACCATAAAAACTTGGATTAATAATGAAAAAAGATATAGTTCTAACCAAGTAATTTTATATTTATCCATTTTAGGATTTTTAAGTCTAAATTTACGCCATAACAGTCCCATTGCTCCAGCGGTAATTACCCATAAGATTCCGGTAAAAGCCCCAGGCCCACCAATATAAAGGTGATAGACAATCATTGAAACGGCAACCATCATTGTAGGGATAAAACCAATAAACATTCCAGTAATACTTAAAAGAATTGATCTAGCGTCTAAAATAACACCAGGTGCTAGTTCATAAGAAGTTGACATAATGACAATTCCAACAGAAGAGATTAATAAACCCATAATAAATCGCTTCCAAAAATCACTTAATTTGGAATTGAGTGGGAAAATTGAATAAACAGCAGCAATACTTAATAGTAATAAAATATTCTCTAAAAATGCTGTCACAATTTCAAAATTCATACGATCTCCCCTTTCCGTAGTTAAATATATTATACTATAGAAATTGTTATTAGTAAAATCACACTTTCTTTGGGGAATTAAATTGTGTTTCATTAGTAAAATAAGTATAATAATGATAAAGTAAAAAGAAGAAAAAAAGGAGAAAACTGATGAAAGATAATCAAATGACAGAAGTAAAAAAAAGTGAAGAAGCTGCAGAACTCCTTTTTACGTACATAGGGAAAAAATATAAATTAGTCTTTTTTAGTAAGGCTAGTTTAAATGACAAGTTAGAAATAGATGTCTCGTTAATAGATGATACTTATTGTATTTTAATTGATAAAGAATTTTTTAATAAAACGTTAAAAGATAATCAAAATGCGCTTGCAGAATTGGAAAAAGTTATTAGTTATAACCGTGGAATTACCGGCTATTTTTATTATGGGGTATGGTATTTATTCTTTCTTTGGATATTTCATTCCTATCCAAACATAATCGGAGGTTATCTCCTTTATAATCTTCCGTTTTATCTACAAATAATTGGGATAATTTTTATTTACGGACTAACTTTATTATTACCGTTATTTTTAATGTTTAAAGAAATAAATAACAAGATTAATAATGTTCCTTCAGGAAAACTGATGTTACATTATTTAAAAGATGAAAAATACCAAAATATGATGGTACAATTTCGCAAAACTAATAATCTTAAGAAAAAGTGGTGGGAAAATCCCATTATAATGAGGCAAATATCGCCTTTTCATAACTTAGGGAAAAAAGTGATATTCGGCTATTCATTATTAATTATATTTCTCCTTACACTTTTAGCGTCTTTTTACTTAACTGTTGATGTTCCCTTTAGTTATTTACCAAAACTTTATCAGGAAAAGACACTCCTTGATTATAGTAATACTGATATTATTAAAACAAAATATCAATTTATTGAAAAAACAACTTCTTTAAATTTACCCCTTAATTTAGAAGTTTGTGGTAATTATTTTTGTAATAGGTTTGATAACCTAATTTATGATAATGATTTTAATTTAATTGACTTGAATAATTATCTTGAAGATGGTGAATCATTTAGTCAAATTTTAACAATTAATGATGGAATTATTGTTTTTAACTATTGTAAAGAAGAGGGAAATGAAAGATCATATAAAGTGGTAAATTTGGAAACTAATACAATTATCGTTCAACTTGATTCAACCACTTTAAATTTAGATGTAGATTTTTATATTTTTATGGATGCTGGTGTAAACAATAATGAAATTTATTTATCCGGTGAACTCCAAGATGGAACTGAACGCTCAGGATATTTAGTTAAAATTGATAAGAATGGAAATCTTATAAGTTATCAATCAACAGATGGATTAATTATTTCCACAATAACAATTTATAATGATTTTTTGTATTTAACAGAAGTTTCATCTCAAAATGATCAAAATACAGTTTTTAAACTTTTAAATTTAAATTTAGAGGTAATAGATAAAAAGGTTGTTAGTAATTTACGGACAATTTACAGTGTAGTAATTGATAATAAAATATTTATTAGGACATTAGAGAAGGGAATGAGTAATTATTATCAATTATCAACATCATTAGCTTTAGAGAAAGAATATTCATACATTTCAAGTGCAAATTACATTCATGCAACTAAAAAGAGTTTTTACTCGGGAATCACATTGAAAAGTTTCCGAGAATTTAATAATGATTTTAAAATTATTAATAAAGGGCTTGAATGTTTTGATTGTAATAACGAAGAATATTTTAATGAGTATTATTTCATTAAAAATAATGATAAACTTTATGCCTTAACAAATGACTATGTGTTAGTTTTTGAAGAAACAACAAACGATAACTATTCTCTTTCAAGAAGCCCGTTAACAAATGAAGGGTTTATGCTCTTTTTAGCGGTTTATATTATTCCAATGACCATTTGGGCAAGTGGGGTATCAAGAAGAAATAAGGAAACTTTAATTACAAATAAATATTTTAAAGAATTATTAAATAATAATAAGACCTAAAAAGATTGTGTTTACTGTCTTTTTTAGGTGATAAACATTGACAAAAGAGGGGATATATACTATACTTTTAAATGCAGTAAAAAGTAATTATTTAGTTGGTCCCGTAGCCAAGTGGCTAAGGCAATGGACTGCAACTCCGTGACCACCAGTTCGAATCTGGTCGGGACCTCCACGCAGATTACAAAAATCGCGAAAAATTGCTTTCTATGGCTAATTATAGCCATTTTAAGACGTTCAGATTCGCGATTTTTTAATAATATTTTATGCAGTATGTAAACCATAAAATGCGTTTCTCAAGACCGGATTTG
>CAYZEW010000038.1:0-3031 GCA_964477825.1 uncultured Candidatus Izemoplasmatales bacterium | reverse complement strand
GACCGGATTTGTATTAAGTTTATCCTTAAATATCTGTCTGGGTGTTTGTTTAAACATTATGTGTTGTGAAATTGAGTAGTATCTTTTAAATGTATATAACTTTTACATCATCTAAAAGGAAGAAATCACGAGTTGATTTCTTCCTTTTTTCTAATGAAATATTCTATTAAAACATCAAATGGATTTTTATTAAATTCTTTTACGAGTTGAGCGAAGAGCTTTGTAGTTGCTTCGAAGGGTTCAATTGATATTGTATTTGATATAGCCTTTGCGATGAACTCTTCAGCCTCTGAGAACCTTTCAAGTTTATATAATGCTAAAGCCCTTGTCTGATATAATTTCGTTAGTGATCTAGAGAAAGAGTTTTTAAGACAATAATCAATACCTAGAGAGTTTATTCTAAGTAGTTCATCTAGTCTATTAAGTCTTCCAAGCAAAATTGAAACATTTGAATAGATTGGTGCTATCAAGTCTCTCTTCTCAGGACTCATGTATATTGATTCTGGATTTGCTAGAATATTAATTAACTGGTCTAAAGCTTGGACTTTTTCCGTCTTCACTTGGATTTCCGCTAGCATAAGTAAAAACAATATATCCACAAAATCAAAAACCTCATTTTTACAACATTCATCGATATTAATATTATTTCCAATCTCTATAACTGCTTGATCACTAGTATATTCTTTTTGTTTGTAACGATATCTTATTTTACAGTATTCTAATAACCGCTTATTTTGAACGGTTAAATAGGAATGTTTAAAACCCTTATCAAGTATTACTTTAGCTTCGATATAGTTTTTATTTATTATCAAGTTATATAAATTTTTAAGAAGCTTAAAATCATATTCATCCTTTTCATTCAGTGTGAAATAGAAATCCCGAGAACTGATTCCGAGTCTTTCACAGAATTCAAGAAGCCTAATGTCGCTTACATTGTTCACTCCGCTTCTATATTTTCTATATTGGCGATCATCACATATTCCATCACATAGATCCTTAATTGTGATGTTCTTTTTACGTCTTATATTGTCTAAGTGAAACATATAGCTTTGTCTTATCCTATCCATGACTACCTCACTTTTTGAAAAACGGAACTTCCAGGTCCTATGCAAATTTATGATTTTATTATACCATAAACTCATAAGGAGGCAAAAATGAAAAAGAGAATAGCGATACTTGCTATCCTCGTCTTGAGTTTTTTCGCTTTTGCTTTTTCAAGTCAAATTGCTGTACGAGCCGATGGATTTGATGATGTTGATTTAGAAGAAGTAGTAATCGAATCACAATAGATAAGGTGCAAGTAAGAAAACAGTAGATATTAATCTACGTTTTCGCATTCGATTTTTCATTTGAAAAATACAGATGAATATAGAAGAAATCATTGCAATTGAATTTGAAGGATTGTCTCAAACAATCATGCAATATTCAAACGATAACTTTATAAAAAGTTATGCAAAAAAACTATTAAGTATAGAGTTTCCAAAAGACAAAAATTTATTGATTAAACTTGTAGATTATCTCGTAGCCTGGTATTCAAGCAAAATAGAAGAAATAAAATCTAGTGATTTTGTTGTAGCAAAGGAAGCTCATCTTAAATGTTACAAAATTCTTATGGACTTAAAAGAACAACTCTATAACAATAATTGAAAGGAGGAGAAAAAATGCCAGTATATTCAGTATCTTACGACCTGAACTCACCAGGGCAAAAGTATCAAGAACTTGAAAAGAAAATCAAAGAGATCTGTACAGGTTCATGCAAGTATGTAGAGTCTTCTTGGATAGTTAAATATTCTGGGAACGCAGATTCGCTAAGTGGAGAATTAAGAAAATGCCTTGATACAAATGATCATATTTTAGTTATCAAAGTTGTCAACGATAAACAAGGATGGCTACCAAAAAGCGATTGGAATACAATAAATGGTTTTTTCAGTTAGCTTATTAAGATTGCAGAAAGATGAAAAAAACGATTAAAAGAAATCAATAACATTGCGCAATAAAAAGCACGTGAAAACGTGCATTTTGTAATAAAAAAAATATTAAAGGGGAGAAAAGAACTATGTTTAGAAAGATTGTAACTGTTATGCTTTGTTTGTTTATGGTTGCGGGAAGCGTCATTCCACAAAACAATCAAATTGTATATGCATTAGATACATTTAACGATAATGTATCAGTTAATTTAGAAGATACAGTGAATTATCCTACAACAACAGATTCAAATTTCGATGCAAGTCAGATTGCAATCGAGAGTGAGATTATATCTGAGAGAACGGCAAATACAAAAACGTTCAGAAAAGTAGATGGATCATATGAGGTAGCGATTTATAATGATGTGATACATTACTATGAAGATGGACAGTGGAAAGAAGTAGATAACAGTCTCATAGATGATGGTGATTCTTTAGAAAATACTGCGAATTCATTCAAGTTGAAATTTCCAAAAAGTCTTGATGATGAAAAACAAATCAAGTTAACTTTTGGAGACTATAGTGTTGATTGGAATTTATTAGACATTGAATCATCCACTATAGATTATGACGATTCAGAATTAACACCTTCAAACATAAAAGAAATAGTTAATAATAGCCAATCAATTATTTATACGAATATACAAAATAATGTTGATGTTGAATATATTGTGTCAGGTAGTCAAGTCAAGGAAAATATTATTCTCAACAAATATATTGAAGATTTTAGCATGACATTCGAGTACAAATTGAAAAACTTATCTTTGAATGAAGATAGCAATGGTAATATTGTATTCGTTAATGAAGAAAATGAAGTAGTTTTCACTTTTAGTGATTTCTTTATGTTTGATGATGAAACAAGTGAATCAAACGCAATAGAATATAAATTGATTGAAACTGGCAATAAGACATACGAAATTACCATCATTCCTAATGATGAGTGGCTAAAAAAAGCCAGTTATCCTGTGACAATCGATCCAAGTATTGTTCTAGAAACAAACAACACAAATATTAGGGATAAATATGTATATGGTACAAGTGGAAGTAGCACTAGCGCTAGTTATATT
>CAYZEW010000037.1:0-11526 GCA_964477825.1 uncultured Candidatus Izemoplasmatales bacterium | reverse complement strand
CAACATTAGTGTTATTTTAGATTGGGTTCCTGGACATATTTGTAAAGATAGTCATGGCTTATACATGTTTGATGGTGAGCCGCTTTATGAATACGAAGAAGAATGGAAAAGGGAAAATGTTGTTTGGGGAACTGCTAACCTTGATTTAGGAAAAGGAGAAGTCCAAAGTTTCTTAATTTCTAATGCCCTTTTTTGGATGAAATATTTCCACGTTGATGGCTTTAGAATCGATGCAGTATCAAATATTATTTATTATTTAGGAGATAGTAATAATGGTCAAAATGATGGTGCTATTGCGTTTTTAAGAAATTTAAGCACAAAAGTTTTTGAAGCGTTTAATTACGCGTTATTAATCGCAGAAGATTCGACAGCCTACCCTAAAGTAACTCATCCAGTAAGTCATGGTGGCCTTGGCTTTAACTATAAATGGAATATGGGATGGATGAACGACACTTTAAAATATTTTGAAAAAGATCCGATTTACCGAAAATATCATCACGACGAAATTACCTTTGGTTTAACATACGCTTTTAGTGAAAACTATGTTTTACCACTTTCTCATGATGAGGTTGTTCATGGAAAACATTCATTAGTCGATAAAATGCCAGGTGATTATTGGCAAAAGTTTGCCAATTATCGCGCTTTAATGGGACTCTTTTTCACTCATCCAGGAAAGACATTGCTTTTCATGGGAGGAGAATTTGCCCAAATGCATGAATGGAAAGATGCTGAAGAGTTAGATTGGAATCTTCTTGAATATCCAATTCATCGCGGAGCACATCAGTTTGTTAAAGAGATGAATATGGTTGTTAAAAACAACAAAGCTCTTTATGAATTAGACCATCAAGCAGAAGGCTTTACTTGGATTGATTCAGCTAATTCTAACCATTCAATTTTTTCATATATTAGATCCGCTAAAGATAAAAATGATTTTGTGATTGTCATTTTAAATCTTACTCCTCTTGTCCATCATAATTTCTTAGTAGGTGTTCCAAAAAAAGGAAAATATTATGAACTTATTAATAGTGATTATTTAAGCTATGGTGGGTCTGATTTATATAATGGTGAAGATCTTTTTACTAAAGATATTAGTTGTAATAATTACGCTCAATCACTAGAAATTATCTTGAGCCCTTTATCCATAACTATTTTGAAATGTGGTGATTAAATGAAAAAACGGATTGTCGCAATGGTCTTAGTTGGTGGAAGAGGAACAAGACTTGGAAAGATTACAAAATCAACTGCGAAACCCGCAGTTACTTTTGGCGGGAAATACCGGCTTGTTGATTTTGTTTTAAGTAATCTATCTAATTCAGGAATTTCTACAATTGGGTTAATAACACAATACGAACCATACGAGTTACTTAGTTATATTGAACATGGTAGTACTTGGGATTTAGATGTTACTGAAGGAGGAATTTCTTTTTTAACTCCTTATACCTCTATGGAAGGACAAAACTGGCAAAAAGGAACAGCTCACGCTATCAATCAACACTTTAGATATATTGAGCAGTTTGATCCAGAATACGTTTTGATTTTAGCGGGGGATCATGTTTACAAAATGGATTATAATCCTTTAATTAAGCAACATATAAAAACAAACGCAGATATTACGATTTCAACCTTTGATGTTTCAAGTGAAGCAAGTCGTTTTGGGATTCTTGAAATGGACGAAAATCAAAAAATTATTGGTTTTGAAGAAAAACCAATAAAGCCAAAATCTTCTAAAGCTTCAATGGGAATTTATGTTTTTAATAAAAAAGTTTTAAAAGCCTTACTCGACTTTAGCGATGATGGTAAATTTGATTTTGGAAAAGATATTATCCCGCTAGGCTTAAAGAAAAAATTAAATGTTTATGGCTATGAATTTAAAGGGTATTTTAAAGATGTTGGAACAATTAAAAGCTTATATGAAACTAATATGGATTTAATTGATAATCCGCAATATTTAAAAATTAACGAATATGCTACTTTTCCTGTTTTTACAAAATCAGTAAATTTACCACCACACCACATTGTTGAAAGCACGAAAATTGTTAAATCAATGATTAGTGACGGGTGTTTAATTTGTGGTGATATTATTCATTCAATTATCAGTAGTGGAGTAGTTATTAAGGCAGGATCAGTTATTAAAGATACAATCATTCACCAAAATGTGAATGTTTTGGAAAACTGTTATCTTGAAAAGGTTATTGTTGTTAAAGATACAGTTATTAAAGCCAATACAACTTTAAAATTTAAAGAAGTCACAGTTATTGATAATGATTTCTTCAAAGAAGTAGGTGAAAACAATGAATAGTAATTTATTTGTTATTGTTGATGCTACTTTTAAAGATAACCTAGAACAGTTAACCCTGCATCGCATGCCTGGTGCTTTACCATTTGCGGGGAAATACCGCTTAATTGATTTTACGTTATCAAACCTTAAAAATTCGCAAATTACCAACGTTGCGATTTTTCCCTATGGAAACTACCGTTCTTTACAAGACCACGTTGGAAGTGGAAAACGTTGGGATTTAGATCGAAGACGAGATGGGTTATTCATTTTACCGCCTAAGAACTTGTATATCGCTCCAGAAGAGATGATTACTTTCCAAAGGATGTATGAACACATTGAGTTCTTTAAACGCTCTAGTCAAGATTATGCGGTAATTACTAGTGCTAACTTAGTATGGAACATTGATTTCCATCAATGTTTAGCTTTCCATTTAGAAAATGAAGCAGATATTACCGAAATAATGTATAAAAATATTCGCTTAAAAACTTTTATTATTTCAAAAAAACTTTTAATAGAATATATTATGACCTATGATTCTTTAGAATATCGAACAATGAATGAACTAGTTGAAAAAGCGCTAAATTTAAAAGTAGTAATTTATAAACATTTAAATTACACAAGAACGATAAATGATACTTTTAATTATTTAAAATCAAATTTAGATATCCTTAGATTTGATATTGGAAGCACGATATTTACACCAGATAGACCGATTTATTCAAAAGAAAAAACTAGTCCTCCAGCCCGTTACTTAAAAAAAGCTCATATTAGTAATTCAATGGTTTCAAGTGGTTGTATTATTAATGGGACAGTAATTAATAGTGTTATCGGGCGGGATGTAATTGTTAAAGAAGGAGCCCAAATAAAAAACAGTTTTATTATGAGTAATGCCGTTATTGAAGAAGATGCCTTTATTAACTATACAATTTTAGATAAACAAACAATTGTTAAAAAGGATACGCATATTGAAGGAACCCTTCAAAATCCTTATGTAACTCAAAAAGAACAAATTGTTTCTAGCTTTAAAGATTTAAGAATTTTACTTGTTGCTAGCGAAAGTTATCCGTTTATTAAAACGGGTGGGCTTGCAGATGTGATTGGTTCATTATCAAGAAACCTTGCTAAACAAGGAGTGGATGTTACGGTTATATTACCGCTTTATAAAAAGATCAGAGATACTTTCTTTGAAAGTTTAAAATATCAGTTTTCAAAAACTGTTATTTACGATGAACAAAAATATAAAATTAGAGTCTATCGCTATCAATATAAAAAAGTAAAATACTATTTTATTGATAATTTTACTTTCTTTGATTATGAAGAAGTCTATGGCTATGAAAACGATCCTGATCGGTTCGCCTTCTTTAATAAAGCAATTGTTGAAATGCTGGATGATTTAAAAGCTTTTGATTTAGTGCATATTCATGATTGGCATACCTCCCTTATTCCTTTATTAATTGATAACTCAAAGCATCAAGGGTTAAAAACATTATTAACAATTCATAATATTGCTTACCAAGGGGTTGCTAAAAGTGAGGTTATTAAAAAACTTAAAATTACTAATTTTGTTTTTAGAAGTGAAAAAATCAATTTTTTAGAAATTGGGATTAATACCGCAACAAAGTTATCAACAGTTTCACCAACTTATAAAGAAGAATTAAAATATGAATATTATGGTAAAAATCTAACTTATTCATTATTAAACCGTGAACGAGAGTTTTACGGAATTTTAAACGGAATATCTAGTGTTTATAATCCGTTAAGCGATAAAACAATTAAAGCAAATTATTCAATTGAAAATTTAGATAAAAAACTCGAAAATAAGTTGTATTTACAAAAAACAATGGCGTTACCAGTTGGAAAAGAAAAATTTGTTATCGGGATGGTTACAAGAATTGTTGAACAAAAAGGCTTTGATTTAATCTTAAATGCTTTTGATCGTCTTTTAGATGAAAATAACGATATGCAGTTTGTTTTATTAGGAACTGGGGATCAAAAATACGTTGAAGAATTAAGAAAGCTAGAAGGAAGACACCCTAAGCAAATAAAACTTAATATTGGGTATGATTCAACAAATCCAAACTATATTTACGCCGGAGCTGATGTCTTTTTAATGCCTTCAAGATTTGAACCATGTGGGCTTGGCCAAATGATTGCTTTAAAATATGGAACCTTACCAATTGTTAGAAGAACAGGTGGCTTAAATGATACAGTAATTAAATATGATAATATAACGAAAAAAGGCAATGGCTTTACTTTCAACAATTATGATGCCACGGAAATGAAAGAAACTATTCGCCTTGCTTATGATTTGTTTATTAATAAAAAAGAAAACTGGAAGAAGCTAATGCAGCGCGCCATGAAATCAGATAATAGTTTAGTAAAATCGACTCAAAAATATATTGAATTTTATAATACAATCATTAAGAACTAAACAAGATAACGGTTTCAGCAATGTATCATAGGAGTTTAAATGAATTGTTTGCTATAATGAACTTACAAGGAGTGGTTGTTAATGAATAACTTTTTTAAAGATGAAAAAACTTTTATTACTGAATTTAACTCAAGAATTGAGAAAAGATATATCGTCAAAATAAAGGACGCGAGTATTCGCCAAAAATATCATGTTTTAGGTGAAATGGTTAGTGAAGTTATCGCCGATAACTGGCTAACTACTAACCAATATTTAAAGGAACACGACTTAAAAGAAGTTCATTATTTTTCAATGGAATTTTTAATGGGAAGATTAATTACAAATAATATCATGAATTTAGGGTTAAGAGATGTAATTGAAAAAGGCTTTAAGTTAGAAAAAATCGATATTAATGAAATTGAGGATTATGAGGCAGATGCTGGACTTGGAAATGGTGGACTTGGTCGTCTAGCTGCTTGTTTCTTAGATTCAATTGCTTCGCTAAAATATCCTGGTTTCGGAAACGGAATAAGATACCGTTATGGATTGTTTGAACAAAAAATTGAAGACGGTTACCAAATTGAGAAGCCAGATGACTGGTTAAAAGATGGTTATGTTTGGGAAGTCAGAAGAGATGAAGAAACAGTAAATATTCCTTTTGGGGGATATGTCGCTTTTGAAGAGGGAAAAGCGAAGTATTATCCTAATGAAATTATTAAGGCTGTTCCTTATGATGTCCCAATCGTTGGAAATGATAATTTAGTTGTTACAAGTCTAAGACTATGGAACGCTGAACCTACTAATAAATATCCAGAAACAATGGATGCTTTCACTTATGACGCATCAATCAGAAATATTAGTGGCTTCTTATATCCAGACGATGCGACTAAAGAAGGAAAAATTTTAAGATTAAAACAACAATATTTCTTTAGTGCAGCAGGAGTAAAAAGTATTTTAGATAAACATTACCAAAAATATCAAACATTTTATAATTTACCAGAAAAACTTGTCTTTCAAATCAATGATACGCATCCTTCATTAATTGTAGCTGAATTAATGAGATTACTTGTTGATGATCATTTGCTTGGTTGGGACGATGCTTGGGAAATTACAACTAAGACATGTGCATATACTAATCACACAATTTTAGCAGAAGCTTTAGAACAATGGCCAATTGATATTTTTGCTCCAGTTTTACCAAGAATTTATCAAATCATTGAAGAAATTAACCGCCGTTTCTGTGCAATGTTAATTGAAAAAGATTATTCACAAGAACTAATTAATAAACTAGCAATAATCGCCCATGATAGAGTGAGAATGGCCCATCTTGCGATTGTTGGATCATTTAGTGTCAACGGAGTTGCAGCTCTTCATACTGAGATTTTAAAAAATATTGAAATGAAAGATTTTAATCTTTTATATCCTCACAAGTTTAATAATAAAACAAACGGAATAACTCATCGTAGATGGTTACTTCATTCCAATCCTGAACTTGCTAAAATCTTAGATATGGTTTCAACTAATTGGGTAAAAGATCCAAATGAGCTAGAAAACTTATTAAAAAAAGCAAAAACAAAGAAATATCAAAAAGTAGTTAAAGATATGAAATTAAAAAAGAAAACAGCCTTAGCTGCAAGAATTTACAAAGAGCAAGGAATTATTTTAGATCCGACTTCAATCTTTGATATTCAAGTTAAAAGAATGCATGAATATAAACGTCAGTTAATGAACGCTCTTCATATTATGCATATCTATAATAAACTTAAAACAGATAAGACATTTAAAGATAATTATTATCCCCATAGTTTTATCTTTGGCGCAAAAGCCGCTTCAGGGTATTATTACGCTAAACTAATAATTAAATTAATTAATACCATTGCTTCAAAAGTTAATAACGATCAAGAAATAAATCAATTATTAAAAGTTGTTTTTGTTGAAAACTATAACGTAACATATGCCGAAGAAATTATGCCTGCATGTGATCTTTCTGAACAAATTTCAACAGCTTCAAAAGAGGCAAGTGGAACTGGGAATATGAAATTTATGATGAATGGAGCATTGACCCTCGGTACGCTTGATGGCGCTAACGTTGAAATTGCCGAACTGGTCGGCGAAGATAACATCTTTATCTTCGGACTAACAAGTGATGAGGTTAACCAATTGAATAAAGAAAATACTTACCATCCTCTTGATGTTTATAACCAAAATAGTGATTTAAAATTAGTAATTGATCAACTAACAAATGGCTTTTTTGAAAAAGTTAGAAAAGATGAATTTAAAGAAATTAAAGATAAACTTTTAAGGGAAGACCGTTACTATGTTTTAACTGATTTTGAAGGCTATAAACAAGCTCATGAGAAAGCAAATGAATATTATAAAGATCAAGCAAAATGGAATGAATCATGTATTATTAACATTGCGAAAAGTGGTTATTTCTCTAGTGATAGAACAATTACACAATACGCTAATGAAATCTGGAATATTAAAAAAATGAAATAGAAAAAAAAGTGCGAAAGCACTTTTTTTATTGTCTTAGTTGCTTAAATGAAAAAACTAAACTATAATATAGGTGAATTAATCTTCAGGGCAGGGTGAAATTCCCGACCGGCGGTAAAGTCCGCGAGCGTGAATAAGACGCATGAATAGGTGTAACTCCTATACCGATAGTATAGTCTAGATGAAAGAAGATATAAAAATATCCTTTTTTTATTTTGATGCCTAACGATGATTATTCGTTAGCTTTTTTTATTTCTAAGGAGGAAAAACAATGCGAAACAATCGAGTTTTACAAATGGTAATCATTGCCAATTTGAGTGCACTATCACTATTATTTTATTTTATTTTAAAATTTCCATTACCCTTTATTTTCCCGAGTTTTTTAGATATCCAGTTTTCTAATTTACCGGCAATTATTGGGGGCTTTATCCTAGGGCCAATTGGGGGAGCTAGTATTATTGTGATTAGAACTTTAATTAAATTACCATTTTCTACAACGGCTGGTGCTGGGGAAATGATTGATTTATTAATTGGGATGTCAACAGTCTTAACCTCATCAATTATTTATCGTAAAATGAAAACTAAAAAAGGCGCAATCATCGCAAGTATTAGTGGGATGTTTGTTTGGACTTTTGTGGCACTTTTAGCAAACTATTTATTTGTAATTGATTTTTATATTGCTTTCTATTTTAATGGTTCTGTAGATCCACTAGTAGGAATGCTTTCAGTAATTCCTGGAGTAAATAGTGAAAACTATATGGAAAAGTATCTATTGTATGCGGCTTTACCTTTTAATATTTTATTATCAGGACTAGTTTATGGAATTACTTTCTTAGTTTATAAAAGAATTTCTCATTTTATTGATTTCTTTGCAAAAAAACTCAAGAAGAAATAATCTATAGTTTTAAACGCTTTAAATAAAAATAAATATTTGTTATAATTTTAACGAGGTGAAGAGATGTATAATCAAGCACTAGAAGCAAAAAGTTTTATTGAAAGTAAATACCAAGGAAGTCCTAAAACTGCAATTATTTTAGGAAGTGGACTTACTAGAATTATGGATGAACTTGATGATAAAGTAGAAATTATGTATGAAGATATTCCTATTTTTCAAGTTAGTACTGTTAAGGGACATGTTTCTAAATTGATTTATGGAAAACTAGAAGGAAAAGAAGTTTTATTAATGAGTGGAAGATTTCATTTTTATGAAGGATATTCAATGAAGGAAATAACTTTTCCGATTTATGTTTTTAAGTTACTAGGAATAGAAAATCTAATTTTAACCAATTCTTGTGGGGGAATAAATCCTGATAAATTAAAGCCAGGAAGTATTATGGTTATTAATGATTTTATTAACTTAATGGGGACTAATCCTTTATTTGGGGTAAATGATGAAAGATTTGGACCAAGATTTCCAGATATGACAGAACCATATTCTTTAAAATTAAGAGAAATTGCTAAAGAAAAAGCAAAAAAACTTAAGATTGAATATGTAGAAGGAATCTATGCAGGGTTTACTGGACCATATTATGAAACAAAAGCAGAAATTAAAATGATCAAAGGGTTTGGTAGTGACGCTGTAGGAATGTCGACAGTACCAGAAACAATCGTTAGTAATTATTTAGGAATTAACACCTTAGGGTTTGCAACTATTACCAATATGGCAACGGGGATTCAAAAGGTTAAACATTCCCACGAGAATGTTGTTAAAATGGCAAATCTTGCTTCTAAAAGTTTAGCTTTATGGATAAAGGAGGTTGTTAAAGAATTATGATGAAAAAAATAATAATAGGAGGGAAAGTATTTCTATTATTAATCGGGGGATTTTTAATCTTAATGGCAATCGATGTTTTTGATATGAACCTCTCTTTACTAGAAAAAATCGGAGGATTCTTGATAAGTGCATCACCAGGTGTAGCGTTAATTGTCTTTGTTTATTTCTTTTGGAATAAGACAAAGTATTTAGGAATTGGAACGCTACTAATAAATACAGGATTCTTAATAATATTTAAGTTCTTAAATCAGCCTAGAGAAAACATAATAATGATTTTAATTATGATAATACCACTATACATTATCGGAATATTATTTCTAATAGATAGTAAAAAAAGATGAGTCTTTTGAGCTCATCTTTTTTAAGATTTTGTGGATGTCTCTTGACAATATGACAACTTGTCACATATAATTATGATAGGTTGTAGTTGTCCAAAACTACTAATAATAGGAGATGTTATAAATGAGAGTGTTAATTGTTACAGTTTTGTTATTATTTGTAGGCTATTTTTTATATAAACCAATTCATAAATCCGCTAATGTTTTATATGGAATATCGTTAGTAATAGGAATTGCTTCAGTGTTATTAATGGATAAGGTGAAAATAACTGAGATGTTAACTCACGGTATTGTGGGAACAGCCGCTTTATATATTGTAATGATTACTGGTGTCTTTAAGAAAAAGAGCGAACTAAGAAAAAGATTTATGGCAATTCGAAAAGAGTATTCTATTTTAGGAGTTATTTTACTTTTACCACATGTGTATATTTATCTTCTAGAATTTTTTAGTGATTTAACGAATCTTGATGATTGGTTTGGAATTGTTGCCTTTTTGATTATGATTCCGTTATTTATTACATCTTTTACAACAATTCGAAAAAAATACACATATTCTGCTTGGAAAAAAATTCAGCGTTGGGCCTATCTTGCTTATGCGTTAATTTATCTTCATCTTCTTTTCTCAGCTGAAATTCGTGATTTAATAGTTTATTCATTTTTATTTGTTCCGTATTTTATTATTAAACTAATTAATGAATATCAAGGGTTAAAAACTAAAAAAATAAAAGCAAATGTGTGAGCATTTGCTTTTATTTAATTTACTTTTAAAGGTTCTCTTGTTAATAGCTTAACACTAAATACTTCGATTAAGAGAAGCCCTAGTGGAGCAGTAATAATAATTGCCAAGGCACTTAAACTTAAAATGATATCTCCATTAGTTACTCCATAACTTAAAGGAATAACCCCTAGTGCTGCTTGGACTGTTGCTTTTGGTAAATTACTTAAACTTGAAAAGTGTTTCTGATTATAGGTATAATCAGTCTTATGAAGGGCAATATAAATTCCGGCAGTTCTTCCAAGAAGACCAAGGGATAAAATTCCGACTCCGATTACCAAGTATTCTCCTATTAAGTCAAGATCTGTTAAGAAACCAATTATAAAGAAAAGAAAGACCTGAGTGAACAACCATAAATTATTAACATGTTTTTTTAAATAAGTGCCAACTGCTTTGTTTGTATCATTAATCATAAATCCTAAGGAAATAACTGCGATCATTTCAATTATAAAAAGATAGTGGCCATATTCTTTTAATACTAAGGCAACAGCAACAACAATTAAAAATTGTAAAATTTGTAGTTTAATGTTAGTAGAGTGTCTTAAAAGCTTTCCGAGAACCCATCCTAAAACTCCCCCAACAATTCCCCCTAAAATTACATTTACAGGGGCCATTAAAAGCAATAAAGTAGGATTTCCATCACCTAAATATAAGGCTAAGAAAACACTAAACATTGTTAAACTGATTACATCACCAATCATAATTGCTCCCAAATTAAGGGTAGTAATTTCTTTGTCGTAACCATCGTCCATTAGTTTAGTCATCGAAGGAATCACTACCGCTGGACTAACAGCGCTGATGATGAAACCAAACATTAAGGCTTCATAAATCCCGAAATGTAAAAGATAAAAACTAATAATAGTTAAGATTAAAGCTTCAATAATATTCGGAACAGCTCCTAAGATTAGGACCTTAATCCCGATTTTCTTCATTACCATTTTTTCAAGACCAAGGCCAGCTTTAAGCAAAATGATACTTAAGGCAAAACTAGTAATAAATCTAATGATATCATCAGATATTAAATAATCATAATTAAAAAAGTTACCAATAACGATTCCTACACTTAAGTAACCAAGGAGTTTTGGTAAACCGATTTTATTAAATAAATAACCAACAACATACGCTAAAATAAAAACCAATAATATAAAGATAATAAAGTTCATTTTAATCACCAATTTTTATTATACTCCAAAAGTTTGTTTTGTAAATAGAAATAATAATTCGTTATATTTGTATTATTAATAGACATATAATAAAATTAAGTAGTAAAAAACTAAGGAGGTATTTTTATGACTTATGATAATGATTTTTATGTTACAGGAGCAAAAGTGGGAAAACCAGCTCCGAAATTTGAAATGGAAGCAATTATGCCGAACGGCGAAGGATTAGATCGTTTTGGTAAAGTAAATTTAGATGAAATTTTAGCACAAGGGAAATGGGTTGTTTTATATTTTT
>CAYZEW010000036.1:0-11750 GCA_964477825.1 uncultured Candidatus Izemoplasmatales bacterium | reverse complement strand
CTGTTGGAATTGCTGTTGCTAGACTAGCGAAAGAGCATATTACAGAAATAATCTATCACCATCATGATTTCTACTGGGAGAGAAAACGCTATAGTAAACCTACTTTCAAATCGATAAATGAATATTTATTAAAATATTTCCCTGCCCCATTTAATAGTCAACATTGTGTTATTAATCAGCTTGCAAAAGCAGAATTATTTAAAAGAAAAGGAATTAAAGCAACTGTTATTCCTAATGTTTTTGATTTTGAGCAATTACCTTTTGTTAAAGATGATTATAATCAGGATTTAAGAAAAGTTTTAAAAATTGAAGAAACTGATCTTGTCTTTTTACAAGCAACAAGAATTGTTGAAAGAAAAGCGATTGAAATAGGGTTTAAGGTTATTAAGGAGATTAGTAATAACTTAAGTTTATATGAAGGTAAAAGACTTTATAACAATCATTATATTAATAAAGATACAAAAGTTCATTTCGTTTTAGCAGGAATGCAAGAAATGAGTAATGATAGATTTAAAGAACTAGATAATTTATTACAATCATCAAAAGTAGTAATTCATTATGTTAATGATTTAGTAGGACATACAAGAGAAATAGTAAATAATCAAAAGAAATATTCATTATGGGATTTTTATACAATGTGTGACTTCATTACTTACACTAGTGTATTAGAAGGTTGGGGAAATCAGTTACTTGAAGGATTGTTCGCTAAAAAACCGATCCTTATTTATGAATACCCGGTATATAAGACAGATATTAAGAATTATCACTTTGATTTAGTAACAATTGATGAAGAAATTACAAAAAATAAAAAAACAGGGTTATTCCATCTTTCAAAAACAACTGCAACAGCAAAAAGAAAAGCGATTATGGATATCTTATTAAATAAAGATAAATATAATAGAATAATTGAGAATAACTTTCTAAAAGCTAAAAACAATTTATCATATCGGAGATTAGAAGAATTATTGAAGGAATTGTTAAAAAACATTTAATAGTGAATAAAGGGAACTTCTTTATTTATAAAGCCCTTTTCAAAAGCAAAAAAACCAATTTTTGAAGATGCTTAAAAAGGGCTATAAGGAATATTTTTTGTTTTTTGTAACAAGAAAGAGTATTACAAGCGCTTGTATTTTGTTATATGGGATATTTCTTTAAAGAAAATGGTTTGCTATAATTAAGTTATAAAAAAATAGGAGGCAGGTTATGAAAAAAATATTAATTACATTAATTGCAGCAACATTAGTCATTGCTTTATCAGCATGTGGTGGTTCTAAAGAACCGACTACATTAGTTATCGCTTCGGCGTTCGCTCGTGAAGTAAGTGAAAAGGAGATTTATCAAAGAGAAATCTTTGCTCCGTTTGAAGAAGAACATAATGTTAAAATTGAATTTACTACATTTACAGAAGTTGGGGCTTTATTTGATAAAATAGACACAGAACAACAATCTGGTGAAGTAGTAACTGACTTAGTGATAGCTCATTATTCAGACATGATTAATTTTATTGGTAACAATGATTACATGGTTGGGTTAAATGATCTAGAGAACGAAATGTCTGATAGAACTTTTTCTTCAGCATTTGATTCATCAACTAACCATAATGGTGAAAGATATTTCTTCCCAATTAATACAGATGTTTATTTAAGCATCGCTCGTAATGAAGCATTTGATTTCTTACCAGATGGTCTTACTGAGGCAGAAGTATTAGCTGGTGATTATACTTGGGATGACTTTGTTGATTGGGTTGACGGAACTAACGTTAAAACAGCAATTAAAGGTGAATCTGGAAGATTAATTATTTATCAAATTGGTGGAATGGCATTATCAAACACTGATTCAATTCCAGGAACTTTCCCTGCATTAAATACAGCTGCTAACCAAAAAGCTTGGTTAGATATCTTAGAAATGTATAATAAAGGTGGAATCCATCCACAATCTACTACTATTAATTCTTGTCAAGAATTATTAGAAAGTGGAGCAATTCAAATTGCTTTTGAACATCAAAGTGTTGTTGGCTTAACTTATGATGGTGCACCTGCACAATTTAAAGTATTCCCTGGTCCTAAAGGAACTAGTGGTAAAGCCGGAACAATTGCTGGTGGACATGGTATTGGAATTGTTAAAGATAGTGAAAATCAAGAACTAGCAGCTGAATTCATTAAATGGATGACTGCTAAAGAACAAATCGTTGATGCAGCATTAGGATCAATTCCTCCATTAGCTGAAGCAATTGATGCACTTGGATCATCTCCAGCTGAAGAAGTAATTAGACAAGGGATTTCTACAATTCAAAATGCTAATGTAGAAGGATTACAAATGATTCCAGAGTATACAGAATGGGGTGGAGTTAAGGCTGTTTCTGATGCGGTATTTGCTGAATTAATGGCTGGTGACTTTGATAGCGATCAAGCATTGTTAGACCGTTTAGATGTTGCTCAAGCAGAGTTAGACGCTTTAAAAATAGACTAATAATAATAATAATTTTCATTATAACTCTTAAAGAATAATTTGAAAGGCCGCTAACAACCATGTTAATGGCCTTTTGAATTATATGATAATCTAAACAACAACTAATAATTAAAGATATTATTTTATTGATAAGAAGATGGGAATAAAATAATATGTTTGGTATAATTAAATAAAGGATTAAAGGAGGTAAAAAGGTGAATAGTACTAAAACTAAAAAACCATTTTTCAAATCACCATACTTATTAGTATTACCAGCGCTATTGTTTTATTCAATCTTTTGGGCTTATCCTGTTTTTACAGCAATAAGAGAAGTTTTTACAGCAATAGATGGAGGAGGATTTACCCTCGATAACGTTTTTGCCCTATTTCATGATAAGAAATTTGAAGCTGCAGTAACTAATACTTTGGTTTTTGCCTTAGTTTCGATTTCTTTACAATTTGTTTTAGCGCTTGCGCTTGCGTTAATTATTAATCGAAATTTTAAAGGATCTAGTATCTTTTTATTTGTAATGATGATTCCAATGGCAATCCCAATTTCTGCAGTAGGGGTTATTTGGAATACAGGATTAACACAATATGGCTGGTTAAACTCGTTTTTAGATATTACGGGATTACAAGCTATATTAGAATGGCTTGGTATTTTAGATGGGCTCCATTTATGGACCGATGTATCTGGGATGAATGCAGTCATGTTTTTAATCTTGATTGATACATGGACAGTTCTTCCTTCAGTCATGATTATTATTTTAGCAGGACTACAAAATTTAAATAAAGAATATAGTGAAGCTGCTTTGGTTTTTGGAGCTAATAGGTTTCAAACAGTAAAAGATATTGTGATTCCAATTATAAAACCAACCATTATTACCGCTTTACTATTAAGAATAATTTCAGGAGTACAAGTTTGGCTAATTTCAGTCATGATTTTTGATTTTGATAAAGTTCCATTCTTAGTGGAAAGAATTGTCTACTATACTAAATTTTATTATGGAGAAGAAGCCTATAAATTGTCAGTTTCTTATTCGTTATTCGTTGTATTAATTGTTATGGGAATCGCTTATTTATTCTTACGTGCAAATCGGAAAGCTGAAAGGGGTGTTGTATAATGAATAAAGGAGCAAACAAAGCATTATTTTATATGTTTATTACTTTCCTTGGTTTTGTATTTTTAATTCCTTTAATTTATTTAACAACTACCTCATTTACAAGTAGAATTGAGTTAACTGATTTCCCAAAACCAATTATTCCAAAATTTTATCATGATGTAGAATTTCAATGGGATAATGACAATAATCGTTATAATTTCTCTAGATTGAATAATGATGGAGAATATGAATTATTAATTTGGGGAGATTCAGAGGGATTAAGTAAATATTTAGAAGAAAAACTTAATGTCGTTATGACACCAGATGAGTTAGAAGATGAAATAAGGATTTCTAAGGAAACTGGTGATGTAGTTCATTTAAAACTATATAAAACAGTATTTTTAAATTACACTAAATTCTTTGATGTATTTAGTGGAGCAGGAAATGCCTTTAAAAATTCTGTAAAAGTTGCAATTTATACTATTATATTATCGCTCTCTGTTGGGGGATCATTAGGTTATGCGCTTGCTAGAAGTGAAATTAAAGGGAAAGAGGCTATTGGGATTGGAGCTTTAGTTGTTAGAATGTTCCCAACAATTGCGATTTCTGTTTCAGCAGCGGTGATGTTAATCAATTTTGGATTATTTGATTCGATGATTGGCTTAGCAGTAGTTTATTCAATTCCAAATATTGGGTTAACTGCATGGATAACAAAAGGGATATTTATGGGGGTTAATAAAGAACTTGAAGAAGCATCGCTTGTTTTTGGAGCTACAAAACTTCAAACTTTTAAAAAGATTACCTTACCTTTAGTATTACCAGCTTTTGCTGCCTCAAGTATGTATGCTTTTATTACTGCATGGAATGATACTGGAGTGGCATTATTATTAACTAATAGAAATCAAACACTAGCTTTATTATTGTATAATTCAATCGGGGGAACAAGCTCGATTCATTATGCAGCAGCAGGATCAGTTTTACTCATAACACCAGCCGTTATTTTTACATTCTTTTTAAGAAAGTACATTAATAAACTATGGGGCTAATAGGAGGAAAAAGATGAGTTATATAAAATTAGATAATTTAAAAAAAGTATATAATAAAACAATCGAAGCAGTAAAAAAGTTTGATTTAGAGATTTACAAAGGCGAATTCATTGTTTTTTTAGGACCAAGTGGTTGTGGTAAATCGACAACAATGCGGATGATTGCTGGACTTGAATCTGTGACAGAAGGAGATATTTTAATTGATGGGAAATCAATTATTAATCTTCAACCAAAAGATCGTGGGATTTCAATGATTTTTCAAAGTTATGCTGTTTGGCCACATATGACAGTTTATGATAATGTTGCCTATGCCTTGAAATTAAGAAAGAAGTCAAAAAAAGAAATTGATAAGGTTGTTCAAGAAGTGGCAGTCGTTTGTGATATTGTACAATATTTAGATCGTTATCCTAGCCAATTATCAGGAGGACAACGTCAGCGGGTTGCTGTTGCTAGAGCTATTGCGGTGAAACCAAAATTATTTTTGATGGATGAACCACTAAGTAATTTAGATGCAAAACTAAGAGTATCAATGCGAACAGATTTAAAAAGAATCCACCAAGATTTGAACTCTACTTCAATCTTTGTTACTCATGATCAATCAGAAGCATTAAGCCTCGCAGATCGAATTGTTTTAATGAATAATGGGGTAATTGAACAAATTGGAACTCCAAACGAGATTTATCATGAACCTGATACAATGTTTGTTGCCCAATTTATCGGATCACCTCCTTCAAACTTTTTCACAGTAAAAGTAGTGAAAAAAGATGATAAGGTTTTGCTTTCTAATGATGATTTCTCGTTCGAAGTTAAACAAAAACAAAAAATAAAAAAGGTTTTATTAAAAGACTATTTAAACAAAGAAATTATTTTATCAATTAGACCTGAAAATTTCAAAATTTCAAAAAATGGTCCAATTAATACTAAAATTATCATTGTTGAACCACAAGGATCACATGTTGTGATAAATGTTTTAGTAGGAACACAAGAAATTAAAGTAGTAAGTGATAAATTAGACTTACAAGTTGGACAAAATATAAAATTAGATTTAACTAATAAATATGTTATTTTTGACAAGGATACTACAAGAAGAATAAAATAACTTTTGGAGGAAGCAAAGAAATGAAAAAAATGCACATCATTTCTCATACTCACTGGGATCGTGAATGGTATTTAAATAGCAAGTATACAAACGAATGGCTGGTAGAATTTTTTGAAAAATTATTTTTAATGTTAGATAAAGAACCTACTTATCAATTTGTTTTAGACGGACAAACAATGTTACTTGAAGATTATTATGTTGAATTAAGAAAAAAAGGAATAAGTGTTTCTGATAAAAAAGCCAAATTACAAAAATTTGTGCAATCAGGAAATATTTTTATTGGACCTTTATATAATCAGCCAGATTGGCAACTAGTAAGCGAAGAATCATTAGTGAAAAACCTTGTTTTAGGAAACCAAATTTCTAAAGAATATGGGGACAAGATGAAAGTAGGATGGTTACTTGATAATTTTGGACAAATCTCCCAAACTTCACAGATTTTAGAAAATGCCAATTTAATCGGGATTTATGTATGGCGGGGAGTAGAAATGGATCCTAAAAATGTCAACTCAGAATTTTTATGGGAAGCTCCAAATGGAACAAAACTACCGACTGTTTATTTATTAGATAGCTATCGAAATGGAATGCGACTAGCAGAACATAGTGAGATTTTTGATGCGAGAGTAAAAGATACTTATAAAAGACTTCTTCCTTTTGCAACAACAAACAATTTATTAATGCTTAATGGATATGATCAAGAAATTGGACCTGATGATGTTTTAAAAGTTATTAAGAACCACCAAAAAGATACAGCTTTATATCAACTAAAACAAAGTAATCCAGAAGAATATATTAAGGCAATCCTTTCAGAAAGTCCTCGACTGCAAACACTTAGTGGAGCGCTTTATAGTGGAAGGTTTATTTCAGTATTTCCTGGTGTCCTGTCAGCAAGAATGTATTTAAAACAACAAAACCATTTTTCTGAAAAACTAGTTGAAACAGTTACGTTACCACTAGCTACTATGAATTGGTTAACGGGTGGCGAATACAATGAAAATCATCTTGATGCGGCATACAAAAAACTCCTAATGAATCAACCACATGATAGTATTTGTGGCTGCTCAATTGATGATGTTCACAAAGATATGGAAACAAGAACTGATTTAGTAAATATCTTCTTTAATGATGAAATTGACGATGTTGCTCAAAAGTTAATATCTAAAATTAAGACAACTGATTCACGAAACATCGTTGTTTTTAATACAACTTCCTATGATAGAGATATTATTATTGCGGATATAGCTATAAAAAACGTTCCTGCTTTTGGATATAAAGTAGTTAGACAAAATGATCAATTTGAAAATGAATTAGTTATTGATGAAACTAATTTAACGATTGATAATAAGTTAATTAAAGTAGTAATTAATAAGAACGGATCAATCGATTTAACTGATAAAGAGACAAAGGTTACTTATCATAATTTAGGACTTTTAAAAGATAAAGGAGATAGTGGAGATGAGTATAATTACTCTTATCCTGATACTGATACTATTTTAACTACTAAAGATATTTTAGCTAAAATAAACTTTGTTAAAAAAACTAAAGAAATAACTATAGTTAAAGTAACTTATGATTTTGAAGTTCCAAAAGGATTAAATAAATCCCGAACAAAAAGGTTAAAAGCAACAATCGTAATCCCAGTTACAACTTATATAACAGTAAAAGCTAATAGTAAGGTTGTTGAGTTTGAAACAGATATTTTAAATACTGCAAAAAACCATCTGATTTCTACGGTTTTTGAAACAAATATTAAAACAAAAACATCACAAGCTGGAGCTCAGTTTGATGTTGTTACAAGAAAAATTTCTTATGCTGATTTTAATGAATCAGAGATTCCTGAAAATGTTAGAGAAGTTATTATTGGTGCCCGTGAACCAAAACCAAATAAAATCTTTCCGCATCGTGAATTTGTTGATTTAACTGATAATCAAAGAGGACTTGCAGTTTTAAATAAAGGATTACCAGAATTTACAATTAACGAAGACAAAAACACGATAGAATTAACGTTATTTAGATCTGTTGAATGGGTTGCTAGTGATATAAATTCCCGTCTTGGTGATGCTGGACCGAAAATATACACTCCAGATGCACAGTGTTTAAGACAAATGAAATTTAGTTATGCGGTATATCCACATCGTGGCAATTATGAAGCAGGAAATGTTATAAAAGAAGCTAATTCATATAACATAGAACCGATTGTTATTAAAACCGATAGTCATGATGGAAAATTACCACAAGAGTATTCCTTTTTGAAAATAATTGACCCTTCTAAGCAATTAAAAGTTACCGCATTTAAGCGATCACTAGATAGCAAATCCATAATTGTTAGATTATATAATGGCGGAACTAAAGAAACAATGTTTAAAGTAGCTTCTAGTTATGAAATTATCAAATTATCAAAAACTAATTTCCTAGAAGAAAACGAAATTGTTGTAAAGAATAATCTTTTGATTAAAGCAAAAGAAATTTTAACTTTAAAAATTGCTTTAAAGCGTGTTGAAATGAAGGAACAATTTTGCCAAATAAATAGACTAGATTTTGCGAAGAGAGAAAACTATTCTAATTATAAGGTAGCTGAATATGTAACCGAAGATGATATCAAAAATGAACGTTCAAGAGCAACAAAAATGGCTCATTTAGTAAACACACCAGATATGGGAAGAACAGCTTTAGAAGCGCAACTTTCAGCTGTTTTAACAAACATTAGAAAAGAAGAAGAACAAATCAAGGAATTAGGATATAAACTAAATAGTGCTAGAGTAAATAGAAGAGTATGGGATTATATAAAGAAGTATCATCAAGAATAAAAATCTAAAAAGAATAAGAATAGGAATTTCTTATAATAAAGTAAAAGATAAATTAAGTAACTAAAAACTTTATAAGGAACCTTCTGCTTATTCTTTTTTAAAAAGATATTTTATGCTATTATATTGGTAGATTAAGAGGTGGTTTTATGAAGATTTCATCTAAACAAGCCAAAAATATTGTTGACAGTTTGTACGGGGTAATTGATCATGATATAAATTTTATAAATCTTGAAGGAATTATTATTGCTAGTAGTGATAAATTTCGAATTGGCAGTTATCATGAAGGCTCTAAAAAAGTGATAGAAACACAACAAACTGTAATTATTCATAAAGATAGCGAGTACAAAGGAACTAAAGCTGGAATTAACTTACCAGTTACTTTTAATGAGGAAATAGTCGCAGTAATTGGAATTACTGGCCACTATGATGAGATTAAAAAATTTTCTACAGTTATTGTTAAATTAACAGAAATTTTAATTAAAGAATTTTATTATCGGGATCAAAGAGAAATTAAACAAGAGAATGTTAGATATCTTGTAGAATTAATAATTAATAATTCAGAAAGTACAGAATCAATCTTACATAAAGCTAAATCATTAGATATTAATTTAGATAGTATAAAAAGAGTTGTAATTATTAAACTTCAAGAAAAAAATCATAAATTTAGTAATATGAGACAACAAATATTTAACAGTATAAATAAAAGAATTGAATCAGATGAACTTATTGTTAATAGTCAAGGAGATTACGTATTATTTTTATGTAAAACTAATATTAAAGAATTAGCTAAAATTAAGAAATATCTTACTGATAAATACTCAATTGAGTTATCAATTGGGGTAAGTGAAGATATAAGCAAAATAAGTGAAATCTATTTTCAATATTTAAATACAAATCGAATTGTAACATTAGCTCACCGGACAAATCGATTTGAAATTGTTAAATTAAGTGATTTTGACTTAGAGTTAATTTTACTAGATTTAAACGAAGAAATTAAAGCAACATATTTAGAAAAAGTTCTCGGTGGTGTAAGTGAACAATTACTTGATCAATGGAGTAATATGCTAATGGCTTTTGCTCAAAATGATGGATCTATTAATGCAACTAGTGAAAAACTATTTATCCATAAAAATACTTTGCAATATCGACTAAAAAAAGTTAAAGAGGTTACAGGATACGACCCTAGAAAACTAAGAGATTTTACAATTTTGTACCTAGCAACTTTATTGTACAAACAGTAACAAGTTAATGGTGTTTTTGTTATGAATAAACAAAATGCACAAAAATATTTGTGCGTTTTTATTATCCATAATATATTGAATTATTATTAATCTTGGTATAATGAAGTATGAAAGAAGGACTGGTTATGAATATCTTAATTGCTGTTGACTCTTTTAAGGGAACTTTATCTTCAAAAGAAGTTGCCGAGATAATTAAACAAAATATTGCAACTCAAGATAACAACATTGATATTATTCCCATTGCTGATGGTGGAGAGGGAACTGTTGAATCTTTAATGCATGCTACAAATGGAGTTTTAAAAACTTTGAAAGTACAAGATGCATTTGGTAATTATAGTGAATCACATTATTGTTTAACAAATCAAAATAAGACCGCAATTGTTGAAATTGCTCTTTCATCTGGAATATCTAAAATTAATATTGCTAGTTTAAACCCATTTATAACATCGAGTTATGGGTTAGGTGAAACCATAAAACATGCTTTAGATGAGAATATTAGTAAATTGATTATTGGGATTGGTGGTTCTAGTACAAATGATGCTGGTAGTGGGATGTTACAAGCGTTGGGTACTAAATTTTATGATAAGGATAATCAGTTAATTAAAATATTAAATGGTAATACTATTGGTTTAGTAGAAAAAATAGACATAACAAATTTAGACCATCGAATATTTGATGTTACAATAGAAGTAGCCTGTGATGTTACTAATCCTTTATTAGGAAAGAATGGCTGCACTTATATTTATGCTAAACAAAAAGGTGCAGATGAAAAAATGCTTGAAATATTAGAAAATAATATGAAACATTTTTCCAAGGTTGTTCAAAATACAATTAACAAGGATTTAAGTGATGTTCCTGGTGTTGGAGCAGCTGGTGGATTAGGATTTGGCTTACTTGCCTTTATGAATGCTAAATTAATTAGTGGTCTAGAAGTTATAGCAGCAGCAACAAAATTAGAAGAAAGAATTAAAAAAACAGATATAATAATTACTGGAGAAGGTAGTTTTGATCATCAATCATTAAATGGGAAAGCACCGATAGAGATTGCGAGATTAGCAAAAAAACATCATAAAACTGTTATTGGAATATTTCCTTTATCTTCAATAACGGTAATGCCGAATTTATTTGATAAAATTTATACAATTGTACCTAATATTTGTTCTTTAAAACAATCTTTAGAAAATTCAAAAGATTGTTTAGATAAATTAATGAAAACAATTGATTTGCGGATATAGTTTAAGTTAGTATAAAAAAGCCTTTGAGAAATTTTAATTTCTCAAAGGCTTTTACTTATCTTTATAAAACTTATCTAATGAACCTTCCTTAATAAACTCAATCATTGCTTTAGCCGCTCTTGGAGCAAACTGGATTTCTGTATAGAGTTCAATTTCCTTTAAAATTTCATTACTTGATTTTACTGATGTATATGGTCTTTTTGTTGCCATTGAACTAACAGCGTCACAAACAACAAGAATCTGGGATATTAACGGGATTTCTTCCCCTTTTAAATGGTCAGGATAACCCTCGCCATTCCACCATTCATGATGATGTTTTACATACAGGGCAATTTCTTTTAAATCTTCTGATTTTTGTAAGATTTGATAACCAAAAACAGGATGTTTTTTAATTTGATCGAATTCTTCTAATGTTAGTTTTTCTGGTTTATTAATAATGTTACTAGGAATTCCAACTTTTCCAATATCATGAACAATCCCTGCCCAGTAAGCATTATAAACAGCTTCTTTACTAAGGTTCATTTTTAGCGCAATTTGTTGCGCTAAAAAGGCAACTTCTTCACTATGTCCACCTGTATAATGATCATATAACTCTAGAGTTCTAATTAAACTTAAAACAATATCATTTTTTAAATTATTTGCTTTTTGATTTAAATGGCTAACTTCGTAAAAACTATTCATCATTCTTTGATAGGCTCTAAAGTTTTCGATATCATATGATGTGAAAACATCTTCAGAATTTTCCATGATATCAAAACTCATTCCGCCAAC
>CAYZEW010000035.1:0-12180 GCA_964477825.1 uncultured Candidatus Izemoplasmatales bacterium | reverse complement strand
TGTATCCCATTCCATCGTATTTCTTCTCAATTTCATCGAAAGGAATATTAGTGATAACGTGATAAATAGTCATCAAATTAGAAATCCCAGGTCTTTCAACAGGATCGTATTTAATCGTACCTAATGAATCTGTGACAGCTGACTTAATTCTTTTTTTAATAATGTTTTCATGGTCTAGTAAATTAATTCTTGATTTTTCATTATCATCACTTTTGCTCATTTTAGCAGTAGGATTAGTTAAACTATTAATTTTCGCTCCAACTTCAGCAATTAATGGTTTTGGAACAGTAAAGACATTATTATATTTGTTATTAATTCTAACTGCAATGTCTCTTGCTAATTCAAGATGTTGTTTTTGATCTTTTCCAACAGGAACAAATTCAGGATCATATAATAAAATATCTGCAGCCATTAAAGTTGGGTATGTAAAAAGACCAACAGTAACCCCTGTTTCCTGTTTTCTTGCTTTTTCTTTAAACTGTGTCATTCTTTCCAATTCACCAATATAAGCATTACATTGAAGCAAATATGCCATTTGCGAATGTGCAGGAACTTCTGATTGAACAAATAAATTAACTTTATTAGGATCTAAGCCACATGCTACATATAAAGCAGCTAATTCTTTAATTTTACTTCTTAACACTTTTTTCTCTTTATAAATAGTGATTGCATGTAAATCAGCAATAAAGATAAAAAACTCATAATCTGGCATTTTATCTTGCAATTTAACAAAGTTTTTAACACTTCCTAAATAAGTTCCGATATTTAATGAACCAGTTGGTTGAATTCCTGATAAAATTCTTTTCATAATAATTCCTCCTTAAAAATAAAAAAAGTTCGTCCTAAGAAAGGACGAACTAAAATAATCCGTGGTACCACCTTTGTTCTAGAAATAATCTAGCACTTTAGTCTTTTAACGCAAGACATACGAGCATGATTAGTGCCATTCATAGATCCATTCATATTAGTGATTATGTTTAGCTTTCACTATTCTAAACTCGCTTTAATAATCTTAAAAATATTACTATTTCTAATCATCATTTTCATTTTATATATAAATGATACAATATTTATTCCTTTAATGCAACTTCTAATTCATCGATTAAATTGTTTAAACGTTTAACAACAGCCATGAAAGGTTCTTTTGTTGTTAAATCTACTCCTGCTTTTTTAACTTGGTTAATTGGGAAATCATTTCCTCCAGCTTTTAACAAGTTAATATGGTTTATAATGTTTTCTGGATTTTCCTTTACCATTTCGTAAAGTTTTAATGAAGCTGCAAAACTTGTTGCGTATTGATAAACATAAAATGGGGTATAAAACAAGTGAGGAATATAAGCCCAAACAAATTCTTTACCGTTTTCTAAAGTGATATCGATGTCATAAAACTCTTTATATAAATCGATCATAATTGCTGAAAGAGTTTCATATGTAATAGGTTCACCTTTCTCTGCTAATTCATGGGCTTTTAATTCATAAGCTGCGAATAATGTTTGACGGTAAAATGTTCCTAAAATATCATCAATTGATTGTTGCAATAAAGTGATTTTATCTTCTTTAGTGGCTTTTGCATTTTTAATGAAGTGATCCAATAGGTTATGCTCATTAAAAGTAGAAGCAATTTCAGCTACAAAAATAGTGTAATCTTGAGTAGCAACCGGTTGAGCTTCAGCTGCAAATAAAGAATGCATTGAATGTCCCGCCTCATGTGCTAATGTAAAGACACTATTTAAAGTATCATCAAAATTTAGAAGAATAAAAGGATGTTCATTTAATGCACCCCATGAATAAGCTCCAGTTTGTTTCCCTTCTTTTTCAAAAACATCAACATAACCTTCTTCAACAGCACTATATGCTTTAGCTTGAAAGTCTTTTGAATAATTTTTAATTGAATCAAAGAATAACTCTTTTGCTTCTTCATAAGAAAACTTAGAACTACTTTCTGCTAAATTAATAAAACGATCATATGTATGATGAACATCTAAATTTAAATATTCTTTACGTAATCGATAATATCTTTTAATTGGTGCAGTATTATTTTTAGCAACATCGACTAAATTGTGATAAACTTCAAGAGGAATGTTGTTAGTAAATAAATAAGATTCTAAACTCGATTGATAATTTCTGCTTTTCATCTTAGCGATATCTTTTTGTAAAACAGTATTATAGATTTGTGCATAAGCATTTTTATGTTCTTTATACTGTGTAAAAATCGCTTCAAAAACAATCTTACGATCATTAGCATTTTCTAAATCAGCTAAATAGCTACGGTAGTTTCCACTGGTAATAGTGATTTTTTCACCAGTTGATAATATGACTTCCTTATCAACTTTATCAGCAACTGATAACGCAGAATAAATCTCTTGACCTTGCGCAGATAACTGGGAATAATTAGCAAGTAACGATTCACTTTTTTTATCTAAAACATGTTTTTGATTTCTAAATAGTTTTTCAATTGAAAAACGGTATTCTTGTAAAACTTCATTTTTTTCGATAAAACTAGCAATTTTTGCTTTGCCAATAGCTAACAATTCTGGCGATTCAAAAGCAGTTACTTGATTTAATTTGCTCATTAAATAACTCATCTTTTGTACCCTTGCAGCGTTCTCTGTATTTTTTTTATCTAAGTCAGAAAGCAATGCTGCATATTGATAAACTCGAAGTAATAATACGACAAGTTCCTTTTGTGTTTCGTAGTAAGATAAAAACGAATCATATTCTCCAAGTTTTCCTTGAAAACGCTCTAAAGAAGCGATTAACTCCTCGAGTTTATGATAATCGTTTTCCCATTCATTTATGCTTTTATACAGTCTATCTAGTTTCCAATTCATCAAATCACTCCTTATAACCTTATATATTATATCACAGATAATTAAAAGTAAAAAGAAAACGCTACCACATTGCTGAAAAATGTTGTATCTTTATTTTTGTATGTTATAATAGGGGTACGTAGAGTTGTTTATTATAAAAATTATAAAAAAGAAGGTGATTCTGATGATTCAAATATATACTACTCCTAGTTGTTCTTCTTGTAGAAAAGCGAAAAAATGGTTTGATGATCATCGTATTGAATACCGTGAAAAAAATATATTTAATATACGATTAACAAGAGATGATATAATTTTAATGTTAAAGAATACAGAAGCTGGATTTGAAGACATAATTTCCACTCGTTCTAAAGTTTTTCAAGAAAAGAATTTAAATATTGATGACATGACAATGAGTGAATTAACTAATTTCATTATTGAAAATCCAAGTGTATTAAGAAGACCAATTATTGTTGAAGATAGTAAAATGCAAGTAGGATACAACGAGGACGAAATAAGAACATTTATCCCAAGAAGATTACGAGAAATTATTATGTGTACAACATGTGATAAAGGGGAAGATTGTGATTATATGAACGCTCTTAATATTTATTTTAAAGAGCTTCGTCAAAAAGAACAAAAAAGACATCATACTACATAAAAAAAGTTAACTCTTGACGAGTTAACTTTTTATTTTAGCCTAATATAAAGAAAACGCTTTTATTATTATCATGTTTGTTGTAATTTTAAATTAAAAATATTATAATGTATATGAACTAAAAAAATTAGGAGGAAATTTAAAAATGGCTATAAAAGTTGCAATTAATGGGTTCGGTCGTATTGGACGTTTAGCGTTCAGAATTATGAATGACAACCCAGATTATGAAATCGTTGCATTAAACGATTTAACTGATGCTGAAACATTAGCATATTTACTTAAATACGATACTGCACAAGGTAGATACAAACATGATGATATCACTGTAGAAGATGATTACATTATTGTTGAAGGTAAAAAAACTAAAGTTTATGCTCAAAGAGATCCAGAATTATTACCTTGGAAAGAATTGGGAGTAGAAGTTGTTTTAGAATGTACAGGTTTCTTTACATCTGAAGAAGGTGCAGGTAAACATATTAAAGCTGGAGCTAAAAAAGTTGTTGTTAGTGCTCCTGCAAAAGGAAATGTTAAAACAGTTGTTTATAACGTAAACCATAATATTTTAGACGGATCTGAAACTGTTGTTAGTGGAGCTTCTTGTACTACAAACTGTTTAGCTCCAATCGCACAAGTATTAGATGAAGAATTTGGAATCGTTAAAGGATTTATGACTACTATCCATGCATACACTAATGATCAAAATACATTAGATGCTCCTCATAAAAAAGGAATTTATGCAAGACGTGGTAGAGCAGCAGCAGCAAACATTGTACCTACAAGTACAGGTGCAGCTGTCGCAGTTGGTAAGGTATTACCTAACTTACAAGGAAAATTAGACGGAATTGCATTACGTGTTCCTGTTGTTACAGGTTCTTGTGTTGATTTAGTTGTTGAACTTAAAAAAACTGTTACAGTTGAAGAAGTTAATGCAGCTGTAAAAGCTCGTGCTAATGAATCTTTAGGTTATACTGAAGACCCAATCGTATCAAGTGATACTATTGGAATCCATTACGGAACTTTATTTGATGCAAATATGACTAAAGTAATGACAGTAGACGGAAAACAAATGGTTAAAATCTTAACTTGGTACGATAACGAAATGAGTTATACTGCTCAAATGATTAGAACTATTGCTTTCTTAGCAGAAGATTTAAAAGACTAATTAGTAACTAAACAGTGATTTCTTTGAAATCACTGTTTTTTATTTAAATATAGCTTAAACTAAGTTATAATCTAAGCTAGAGGTGATAAAAATGGAAAACACTTTTTTAAATAATCGCAAGAAATTAATTGAAAGATTAGAAGTTGATAGTATTGTTTTATTAGATTCAGGAAAAGCAATGCATAAAACACTAGACCAGTTTTTCCCGTATATTCCTAACCGTAATTTTTATTACATTACTGGTCTAAATGAGCCAAAGGTAAAACTTTTAATTGTTAAAGGAGAAAAAACTGCTTTTTCAATGCTTTTTATTGAAGAGACTACAACATATATGCGTCAGTGGATCGGAGAAAGTATTTCAAAAGAAAAGGCTAGTGAAATTAGTGGAATTGAAATAAGCAAAATTCACTATTTAGATAAATTTGAACAAGTATTTAGAAGCTTGATGACTTACGGAAGAGGATTAGGTGTTAAAATTCCAAAAATAATGTATTTAGATTTATATCGGGTAAATACAACTGATGCTCCAGTTTCCTTCACGCAATTTGAAAACCTCTTAAATACTTATAAAGAATTAAAGATTAAAAATGTTAATGAACATCTTTCATATTTAAGAATGTTTAAATCGACTGATGAAATAGCAGCCTTAAAAACAGCGATTTCAATTACTAAAAGCGGGTTATATCGGGTAATGGATAATTTAAAAGCTCGTCAAAACGAGAGCGAACTAGAAGCTGATTTTATTCACCAAATTACTTTAGATGGTGGAAACGGTGTTTCTTTTGATACGATTGCGGCTTCTAAAGAAAATGCAACAGTATTACATTATGAGGAAAATAATGCACCATTGGAAAAAGATAGTCTAATCTTATTTGATTTAGGGGTTTTATATCATAATTACGGTTCTGATATTTCTAGAACATATCCAATAAACGGAAAATATAGTGAACGTCAAAAAACACTTTATGAAATAGTTTTAAAAACTAATAAAGCTGCAATTAATTATGTTAAACCAGGTATTACTTGGAATGATCTAAATAAATTTGCGAAAGATTTACTCGCAGAAGAATGTAAAAAGATAGGCTTAATTAAAGATGTTAGTGAAATTACCAAATATTATTATCATTCAATTGGCCATTTCTTAGGGTTGGATGTTCATGATGTTGGGCATTATAATCTTCCTTTAGAAGCAGGAATGGTAATTACTATCGAACCAGGATTGTATCTTAAAGAAGAAAAGATTGGAATTAGAATTGAAGATGATATTTTAATTACTAATGATGGGGCGATAAACTTGAGTGAAGAAATCATTAAAGAAGTAAAAGATATTGAAGAGTACTTAAAATAATTAAGTCCTCTTTTTTCTTTTCTTTTTCAAAAAATAACTAACTAAAATATGATATAATAAACTTGGTGATATTATGAAATATATTCAAGGAATTGTGAAAGCTGTAATCTTTCATAGTAAAGAAAATTCATTCACAATAATTAAAATTGAAGTAACAGAGTCTACTGAGAATTTGACTCTCTTTTCATATGATGATTACTTAACAGTAACAGGTTATTTTCCTCAACCGATGCGTGGAGAAGAAATTAAGTTTTTTGGAGAGTTTAAAGAACATTCTAAATACGGACTTCAATACGTTGTTAGAAGTTTTGAAAAATTAAGTGATACCTCAATTCCAGGTCTTATTGAATATTTATCAAGTGATTTATTCAAAGGAGTTGGCCCGAAAACCGCAATAAATATTGTAAGTGCTTTAGGGAAAGATGCAATTAAAAAAATAATCAAGGATAAAGATGTCTTAGATTTAGTTCCTAAAATGAACAGTAAAATAAAGCAAACTATTTATAAGGGGATTATTGAGAATAAAGCTTCAGAAAACACTTTAATTAAACTATATGGCTACGGAATTACTCCGAAAACCGCAATAAAGATTTTTAAGTTTTATAACGAGGAAACAATTGCGATCATTGAAAGAAATCCATATCAATTGATTTATGATATTGAAGGAATAGGGTTTGAAAGAGCAGACGCTATTGCTAAAAGCCTAGGGTTTAAAGAAGATGATCCTTTGCGGGTTAAAGCAATGATTATTTATTTATACAATTTAATGGGAATTAAATATGGTCATACTTTTTTATATAGTGAACAGTTAATTGAATACCTTTTAAAAAATCTAAATAAGCAAAAAGAAGTTGTTTCAATAGAGCGTCTTGAAGATTACCTAGAAGAACTAATTAAAGATAAACTCTTTGTTAGAGAAGATAATATTATTAAATTAAAAACTATCAATTATGCGGAAGAACATATTACTAATAAAATAAAAGAACTAAGTGAACAACCACGTCCTACTCTTGATGAAAAGAAAATTGAAAACTATATAACGCTTTTTGAAGAAATAAGCAATATCCAGTATACAAAATTACAAAAAAAAGCAATTTACAATGCGATGGAAAGTAATTTATTTATTTTAACTGGTGGACCAGGAACAGGGAAAACAACCGTAATTAAAGGAATTGTTTTCGTATATTGCAAATATCATCAAATTCCGATTCTTTATAATAATAGTTTATTTGATATTAAATTAATTGCCCCAACTGGAAGAGCAGCAAAAAGAATTAATGAGATGACCAATTTACATGCCGAAACGATTCATCGTTTCTTAGGGTATAACTATGAAGGTAAATTTACTTTTAATAAAGATAATTACGTCTATGGTGATGTAATTATCGTTGATGAAGCATCAATGATTGATGTCTTTTTAGCTTCACAATTATTCCAAGCAATTTCGCCAAATACGAAAATTATTATTGTTGGTGATGAAGACCAACTTCCAAGTGTTGGTCCAGGCCAAGTTTTAAAAGATTTAATTGCTTCTGAGATGATTGATTATACAAAATTAAATACGATCCACCGTCAAGCTGAAAACTCTAATATTATTAAATTAGCCCACTCAATCAATAATGAAATTTTACCGAGTGATATTACAAAAACATATGACGATCGCTATTTTGTTCCTGAGAAAATTGAGAGTTTTGAAGCACGATTAATCAATATCGTTAATTATCTTCAAATAAATGGTTATGACCTTTATGAAGATATTCAAGTTTTAATACCAATGTATCGGGGAACTTCTGGAATCGATAATGTTAATAAACTTTTACAAAAGGAATTTAACCAAAATACTAGTAAAGTAATTGTTCATGGAGAACGAGAATTTAGAATTGGGGACAAAGTTTTACAATTAACTAATCAAATTGAAGATAATGTCATGAATGGAGATCAAGGAGTAGTAATTGGGATTAGTGATGGGAATGTTTTAATTGTTGATTTTATGGGAATTGAAGTAGCTTATAAGACAAGTGAATTGATCAATTTAAAACATGCCTACGCAATGAGTATTCATAAATCGCAAGGGAGTGAATATAAAGTTGTAATTATGCCAGTTTATCGTAGTTATTCAATTATGCTTAAAAGAAAATTATTATATACAGGCGTAACTCGTGCGAAAGAAAAACTTATTTTAATTGGTGATTTATCAGCTTTAAAATACGGAATTGAAAAAGTTGAAGCTCCAAGACAAAGTGTCTTAAGTGATAAAATCATTGATAGAATATTAAATAATAAAGTTGAAATAAAAAAAGAAACTAACCATTTAATTAAAATTAATGATCCAAATATTCCTTTTGATTATTTAGGGGAAGAAATTGATGATTCAATTACTCCTTATAGTTTTATGGAAGAAAAATAAGAAAAAAAAGCCTAATTACTATAAATAGTCATTAAGGTTGCTATTTATAGCTTAGTTTAGTATAATGAATTTGAAATCAAAGATAAAGAATAGTAAATATGATAATCATTAAAGAGAACTAGTGGTTGGTGTGAACTAGGATGTAATTATATTGAAGCTACTTTTGAGAGGCGTTAATCCCGTCCGTATTCCTGCGTTAAAGGATTTGAGTGCTAGTTATACTAGAACAAAGGTGGTACCACGGAAAATATTTCGTCCTTATTAATTTTAAGGGCGTTTTTTTATTAGAAGGAGTGATTACAAATGAAAAAATTAACAAGTGATGAAATTAGAAATTTATGGCTAAAGTTCTTTGAAGAAAGAGGTCATAATATTGAAGAAAGTGCTAGTTTAATCCCAAATAATGATAAAACATTATTATGGATTAATGCGGGAGTTGCCCCGTTAAAAAAATATTTTGATGGCTCAGTAATTCCTAAAAACCCAAGAATTGTTAATGCTCAAAAATGTATTAGAACTAACGATATTGATAATGTTGGAAAAACTTCACGACATCATACTTTTTTTGAAATGCTAGGAAACTTTTCAATTGGAGATTATTTCCGTAATGAAATAATCCCATGGGCTTTAGAACTTTTAACAAGTGAGGAATATTTTGGGTTTGATAAAGATAAACTATATATGACAGTTTATCCTACGGATATAGATACATATAATGCTTGGAAAAACCTCGGAGTAGAAGAAAGTCATATTATAAAGTCAGAACATAATTTTTGGGAAATTGGGAGTGGACCATGTGGGCCAGACACGGAAATTTTTTATGATAGAGGGCTAGAATATGGCGATGTTGATACATCTGTAATTAAAGATGATATTGAAAATGATCGTTATGTAGAAATTTGGAATATTGTCTTTTCGCAATATAACAGTAAACCAGGATTAGCAAGAAAAGATTATCCAGAATTACCAAGTAAAAATATAGATACTGGAATGGGCTTTGAAAGAATGGTTAGTATTATTCAAAACAAGGAAACTAATTTTGAAACAGATCTTTTTATGCCATTATTAAAACAACTAGAAGATTTTACTAAGGTTAAATACACTGGACAAATGTCTTTTAAAGTAATAGTCGACCATATAAGAACAGTTGTTTTTGCTGTTAGTGACGGTGCTATTTTATCTAATGAAGGTCGTGGATATGTTTTAAGAAGACTTTTAAGACGAGCAGTAAAACATGGAAAACAATTAGGAATAAATGAACCGTTTTTAAATAAAATGGTTGATACAGTTATAAAAACAATGGGATCATATTATCCATATTTAAAAGATACTCGTGATTTAGTTGTTAAAATAATTAAAATTGAAGAAAATAAGTTTTTTGAGACTCTAGTTCAAGGTGAAAAGATTTTAGAAGAGATAATTAAAAATAATGAGACAAAAGTAATTTCCGGAAAACAAGCTTTTACTTTATATGATACTTATGGGTATCCTTTAGAATTAACAGAAGAAATTGCAATGAGTGAAGGATTAACTGTCGATAAAGATGGGTTTAAAGCAGAAATGGAAAAACAAAAAGAACGTGCAAGAGCTGCGAGAAAAAATATTATTTCAATGAAAAATCAAAATGAAGATTATATTAATTTTAAAGAAAAAGATCTTTTTACTGGGTATACATCTTTAAAAGAAGAAACAAGAGTATTAAAAAGTTTTGAAGCTGGGGTTGTTCTAGAAAAAACACCATTTTACGCTGAAAGTGGTGGACAAGTTGCTGATAAAGGAGTAATTGTTAAAGACAATGTTGAATATAATGTTCTCGATGTTCAAAAACTTCCAAACGGCCAATTTATTCATTTTATTGAAAATAACGATTTAAAAGATAACGATGAAGTAACTGCGATAGTTGATGAAGAAACAAGATTATTAACAATGTATAATCATTCTGCAACTCACCTTTTATTTGCAGCGTTACGCGAAATAGTGGGAAGTCACGTTTCTCAACAAGGTTCGCAAGTAACTAGTGAAAGCTTACGATTTGATTTTAATAATTACGATAATTTAGATGATGAAACACTACTTCTAATTGAGAAAAAAGTAAATGAGAAAATTAAAGAAAATATTAAAATTGATATTTCTGAAAAAACAATTGATGAGGCAAAAGCCCTAGGTGCTATCGCTGAATTTGGTGAAAAATATGGAGCTAAAGTAAGAGTCATTAATATGGGATATACTGTTGATTTATGCGGAGGAACTCATGTGAGTAATACTGGTGTAATCGAAAAGTTTGCCTTAGCATCTATTGAATCTAAAGGAAGTGGAATTTACCGAATAGTTGGCCACGCTAATAAAGCAGTAGAAAATATTAGAAAACAATTTGTTGGCTTTAATAAAGAAATGGATAAACTCTTCATAAAAGTGAATAAAATTTTAGAAGATGCTAAAAGCAAACAAATAAAACTAGATTTTAACTTTGAAAGAAATGATAAAATCATTGGTTCATATCAAGATGTAATTAATAAAAGAATTGAGTTTGCTAAGTTACAAGAATTAGTTAGAGAACTTGAAAAGCAATATCAAGAATTACTAAAAGAAAAAGTATTTGATAATATTGATGAATTTTTAAAGAAAGCAGTAGATAATAAAATTATTATTAAAACAAATAATATTGATAAAAAATCATTAAAACCACTTGCAGATAGATTACTTGAAAAACTGGGTAAAGGGTTTATCTTTATTGCTAATGTTTCTAATGATAAAGTAACCTTTATTGCAAAATCAAATATTGATGTTCATGCTGGAAATATCGCTAAAGCTGCAGCTGTTATAACAGGAGGAAACGGTGGAGGACGCCCAGATATGGCGCAAGCTGGTGGAAAAGATATTTCTAAAGTAGACGAAGCACTCAATAAAGTTAGAGAACTAGTTAAATGAAAATACTTGGCTTAGATTTAGGAAATAAAACTTTAGGAATTGCGATAAGTGATGAACTAGGATTCTTAGCTAGAGGACTCGAAACATATCGCTTTAGTGATAGTGACTTTAATAGTGCTTTAGCATATTTATTAACTGTAATTGAGAAAAATAAAATTACTGAAGTTGTTTTAGGGTTACCTAAGAATATGAATGGAACATTAGGTTCTCAAGCACAGTTGACTCTAGAATTTAAAGATAAACTATTAAAAAAGAGCAACGTAAAAGTAATAATGTGGGATGAACGATTAACATCAAAAATGGCAACAAGTATGATGGTCTCTCAAAACTTAAAAAAGAAAAACCGTAAAAAAGATATTGATAAAATGGCAGCTACAATCATTTTACAAGGTTATCTAGATAGCCAAAAATAGGAGGAATAACAATGGAAGAAAAAACATTCACAGTAATTGATGAAGAAGGTCAAGAAAAAGAATTTGAAGTAGTCTTAACTTTTAAAAATCCAAATACTAATAAATCATATGTTATTTATAAATTGCCAGGAGAAGAAAACGATGAAGTTTTCGCAGCGATATATGATGAAGAAAGCACAATGGGCGGAAATTTAATGCCAATTGAAACAGATGAAGAATGGGATACTTTAGATGAAGTACTCAATGCTTTTTTAGATGAAGAATAGGTGATTTTATGATTAATGAATATCTTCAAAAAGTTAATCTTAAAGAAACTAACAAGTTATTAATTTCTTTAAAAGAAGATGCTTTTAAAAACAATGTCCCAATAATTACTGATGAGGGGATTAATTTTATTAATCAAATCATTAGCCTTTCTAATGCGAAAACCATTTTAGAAATTGGAACTGCAATTGGA
>CAYZEW010000034.1:0-12433 GCA_964477825.1 uncultured Candidatus Izemoplasmatales bacterium | reverse complement strand
TTAACAAGTGCTATGAAACAACTTGGTAACGCTGTTCAACAAGGTCTTCAATCTTGGCTTGACGGAGAATTCGTTGGTGGAGAAACTGTTTACAAAGGTGCTGCAAATGATGGTGTTGCTTTACCAATGGAAACTTCAAGATTTGCAAACTTCACAAGCGCACAATATGCTGATATTTTCTCTGATTTAGCTGACGGAACTGTTGCTGTTCCTGCTGACTACGCTTCATTAGTTACATTCTTAACTGAACTTGGATACAATATGACTACTTTAGAATTCCCAAGTGAAGCAAACGTTAATGGTACTTCTGAATAATTAGAACAATAAAAATTTAGGAAAACTTAATTGTTTTCCTTTTTTTATCGCTTTTAAAATATAACAAGATTTTTTATATTCTATTCGAAAAAATCTTGTTTTTTTTATCAAACTATTCTTTTATTTATTTGCATTTTATGATAAAATATCTAGAAAGAGGTGAAAGAATGGAATATATTGTTGAAATGCTCAATATTACCAAGGAATTTCCAGGAATAAAAGCAAATGATAATGTAACTCTTCAATTAAAAAAAGGTGAAATTCACGCTTTACTTGGCGAAAACGGTGCTGGTAAATCAACATTGATGAGTGTTTTATTTGGGCTTTATCTCCCAGAAGAAGGAATGATAAAAGTAAGGGGTAAAGAAGTTAAAATCCAAAATCCTAACGATGCAAATGAATATGGAATTGGGATGGTTCATCAACACTTTAAATTAGTTCATAACTTTACTGTTGTTGAAAATATTGTATTAGGATATGAAGATACTAAACGTGGGTTTTTACACTTTGATGATGCCATTAAAAAAATCACTGATTTAAGTGATAAATACAAGCTTAAAGTTGACCCAAATCAATTAATTTCTGATATTTCGGTTGGAATGCAACAACGGGTAGAAATTTTAAAAATGCTATACCGTGATGCCGAAATATTGATTTTTGATGAACCAACTGCAGTATTAACTCCTCAAGAAATAGAAGAATTAATGTTAATTATGAAAGATTTAAAAGCAGAAGGTAAATCAATTATTTTAATTACTCATAAATTAAAAGAAATTAAGCAAGTAGCTGATCGTTGTAGTGTTCTTCGTAAGGGGAAATACATTGGAACAGTTGATGTTGAATCAACATCAGTTGAAAAAATGGCAGAAATGATGGTTGGACGCGAAGTTAACTTTAATGTTGAAAAAGACGCTGCTAAACCTCAAGAAATTGTTTTAGAAGTTGATAAATTATCAATTTATAATCATCATTTAAAGAAAAACGTTGTTACTGATGTTTCGTTTAAAGTTAGAAAAGGAGAAATCCTCTGTGTTGCTGGAATTGAAGGAAACGGACAAACTCAATTAATTGAGGGAATTACTGGACTTAGGCCAATTGATGGTGGTTCTATCAGTTTAAATGGAGTAGATATTTCTCATTCATCAGTTCGTGAACGTAATCTAGCAGGAATATCTCATATTCCTGAGGATCGTCATAAACATGGTCTTATTTTAGACTATACTTTAGAAAATAATTTAATTTTACAATCTTATTTTGAAGATACTTTCCAACAAAATGGTTTTTTAAAATTTGATGCGATCAGACTTAACTCTGATCATTTAATTGAAAAATTTGATATTAGAAGTGGAAAAGGCTCTACGACAATCGCAAGAAGTATGAGTGGTGGTAATCAACAAAAACTAATCGTTGCTCGCGAAATTAACCGCGATACCGACTTGTTAATTGCTGTTCAACCAACTAGAGGCCTAGATGTTGGCGCAATTGAGTATATTCATAAACAATTAATTTCACAACGTGATGCTGGTAAAGCAATTTTACTTGTTTCATTAGAACTTGATGAAGTAATGAATGTATCAGACCGAATTGTTGTAATGTATGAAGGTGAAAATGTTGGAGAATTTGATCCTACTGTCGTTACTGAAAACGAGCTTGGATTATACATGGCTGGTTCGAAAAGGAGTGATCAATAATGCAAGAGAGACTAAAAACCTTTGTTATTAATAATTGGCTTGAATTAAGTATTGGTTTTGCCCTCTTTTTACTAATCTTTATTCTTCCTCAATTTTTCGTAAATAGCGAATCAATTCTAATGATAATTAGAAGCTTAATTGCTGTAATTGGATTTGGTTATTTACTTTATAAATTTATATTATTTAGAAAAAACAATCCTGACTTTAAAGCAAGTGAATCAGTTATCTTAGTGGATATTGCAGGAAGTATAATCGCAATCGCGGCTGGGTTATTATTTGGATTAATTATGATGTTATTTGTTAATCCTGGACAAGCCTTCCAAGGTTTCTCAATTATTATTATAGGTGGGTTTAACCGTGGATTTGATAGTTTTGGAGATATGATTTATTTCTCTGTTCCTCTTATTTTAACAGGGTTAAGTGTTGCTTTTGCCTTTAAAACCGGGTTATTCAATATTGGAGCAACAGGCCAACTTACAATGGGAGCATTTGTTGCTGTCTACATTGGGGTTAAATGGGGAGCAATTGGTGATATCTCACCATTCTTACATTGGTTTATTGCAATCTTAGGAGCAATGCTTGCTGGTGCCTTATGGGGAGCGCTTCCTGGAATTTTAAAAGCGTACCGAAATGTTAATGAGGTAGTTACCTCAATTATGTTAAATTATGTTGCAATGTATTTAAATTCTTTATTAATTGTTTCTTATATTTACAATCGGGATTATGCCCGAGCACAAGATATTAAAGCAACTGCTGTTACTCCATTAATGAATCTCCAATATATTTTACCTGATTCTAGCATTAATGGGGGAATCGTTGTCGCTGTTATTGTAGTTATTGTTTTACATGTAATCTTAAATAAAACTACCTTTGGTTATGAATTAAAAGCAGTAGGATTTAATCGTGACGCTAGTAAGTATGCCGGGATGAATGCTAAACGAAACATTGTTTATGCCATGGTAATCAGTGGAGCGATTGCTGGACTTGCTGGTGGGTTAATGTACTTAGTTTCTGGAAAATATTTACAACCAATTAATATGCTTATTCCCGAGGGATTTACGGGAATCGCAATTAGTTTACTTGGACTTAATACGCCATTTGGAGTATTGCTAGCTGGTTTATTTTATGGATCTCTCCAACAAGGGGGATATTATTTACAATTATTAAGCTTTACTCCAGAAATTATCGATATTATTATCGCTGTTATCATTTACGCTAGTGCTCTTGGATTATTCTTACAAAAATACGTTATTCGTACTTTGAAAAAACGAGAAATGCTAGTCGAGCAAGGCTTACTTGAGGCCGCTAATGAAAAAGCGAAAAATAATGAAGGGAGTGATGAATAATGAATTTTGCTGATATTCTTGCTTTAGTAGCATTAGGTGCATTATTTAGTGAACGTTCTGGGGTAGTTAATATCGCCTTAGAAGGAATTATGATTATGGGTGCTTTTATTGGAGCAATGACAATCCATTACCTTGAAACAAATGCTCACCTACCTATTCAAGTAGTAGCTGCTATCGGCTTACTAGTCGGAGCAATCGTTGGAATCTTATTTAGTTTACTTCATGCTTTTGCAGCAATTAATATGAAAGCAAATCAAATCATTAGTGCAACAGCTTTAAATATGTTTGCACCAGCCTTCGCTATCTTTACGGCTAGAATCTTCTTTGGAACACAACGTGTCCCAATTGATGATACTTATATTATGGATATTCCGGGCTTAGAAAATATTCCTATTTTAGGAGATATCTTCTTTAAAGGAGCTTATATTTCCACTTTCATTGGAATTATTATCTTTATCATTGCTGTAATCGTTCTTTATAAAACAAAACAAGGACTTCGTTTAAGAAGTTGTGGGGAAAATCCTCAAGCAGCTGATTCGTTAGGAATCAACATTTATAAACTTAGATATGTTGGAGTTATGGTTTCTGGTGCTTTAGCAGGAATGGGTGGAGTTATCTTCGTATTAAGCTTCACAACAAGCTTTAACGCAACAGTTGCTGGGTTTGGATTCTTAGCTTTAGCAGTACTAATCTTTGGGAACTGGAATCCAAAAAGAATTATCCTTGCTGCTACATTCTTTGGATTTATGCGAGTAATCAGTAGTACTAAAGCAGTTATTCCATTCTTAAATGATTTAGGGCTTGAAGATGAAATTTATTTAATGTTGCCATATATCGCAACAATTATTGTTTTAGCCTTTGTTTCTAAAAACAGTGCAGCACCACTGGCTGCAGGAGAACCATACGATCCAGGTAAGAGATAAAACTATTATAAATTTAAATAAAAAAGCGTTGTCAAATTGATGACAGCGCTTTTTTAATACGTAGTTTAACAAAGTTCTTCTATTTGTTTTTCAGAGATTTTACCAAGCAAGAAAGCCGCAACGCCCATCATCAAGGTAATCATTATAAAAGTAGTAGTAAAGCCAAAATAATTTATTACTAATGCGCCAACTAATGGTAAAACCACTTTTAAAATATTTAATGAGCCTCTTATTCCCAAATACTCCACTCGTTCTTCAGTTGGAACAATATCGAGTAAGAATGGTTCAAAACCAATTCGTCTTCCGCTAATCATGAAGCCCATTATAAAGAAGATAATCATGAAAAATTCTGGTGAAGTTGTCCCTAAAAAGACTGCAAGAAGAGGGGTTAACCCACCTAAAGTGATACATATTCTCATAATTGCTTTCGCATTTACTTTAGTTGATAAGAGTCCCCAAACAATATTAGAAAAGATTGTTCCGACTGTTAAAGTAATTAAATATTTTCCAATATAACTATCATCAATCATAAAGGTTTCTTTCGCAAAAACCATATAAAACGGTAAAATCATAATTCCAAAGCCAGCTAAATTTTCGACAACGATAAAAGTTTTAAAACTTTTATCTTTTTTTAAGATTTTTGGAATTCTTTTAATAAATGATTTCAAAGATTCTTGATTATCCGTGACAACTGAGGCCGGTTCCTCTAAGAAAACAAATCCTAAAGAGGCAATAAATAACCCCACAGTTCCAATTACTAAGCTAATTGTATAGTTAACCGGAAAAGCAATTCCCATCGAAAAGATTTTCGCAATTAATAATCCCCCCATAAAGGCAGCAGATCCACTAAAAAACTGTTTATATGTATATAATCTTAACCGTTTTTCACGAGTTAAGGTTTTCGCAATAATATCTGTATATGATAATCCCGCAAAACCAGCACTAATACTGAATAATGAAACAAAAACAAAGAAACTAATCAACGTTAACGATGGATTATTTAAACTATAATAATAAGTAAAGTAAGCCATTCCTAAGAAAGCCGCACCTCTCAAATAAATTCCTAACAATAAATATTTCTTTTTATAGGTCTTATTTCGTAAATAATGACCAAAAACAACATTAAACATTAATGGTACTCCAAGCATAATACTATAAAAAGCCGCAAAAATAACTTTTGAACTAGTTAAAGTGGTAACTAATGCTGGGAAAACCGTGTTTAAATCTAGCATTGAAACCGTTAATGCTAAAAAGAACCCATGCCAGATAAACGCAAAATAAACATAATAAGGTGATTTAGTAAACTTCATAAGTATTCTCCTTTAAAATAAATTCAATCTTATTATACAAGAGAATAGTGATAATACAAGAGAATAACGCTTTTTGTTTCTCCCTGTCATTATTCGTTTTTTATAAAATTATCGAGCTTATTTAGAATCTTTAAAAAAGCCTTTTTTTTTATTGACAATTTTTTTCTAAGGTATATACTATTAATGTGCATATGCACATAGGAGTTGATTAAATGAGTACAAGGAAAAAGCGTTATGCAAGAAGACTCGATAGTACAAGAAGCTTTAAACCAGCCGGAATCGCTAGTGTTGAGTTAGTCTCAATCGAAATAATGCTAGATGAGTTTGAAGCCTTAAGATTATGTGATTATGAAGGATTATCACAAATAGAAGCCGCTAAAGAAATGCAAGTATCTCGGGCAACAATTCAAAGGTTATTGTTATCTGCTAGAAAAAAGATGGTAGATATGATTTTGAATAATAGAATATTAGAAATTAAAAATGATATTAGAAATATTAAACTTAAAGGAGAAAGTAAGATGAATATTGAAGAAAAAGAAATTAAGAAAATTTCGTTTCCAACAAGTGACAGAGTAACTGTTGATGCTCATTTCGGGCACACAAAAGAGTTTGTGATTTTTACAATTAAGGATAACGCTGTATTAGAGACAGCGTTTGTTACTCCACCACCTCACCAACCAGGGGTTTTACCACAGTTTTTAGGAGAAAATGGAGTAGATGTAATTGTTACAGGTGGCATGGGTCAAATGGCAGTTGAATTATTTGAACGCCAGGGAATCGATGTTGTTTTAGGCGCAGTAGGCCGCATTGATGTTAATTTAAGTGAGTATTTAGGAGGCTTCCTAACATCTCAAGGTAGTAGTTGTCAACATGATGAAAATCACGCTAGTGATCATTAAGGAGGAAAGAAAATGAAAATTGCAATTAGTTCAAAAGAAAATAATGAATTATCAATGGTTTCAGACAGATTCGCTCGTTCAGAATACTTTATTATTTATGATCACGATACTTTAAGCTTTACTGCTGTGGAAAATACAGCTAAAAAAGCCGGAAGTGGCGCTGGTGGGAAAGCTGTTAAAATTTTAGGAGATTTAAACGTTGATATCGTTTTAGTCCCAGAACTAGGTCCTAAAGCTTTAGAAGCCCTTCAAGCTTTTGAAATTGAAAGTTACCAATATCCTAAAGAAAAAACCGTAAAAGAAGTTCTTTATTTATATTTTGAAAAGAAATTACCAAAACTAGAAGTTTCAACAAGTACAGGTCGTCACTAATGAAAATAGCTATCCTTAGCGGAAAAGGGGGGACAGGAAAGACAACTCTTTCTGTCAACCTCTTTTCATTTCTAAATAAAGGAACGTTAATCGATACTGATGTTGAAGAACCAAATGGTCATCTCTTTTTAAAAGGGGAGTTAATTAAAGAAGAAAGTGTTTTAAAGAAATATCCGCATGTTAATGATGATTTATGTACCTATTGCGGTAAATGTGGGGATTTTTGTAACTTTAACGCGATTATCCCAGCTAAAAAGAAAGTTTTAGTATTTCAAGATCTTTGTCATGACTGTGGAGGATGTAGTTTAGTATGCCCAACTAACGCCATTACTTATCAAGATAAAGAGGTTGGGAAAATCTATTATACCCAAGTTTCTAAGAATAAACTCTTTCTTTACGGAAACTTAACAGTTGGGGAAGTTAGTGGTGTAAAAATCATTGAAGCGTTAAAAGAAAAGACAGAAAATGAAGAATTATTAATCATTGATAGTCCTCCTGGGACTAGTTGTTCTACTGTATCCGCAATAGATGGGGCGGATTACTGCATAATTTGCGCTGAAGCTACTCCTTTTGGATTAAGTGATATGAAGATGGTTGTAGAGCTATTACGCGCTGAAAACCAAAATTTCGGGGTTGTAGTTAACAAAAGTAACTTAGGGAATGATGAAATATATCATTATTTAGAAGAAGAACACATTGAATTACTTGAAAAAATCAAATTTGACCGTGAATTCGCAAGAATAATGGCTCAAGGAGAACTTTTAATTAACCACAGTGAATACTTTAAAGAAAAAATGGCAAATATCGCTAGAAAAGTGTTAGGTGAATCATATGATCAATGAAATAGTTATTATTAGCGGTAAAGGTGGAACTGGAAAAACCAGTATTACTGCTTCCATTATTCCTTTTTTTGAAAATTTAGTCTTAGCTGACTGTGATGTTGATGCCCCAGACTTAAATATTTTAATTAAGGGAGAAATCGTTGAGGAACGAGACTTTATTGGCTTTCAAAGACCAGTAATTGATTATGATAAATGTACCTATTGTGGTAAATGTTATCATTCATGTAATTTCAATGCCATTAGAGAAGATATCGTGATTAATACCTCAGCTTGTGAAGGTTGTAAAGTATGTGAATATGTATGCCCAGTTAATGCGATTACAATGCATGACGCTGTCATTGGGAAAATATACCACCGTAAAACGATTTTTGGACCGATGATAGATGCAAGACTTAATCCTGGTGAAGAATCGAGTGGAAAGCTGGTAGCCGAGGTTAGAAAGCTTGCTAGAGATGTTGCTTATAAAGAAAACAGAGATACAATCATTATTGATGGTTCCCCAGGGATTGCTTGTAATGTAATTAGTGCAATAACTGGCGTTTCCAAAGCAATTATTGTTACTGAACCGACTATCTCTGGACTTCATGATTTAAAAAAAGTAGTTCATTTAGTTAAAATGTTTAGTGTTGAAGCTAAAGTAATTATTAATAAGTACGATTTATCTTTAGAAAAAGCTGAAGAAATCAAAAATTATCTTAGTTTAATGGAAATCGAGGTAGTTTTAGAATTACCATTTGATTTAGCAGTCGTAAATAGTATTAGTAATTTGCAAATTCCTTCAACGACTGATATTGCATTTTTTTCTACAAAAGAATGGTTTGATTTCATTGAATATTTACGTAATTAAAAGAGGCAAATTTTGCCTCTTTATTTTTGGCTTAATATATATATGATATTTATATATATAATATTATATAATTAGGAACAATTTATTTTACTTTTTTAAAACCGCTTTAATCTTTCGATTTTGTTGCTTTAATGCTCGTTCATATTTACCAGTATTTTTCCCTTCATAATAAACAACATTTTTTAATTCATTTGGTAAATATTGTTGGTAAATTAAGGCATCATTATAATCGTGTGGATACAAATATTTATCTTTTTCTTCAAAATTAGCAATATTGATCAAATGATTTGGGATTTTCGGAGTTTTTCCACTATTTACATCTTCAAGTGCTTTATCAATCGCTAAAACAGCACTATTTGACTTAGGTGATAACGCTAAATCAATTACTAATACACTTAAAGGGATTCTTGCTTCAGGGAATCCTAAACGGTTACAAGCTGTAGCGCACGCATCCATCTTAGTAATCACTGTTGGGTTAGCTAAACCGATATCTTCATATGCTATAACGGTTAATCTTCTTAAAATACTCGTTAAATCTTCCATCGCGATTAATCTAGCTAAATAGTGCAGGGCTGCATCAACGTCACTTCCCCTAATGGCTTTTTGAAAAGCGCTTAAAATGTTAAAATAATTATCACCATTTTTGTCTAATGATAAAGATGGCTTAAGCAAAACCTTCTTAGCCATTTCAAGCGTCACTTTTTGCTTTGGATAAGATAAGTTTAACAATTCTAAGCTGTTAATGGCGTTTCTTATATCCCCATTTGCGGCAGTAGTAAGATATTTTAAAACATCGTCTTCTAAAGACGCAGTTAATTCCAGATGATAATGATTAATAATTTGGGTTAAACGTTTAATAATATCCTTAGAAGAAATTGTTTTTAACTTTAAAATATGGGTTCTAGATCTTACAGCTGGGTTTACTGAATGATAAGGATTCTCGGTAGTAAGCCCGATGATAATAATGTTCCCTTTTTCAACATGAGGGAGTAAATAATCTTGAATATTCTTATTCATTCGGTGAATTTCATCGATAATAACTAAGGCACCATAGTTTATGCTAACTTCGATTATTTCCTTTAGTTGCGCCTTATTATCAGTTGAAGCGTTAAAACTAAACGAATTTATCCCGAAATTAGTAGCAATTACACTAGCGATTGTCGTTTTCCCACATCCAGGCGGACCATAAAGGATTAAACTAACCATTTTATCATGATCAATTAGTTGTTTTATTATGCCATTTTCACCAACTAAATGATCTTGTCCAACAATCTCAGAAAGGTTAGTCGGACGAGCGCGGTATGCTAAAGGTCTTTTAATTTCCATTTTTAATCACTCCTATTAGTTAAATTATACCATAACTAACTTATTATTCCCTAAATATTAAGCATTTGTAATTGCAAGTGCTATTGTTTAATGATAAAATACATTTGCGAGGTGATTTTTATGGAAAAAGCAATGATGATAAAGGAAATAGAAAGACTTAAAAAAGAAAAAAACGCAGTTATTTTAGCCCATTATTATCAAGACGGTGATATTCAAGATATCGCTGATTTTACAGGTGATAGTCTCTATTTAAGTAAAGTAGCAAGTGAAACAAATGCAAGTGTTATTTTATTTGCTGGAGTTCGTTTTATGGCAGAAACTGCAAAAATCTTAAGTCCTGATAAAACTGTCTTACTTCCTGTTAAAGAAGCTGGTTGTCCAATGGCTGATATGGTAACCAAAGCTCGTTTAGCTGCTTATAAAGAAAAACACCCAGACCGTTTAATAGTTTGTTATGTTAATTCGACAGCCGAAGTAAAGGCTTTAAGCGATATTTGTGTAACTTCTAGTAATGCTGAAAAGATTATTAAAAATTACCAAGGACAAAAAATGTTATATGTCCCTGATAAAAATTTAGGAACATACTTAAAAGATAAATATGATCTCGATATGGAAGTATGGCCAGGTTTTTGCTGTATTCACAATGATTTAAGTTTAGAACAAGTCGCTGAAATGCAAAAAAAATATCCAAATGCAGAATTTATTGTTCATCCTGAAGCAAAATTAGAAATTGTTAAGGCTGCAAGCTATGCTGGAAGCACAAAAGGCCTTTTAAACTACGTTATTGAAAGTGATCATGATGAATTTATTATCGGAACAGAAAAAGGAATTATCCATACGATGGAAAAAGCTTGTCCTAATAAAAAATTTCATATATTAACTAACGATTTAGCCTGTTATGACATGAAACTAACAAAATTAGAAGATATTTATTACGCTTTAAGAGATAATAAACACGTTATTGAAATCGAAGAAAGCATTAGAACAAAGGCATTTATCGCTTTAGATAAAATGATGAAATTAAGTTAGGTGATAAAATGAAACAAATTCAAACAGATGTCGTAATTATTGGTGCAGGTCTTGCTGGAATATATACTGCTTTAAATATCGATTCTCAAAAAAGAATCGATATTGTTGTAAAAGAATCCCTTGTTATTGCTAATAGTAATCTAGCCCAAGGGGGAATTGCTGGCGAATTAGAAACAATTAAAGAAAACATTGATGCACATATTGAAGATACCTTAAAAGCAGGTAGTTATTTAAATAATATTGAAGCCGTAAAAGTTTTAGTTACTGAAGCAAGTAAAAACATTAAGAAATTAATGGAATTTAATGTTACCTTTGATCGCAATGAACAAGGAGATATCCTCTTAACTAAAGAGGGTGGCCATAGTACTAGACGAGTTTTGCATAGTGGTGGAGATGCCACTGGGAAAGATATTATGAATGCTTTGAAAAAAGAATGTTTTACAAGAAAAAACATTCATATTCATGAAAATACAATGGCTTTAGACTTACTTTATAAAGACAATACTTGTTTTGGGGTTAATTGTTTAGATAGCAGCAATGAAACAATTGAATTTATTACTCAATCCACCGTTTTAGCAACTGGCGGAATTGGGAATATTTATGGTTCTACAACAAATAGTGAAATAGCCACTAGTGATGGGATTGGGATGGCTTATCGAGCACATGTTGAAACCGAAAATCTAGAGTTTATTCAGTTTCATCCAACTGCTTTTCATAATGAATACGCTAAAAGTAGAATAAAATTCTTAATTTCTGAAGCAGTTAGAGGTGAAGGAGCTTATTTACTAAATTCTGAGGGTGAAAGATTTATGAAAAAATACTCACCGTTACTAGAATTAGCGCCTCGTGACACTGTTTCTCAAGCAATTTATCGAGAAATGTATGATACTTGGACAGATCACGTTTATTTAGATACTCGTCATTTAGGTGAAGAATTTCTAAAAAACCGCTTTCCAACAATTTATAACCACTTAAAAAAAGAACATATAATTATGGGAAAAGATTTAATTCCTGTTTCCCCAGTCCAACATTTCAATGTTGGAGGAATAAAAGTGGATTTATTTGGCCAAACAAGTATGAAAAATCTCTTTGCGAATGGCGAATGCGCCTCTAATGGTGTTCACGGCGCTAATCGTTTAGCTTCTAATTCATTATTAGAATGCGTTGTCTTTGGCAATAGAATCGCTCAGGTAATCAATCACAAAGAACCTGAAAAAAGCGATTATCATGGTCATAATAAACAAAACCCAACTTACCAATACAATTATAAGCCTATTAAAAAGAAACTAGGGCTTACTATGGATGAATACGTAGGAATTGTTCGCTCAGAAAACGGCTTACAATTCGCTAAAAAATTAGTTTTAAAAATGGAAAAGAACTTACTTGATGATCCAAATAACTCAAAAGCTTATTTTGAGGCATTAAATATGGTTCAAACAGCGCTAATTATTATTAATTCCGCAATCAACAGAAAGGAAAGTATCGGGTGCCATTACCGAATTAATTAAAAATGAAAGCAAATTATCACACGCA
>CAYZEW010000033.1:0-12632 GCA_964477825.1 uncultured Candidatus Izemoplasmatales bacterium | reverse complement strand
AAGATGTTGGTGGATTTCATCCATTAAATGTTGCCTATATGCATTTAGGAAGACCATGTATTTTACCAGCTACACCTAAAGGAATTATGACAATGTTAAAAAGCAAAAACATTGAAATTAAAGGGAAAGATGCTTTAATTATTGGTCGTAGTAATTTAGTGGGAAAACCCGCAGCTATGCTGTTAATGGGACAACATGCTACTGTTCAAATAGCTCATTCTAGAACTCAAAATTTAAAAGAAAAATGTTTACAAGCTGACATTATTGTTGCCGCTGTTGGTAGAGCACATACAGTTACAAAAGATATGGTTAAACCAGGCGCAGTAGTTATCGATGTTGGAGTTAATAGAGTTGACGGAAAACTTGTTGGAGATTGTGATTTTGATGATATTAAAGACATTGCATCATATATAACTCCTGTACCAGGTGGAGTAGGACCAATGACAATTACATCTTTATTGCAAAATACAATCGAATGTTTTAAAGGAATTATGGAAAAATAAGTAATTATTAAATAAAAGACATAATTAGAAACTAAACATTTCGTTTAGTTTCTAATTGTTTTAAAAGGAGTGGTACCTTGAAATTAATGAAAGTCCTTATCAAGATAACAATCCCTTTCTTTCTATTAATCTTTTTTGCCTCAATACTTACAACAACGCCATATCTGTTGCTTTCAAAAGGGCACTATGCTTCTCATGAGGATGTTTACTTTGATCATGATTATGCAGTTGATAGAATTATCGGATATTTGAATTATCGTTATGACGATTTAGAATTTGGCCTTAATGAAACTGACAATTCAGTAATTATGAGAGATATAGAAATAAGCCATATGGTTGATGTTAAAAACCTCTATACCACTTTAAGAGTTGCTGCGTTAATTTCCCTAATTATAGGGATTACCCTTAGTTTTGTTGTGTATAAAAAGGATAAAAAATCCTTATATAATACATATAAAAGGATGTATGTAGGGCCAATGATGTTTGTGATTTTCTTAGGGGTTTCCTTTATGATTAATTTTAATGGAGCCTTTACTGTTTTTCACAAATTATTCTTTACAAATGATGATTGGTTACTATATAGTACTGATGTTTTGATTCTCTTATTACCATTAAATTTTTGGATGGTAAGTGGGATTATTATCTTGGTGTTATTCTCTTTATCATTGGGATTAATCCATTTTATAAATGAAAAATTATTCAAAAAAAAGGCGCTTTAATTATATTTTTTATAATTGTAAGGGTTTTTTTATTGAGTTTATTGTCTCTTTTTGATACTATTATAATTAGTTAGTATCGTATTTTTATAAAAACAAGGTTAGATTACCTCTGCTCTAATGCTGTAAACAAGGGACTATAGTATATGGGTTTAAGAGGTAATCCCCTTTTTTTCTAAGGTATTTTGCTAACGATGTAAAAAAAATATAGAAAACGGAGGATTTTTAATGGAATGGATTAAAACTTACTTTAAGTTAGAAGAACGGGGAAGCAGTATTTCAATTGAAGTACTTGGTGGAATTACTACTTTCTTGGCAATGGCTTACATTTTGCCAGTTAACTCGTTCATGCTTTCTGCAGCAGGCGTGCCACTAGGTGGAGTATTCTTTGCAACAGCAGTTGCAGCCGCTACAGCAACTATGGTAATGGGGTTCTTTGCTAATTTACCAATTGCCTTAGCACCAGGAATGGGATTAAATGCCTTTTTCACATTTACATTAGTACTATTTGGTTATGGATTATCATGGCAAGCAGCTTTATCAGCAGTTTTAACTTCAGGGTTCTTATTCTTCTTGATTTCAATTTCAGGATTAAGAAAAATTATTATTAACTCGATCCCTCAAGGTCTTAAATTTGCAGTTGGAGCTGGAATAGGGTTCTTTATCGCATTCATCGGATTAAAGAATGCCGGAATTATTGTTGCAAATCCAGCTACATTTGTTGGTTTAGGTGATTTAGGTCATCCATCAGTAATGTTAGCAATTTTTGGGATTATATTAGTATTTGTTTTATATTCAATGGGAAACAGATTTGCATTAATTATTTCAATCTTCGGAACTGCGATTGTTGGAGTTATCCTTGGATTACTTGGTGTTGACTTAATGCCTGCATATTCAAACGATGGAATCTTTACTATTTCAGCATTATTTAGTGGAGCTGGACAGACATTTGGGGCAGCATTTACTGGTTTTGGAGAATTATTCTCTAATCCTCAAGTTTTCACAATTATTTTTACTTTATTATTTGTAGATTTCTTTGATACTGCAGGAACATTAATGGCAGTTGGAAATCAAGCAGGATTAATTAATGAAGACGGTGAATTAATCGGGTCTGCTCAAGCGTTAATTTCCGATTCAATCGGAACTATGACTGGAGCGATTTTCGGGACTTCAAACGTTACATCTTATATTGAATCAACTACTGGTATCGAACAAGGTGCTAGAACAGGATTAAGTAGTGTTGTTGTAGGAATTTTATTCTTGCTTTCATTATTCATTTATCCAGTATTAAGTATTATTAACGGAATTTATGATCCAGCATTAGACACATTCTTTAGCCCTGTAACATCAATGGCTTTAGTATTAGTTGGAACATTAATGGTTGGCCAATTAAAAGAAATTAATTGGAATGATAAATCAATCGTTATTTCTGCCTTTTTAACAATTATCTTTATGATGTTAACATCATCGATTGCAACAGGGATTTCAATTGGCTTTATTTTCTATCCAATTGTAAAAATAGCTGAAGGTAAATGGCGTGAAGTAAATAAAGTAATGTACGGACTTGGAATTTTATTCTTAATTACTTTTATTCTTCAAAACATGTAATACTGATTTAAAATGTACATTTAAAAATAGAGTAGCTGTAATTCAGGCTACTCTTTTTTTATACTAGGGGGATAAAATGATAACTATAACATTGTAAAACCACGTTAGAAAACAAATAAAAATGTTTAAAATTGATTTGGTAATAACTTTACCAATATAATCTCGTAAATTAGGAAATTCTAAAAAATTTGGAAAATAATATATTTTTCTTTGTTTTTAAACGCTAACTGTTTAAAAATATTATAGGATAACTAAAGTAAGTGTTTACATTATTGTTAAAATAAAATAAAATTAATATGTAATTATTAAAATGTAAAAATAGATATGCCATCAAAAAGACATAAATTTGTCTATTTTTTTACTAAAAAGGAGAGAATAATGGAAAATCTAAAAAAACACGATGCAGAGCTATATGAAGCAATTATGCTTGAAAAGAATCGTCAAGAAACTCATATTGAGTTAATTGCGAGTGAAAACTTTGTTTCAAAAGAAGTTTTAGAAGCACAAGGAAGTATTTTAACTAACAAATACGCAGAAGGATATCCAGGAAGAAGATATTACGGGGGATGCGAGTTTGTTGACATTGCGGAAAATTTAGCAAGAGATAGAGTAAAGAAACTTTTTAACGTTAAATATGCAAACGTGCAAGCTCATTCTGGTTCAACTGCGAATATGGGAGCTTATCGTGCTATTATTAAACATGGTGATACAGTTTTAGGAATGAGTTTAAGCCATGGGGGACATTTAACACATGGGCATCCATTAAACTTTAGTGGAATTGATTATAAGTTTGTTAGTTATGGAGTAAATGATATAACTGAACAAATTGATTATGATGAATTGGAAAAGATAGCATTAGAAACTAAACCACAGTTAATTGTGGCTGGAGCAAGCGCTTATCCACGAAAAATCGATTTCAAAAGAATGCGTGAAATTGCCGATTTAGTTGGAGCAAAATTAATGGTTGATATGGCTCATATCGCTGGACTTGTAGCAGCAGGATTACATCAAAATCCTTGTGATTATGCGGATATCGTTACATCAACTACTCATAAAACTTTAAGAGGACCACGTGGGGGATTAATTTTAACTAATAATTTCACAATTTATAAAGAAATTAATAGAGTAATTTTCCCTGGAATCCAAGGGGGACCATTAATGCATGTTATCGCTGCTAAAGCAGCAGCTTTTAAAGAAGCACTTCAACCTGAATTTAAAGAATATCAAAAACACGTAATTGAAAATGCCGCAGAATTAGCAAGTCAACTAGATAAATTAGGATTTAAAGTTGTTTCAGGTGGAACAGATAACCATTTAATCTTACTAGAAGTTAAATCTTTAACAGGATTAACAGGAAAAGATGCTGAAAAACTGCTAGATCACGTTCATATTACAACTAATAAAAATACAGTACCAAATGATACAGAAAAACCATTTATTACTAGTGGTATAAGACTAGGGACACCTGCTATTACAACTCGTGGATTCCAAAAAGAAGATATGAAAACAATTGCTGAATGTATTTATAAAACATTAATGAATCCAGAAGATGAAGCAGTCTTAGAAGAAGTTAGAACAGCAGTAAAAGAATTAACAGATAAATATCCGTTAAACTATTAATTAGAAATACTCTTATCACAAAGGGGTGAAAATATGAGAGTAGCAATAATCAAGAGTAATGGGCATATTGATCAAAAAATTGAGAGATTATTAAACTTACATAAAATCAAAGGCGATTTTATAACTAAATTTACAAGAAATTCTTTAAAAAGATATGAAGTAGTAATTTTCTCATATAAAAACAATATTCCTAATTTGCCGAAAATTTTAGAAAACATTATTTTAGAACAAAATATCTTTGTAGTATATATTAATAATACGGTTTCAGTTGGGGAATTTTATAATATTTTAGATAATCTATATTTCACAGTTATTAATGAACAAAACTTAGAGATAGAGTTTTTGTCTATTTTAAATAATTCTCTTAAATATCTTCAAGAAATCAATCACTACAAAGCAGAAAATATCCAGTTAAAAACGCAGTTAGACACTTTGAAATTAGTTAATAAAGCCAAAAGTATTTTAATGTCAAAAGGACTTAGTGAAGCCGATTCCCATCAATTTATTCAAAGGATTGCGATGGACAAAAGACTTTCCAAGAAGGTGACCGCAAACCTTATCATTGAGAATAAGATTGACATTTAAAAAGCTGTTATCTATAATTAGATTAGTAGACAATGGCGTCTAACAAACAAAAGATATTATAATGACAATGGTGTTAATGCATTTATGCATTTTTAACACCATTTTTTTATTATCTTAGAAGGAGAAAAAAATGGCTAAGTATTCAAAAGAAATGATTTTAAAAATCGCAGAAGAAGAAAATGTAAAGTATATTCGGTTAATGTTTACCGATATTCACGGGGTTATTAAAAATGTCGAAATCCCTTCTCGCATTTTAGAAGAGGCACTAAACAATGAAATAATGTTTGATGGGTCTTCAATTGATGGCTTTGTACGGATTCAAGAAGCAGATATGTATTTAAGACCTGATTTAGATTCATGGTTAATTTTATCTTGGGAACAAACTACTTACGGGAAAGTAGCAAGATTGATTTGTGATATCTATTTACCAAATGGTAATCCTTTTTTAGGAGATCCGCGTTATGTTTTAAAAAGAAATTTAGAAAAAATGCGTAAATTAGTGTTTAAATCATTTAATATTGGGGTTGAACCGGAGTTCTTTTTATTTAAATTAGACGAAAACGATGAAGTTACGCTTGAATTCAATGATAACGGTGGCTATTTTGATTTAGCACCGCTTGATGGAGCGGAAGACTGCCGTAGAGATATAGTGTTAGAATTAGAAAAAATCGGCTTTAATATGGAGGCATCTCACCATGAAGTAGCTCCAGGACAACATGAAATTAACTTTATGTTTGAAAACGCCTTAGAAGCTTGTGATAGTTTACAAACATTTAAATTGGTTGTTAAAAATATCGCTAAAAGACACGGATTACACGCAACATTCATGCCGAAGCCAATTGCGGAGATAAACGGTTCAGGAATGCATACAAACTGTTCATTAACTGATAAAAACGGGAATAACGCCTTCGATGATCCATCAGGAGAGATTGGTTTAAGTGAAACTACGCTTTATTGGATTGCGGGAATTATGAAAAATGCTAGAGCGTTTACAGCAATTACTAATCCAATCGTTAATTCGTATAAACGCTTAGTACCAGGATATGAAGCTCCTTGTTATATTTCATGGAGTGATGCTAATCGTTCATCAATGATTAGAATTCCTGCTAAAAGAGGAAAAGCAACTAGAACTGAAATAAGAAGCGTAGATCCTTCAGCTAACCCTTATTTAGCAATGTCAGCTATTTTAGCTAGTGGGTTAGATGGAATTGAAAATAAATTAGAATGCCAAAAGCGAGTTTATGTTAATTTGTACGATTTGTCACGTAAAGATCGTGAAGCAATGGGAATTGATAACTTACCAGAAAACTTAAAAGACGCAATTAAAGAACTTGAAAGTAGTGAAGTTATGAAAGAAGCTCTTGGAGAACACGTTTTAGAAAAGTTTGTTATTGCTAAAGGAAAAGAGTGGGATGAGTTTAGAAAAAGTGTTTCAGAGTGGGAAATAAATAAATATTTAAAAGTAATATAACAACAAAAAAACTATCAAATTTTGATAGTTTTTTATTGAAATGCTTATTTATAATTCCGGGAAATGGCTATGTAATAGACTTGTTTAGAGATAAGCAAATAGTGAAACCATTATCCCTTGTTTATAAAAAATATAATATAGATGCCTATTTAGCCTCTTTAATTAATCCTTCTAAAGCTGTTTTATCAAAATGATATTTAGCATTACAAAAATGGCATCTTGTTTCGATTTCTCCATCTTCATTAAGGATTTCTTCAAGTTGTGATTTTCCTAGTGAGATTAACCCTTTTTCGAATTTCTCTTTGGAACAGGTACAATAATACTTTAAAGTTAGTTTTTGAAGAAATTGATAGTTATTATTTGTTATTTCATTCATTATATCTTCAGGAGTGTACCCATTTTTAACCATTTCACTAACTGGCTTTAAGTTTTTAATAATTTTTTCAATCTCTTCAATCGTTTCTTCAGGACAACCTGGCATTACTTGTAAAATAAAGCCACCACTACTTAAAATCTTATTATCGTCATTTACTAATACCCCTAAGCCAACAGCACTAGGAATTTGTTCACTTACTGTGAAATAATAAGCAAAATCTTCAGCGATTTCTCCAGTTTGAATTTCCGCTGAACTAGTAAACATATCTCTTATCTTTAAATCTTTTGTGACGTGAATAAAGCCGTTTCCAACTGCTTTACCAACATTCAACTTACCACTATCATACTGTAAAAAGACATGAGGATTACTGACGTAACCTCTAACTTCTCCATAACTTGTAGTAGTGGCTACCATTTCACCAATTGGACCATCTCCGGCCACTCTAATTGTCAATTCTTGATCTTCACTATACATTGCTCCCATAATTATTGAAGTTGTTAGTAGTCTTCCAAGAGCAGCTGCACTTGTTGGCCATAAATCGTGAATTTCCTGAGCGTGTGCCACTAAGTTAGTAGTTACTGCTGTATAAATCCTTACCATCCCGTTAAAACCATATGCTTTTATTAAATAATCTTTCATCTTCATCACCAAAAATAGTATATCATAATATGTGATATTTAAAAATAAACAGATTGCTTTTGTTTAAAAGATTTTGTAGAATTAGAAGTACGAAATAAAGGACGTGTTAAGATGTTTAAAATCGGTAACATTGAAATTAAAAATAAAGTTGTGATAGCTCCAATGGCTGGAGTTTCAAATATCGCTTTTAGAACAGTGATGAAAGAATATGGGGCAGGGCTAGTTTACGCGGAAATGGTTAGTGATAGAGCATTAAACTATCGAAATGAAAAAACTTTAAAAATGATTAAAGTAGTTGATGAAGAACGTCCGCTTTCAATGCAGGTTTTTGGTGCAGATAAAGATAGTATCGTTAAAGGAGCAATGATTATTGATCAAGAATCTGATTGTGATATTATTGATATCAATATGGGTTGCCCAGTTTCTAAAGTAGTTAAAAGTAAGGCTGGAGCTAGGTTGTTATTAGAACCAGAAAAAATATACGAGATAGTTAAAGCGGTAGTTGAAAGTGTTAAAAAACCAGTCACAGTTAAAATGAGAACTGGTTGGGATTCAAATACTATCTATGCGGTGGAAATCGCTAAACTATGCGAACAAGCTGGAGCTAAGGCTATCGCGGTTCATGGGAGAACTCGCGTTCAAATGTATAGTGGTGAGGCTGATTGGGAAACAATCAAGAAAGTTAAAGAAGCAGTAAATATCCCCGTTATTGGAAATGGTGATGTCTTAACACCTAAAGATGCTTTAAGAATGCTTAATGAAACTAATTGTGACGCCGTAATGATCGGAAGAGGTGTGTTAGGAAACCCTTGGCTAGTAGAACAAATAATTAGTTTTTTAGAAACCGGAAAATACCGAAAAGAAATTCCTTTTCAAGAAAAAATAAAACAAGTAATTGTTCATATGGATAAATTGATTGCTTTAAAAGGTGAAAAAATCGCTCTACGTGAAATGAGAAGTCATGCCGCAGTGTATGTGAAAGGGCTAAGAGGAGCGACTTTTGTAAAAAGAAGAATATCTCATTTAAGCACAAGGGACGAGTTAGTTAGTTTGTTTGATGAATACTTAGAATACTTAGAAAAAGGACCAAAATAACTGGTCCTTTTATTTTAAGCTATAAGATACTCTTTATATTTTATTACTTCTACTGGGCTAAGTTCTACACTAATTACTGTTCCTTCATTAGTATATAGTTGTTTGCTAATATGGTTATGTTCGTTTAAATGTGATAAGATTTCCCCTTTATTAAAAGGAATTAATAATTTTCTTAGTTTATATTCCTTAAAGATTTCACTTTCAATGATATCAAGGACTTTTTTTATGCCAAAAGGATCTAATAATGAGACAATAACACTTGGAAAATGAAGAGGATTAATGATCTTATCAACTAAATCAAATTTATTATAGATATAAATTATTGGGATATTGTGAACCCCAATCTCTTCTAAGGTTTTATTTGTCACATCTATTTGATTTTCATAAAAAGGGTTGCTTGTATCAACAACATGAACTAAAAAATCTGCTTCGGTGATTTCTTCTAAAGTGGATTTAAATGATTCTACTAAATTATGAGGGAGGTTTGAGACAAACCCAACTGTGTCAGTCACAATAAACTCTTTATTATTGTTAAGAACAATATGTCTTGTTGATGTTTCAAGCGTTGCAAAAAGCATATCTTTTACATAAACCTGCTTGTTATTTTCACGTTTTGTATAATCCATTAAAGCGTTTAAGAGAGTGGATTTCCCAGCATTTGTATAACCAACAATAGCGACTTTTTTAATTTGTGATTTAGTTCTATTTTTCCTTTGAATTTTTCTAGCTTTAACAATTTCACCTAACTCTTTTTTTAGTTTAATACGTTCTGCCTCAATTCTTCTTTTATCAAGTTCTAATTTCTTTTCTCCAGGACCACGTGAGCCAATTCCCCCTTGTTGTCGACCTAAAGAAGCACTTAATCCAGACAGCCTTGGAAGCATATATTCTAGTTGGGCGATTTCTACTTGAAGCATTGCTTCTTTTGTTTTAGCACGAGAGGCGAAAATGTCTAAAATTAGCAATGTTCTATCAATAACTCTTACATCTAGTTCTTTTTCTAAGTTTCTAATTTGTGAACCTGATAATTCGTTATTAAAAATAACTAAATTAGCTTCTGAATTATCAACAAACGTCTTTATTTCTTTTACTTTTCCTGATCCGATATATAAATTTGCGGAAATACTACTAATTGCTTGGGTTATTACATATAAAACTTCAATATTTTTAGCTTTCGCTAAGTTTTCAAGTTCTTCCATATAATAATCGATTAAGCCATTACTTTTATAGTCAGCACCGACTAAGATTGCTTGATTCATTTAATTATGTCTCCTTTCTTCTATCTTTATATCATCCTAGCCAGGATGATATAATATAACTACACTGTGGATTTGTCTCTATTTTATTATACTGCATCGGTGTGCAAGTATTCGAGGTGACTCAAACCACAGTTTTTTATTTGAATAAGTTTTAATAGTTTGTCAAGCTTCGAGCTTTTATATTCGTGATTAAACAAGTAAGAAACTGGATCCTACCACAGTGTACGAGACCAATTATGGAGGTGACACTATGTACTTAATAGGAATTGATATTTCTAAGTACAAACACGACTGTTTCATAGCGACTGAAACAGGAGAAATCATCAAAGATGTATTTACATTTACTAACAATCAGCAAGGATTTACTGAATTTCTAGATGTTCTACAAGATTTAGATCTTAACCAAACAAAAAGGATAGGCCTTGAAGCTACAGGACATTATGGGCGTAACCTTAAAGTGTTTTTAGACAAACACGATTATACCTATATGGAATTCAATCCATTCTTAGTGAAAAAGTTCTCATCAGGCCTAACACTAAGAAAAACAAAGACCGATAAAGTCGATTCTCGACTTTTATCATTGATTTTACTGTCCGTAGAATACAAAGTCTACCCAGTTAAATCATACCATATTGAAGAGATTAAGTCACTAACACGCTACTACAAAACACTTGTGAAGAAACGTTCTAAAGAAATAACCAATCTAACAAACATCTTGGATTATATCTTTCCTGAATTCAAACCATTCTTCAATAACAAATTCTCAAAGACAGCTTTATTTATCCTTGAATTTTACCAAACACCTGAAAAAATTTCTAACATGAATAGTAAGTCTCATGAAAAACTTCACAATGTTTCGAGAGGTAAATTTTCATACGCTAGATTTATCAAACTAAAGATTCTAGCAAAAGAGACAATTGGTTCTTCTAGTATTGTTTTAAATACTCTACTTCAATCTTCTTTAAGAGTATACAAATCAATTGATCAAGAGATTAGCATTACTTTTGATAATCTCCTAGAGTTGTCGAAAACAATTGATTCTCCAGTGTTTACCATTCGTGGTGTAGGTCCTATTTCAGCTCTCTCAATCATTTCTGAGTATAAAAACTTTACATCGTTTAACTCGGCAGCAGCAATGCTTTCTTACGCTGGGCTTGAACCTTCGGTTATTCAATCAGGTACAATCGAGAAAAAAGGGAAAATGGTTAAACGCGGTTCAGGTTATCTAAGAGAAACAATCATGAACATATCACCATATTTTATTATGTATAATCCCAAAATTTATGATTATTATCATAAGAAACGCAATGAAGGGAAACCACATCGAGTAGCCTTAACTCATGTCGCAAAAAAACTTATCAGAATTATCTTTTATCTAGTTAAAAACAATGAACCGTTTGATGAAGATAAACTTAAATAACTATAGTGCTTAGTCGCTAAAGCAACTTAGTTATTTCAATATTCAAAAATCCAACTCTTTTTTGAAGTGTCTTTTAAGTGTGACATAAAACTTATCATCAAAATAGTTTTGACTTATAATAGTTTGTCACCTCGTTAATTCATTATATCACTATTTCATAAAAAGATAATAAAAAAGCGCTAAATAGCGCTTTTTAAAGTCCACATTTTAATTGGGCATTACAGTTTGTACAAGTGTTACATCCACCTAAGTTTTCTACAGTTCCCTCTAAACAAATTGGACAAATATCGCCTACTTCTACACCAATATTACGGTCTTGTCTGTCAGCTCTTAATCCTTTAGTCTTAGTTGGTTTTGGTGCTTTTTTCTCTTCATCTAAGATAACTCCTAATTCTTCAATATCGACTTGTTTTGGCGATTTAACCTTTTCATCGTCTTCTTTTGATAATGAAAGAACTTGAGAATCTCTACTACCATCTACATAAACAGTACCACCTTTTGCGCCACCTTTATATAGTCTCATATATACTTGTTCAACTTCTTCAACAGTGTAACCTTTAGGGGCGTTAACTGTTTTAGAAATAGAAGAATCAACCCAGTTTTGGATAGTACATTGGAAATCAACGTGCTCTTCTGGAGGGAGCTCCATTGCACTAATAAAGGTATCAGGTAATGTTTCTTTAGTTAATTCTGGATGAGCAGCTAAATATTCATCTACAATTGGAGCATTAACTTCAATGAATTTACCTAATCTACCACTACGGTAGTAAGTAAAGGCGAAGTATGGTTCAAGTCCTGTAGATACGCCAACCATTGTTCCAGTTGAACCAGTTGGAGCGATAGTTAATAAGTGGGAGTTTCTAATTCCGTATTTTAAAATATCTTGTCTAAGATATTCAGGTAATTTTTTTAAGTAACCACTTTCAATAAACTTTTCACGACTGCCATATTGTTCTAAGAATGGGAAAGATCCTTTAGTTTTAGCGATTTCTATTGATGCTTCATAAGCATTTGTTGCCATAAATCTAAAGAGTTTATCTACTAAAACAGTTCCTTCTTTTGAACCATAACGAGTATTACACCAAATTAACAAGTCGTGTAATCCCATAATTCCAAGCCCAATTCGACGTTCTCCTAATGCTTGAGTTTTGTTTTCTTCTAGGAAATAATTAGTTTTATCGATAACGTTATCTTGCATCTTAATTGCCGTCTTAATCGTTTTTTCAAGTTTTGGCCAATCTACTTCAGCTTTACTTTTATCTACCATGTTAGCTAAGTTTATTGCGGCTAAATTACAAACTGAGTAAGGGGCAAGTGGTTGTTCACCACAAGGGTTAGTA
>CAYZEW010000032.1:0-12688 GCA_964477825.1 uncultured Candidatus Izemoplasmatales bacterium | reverse complement strand
AATAATAATATAAACGATACAAGGGTTGTAGCAATTGGAGTTAATTATAAAAATAGAAATATTGATTATTTTAATACATACTTAAAACAAAATAACTTAGGGGAAGATTCAAAAATAGTTATTCCTTCTAGAGATTCAATGAAACTAATTATTAATTGTAATGAACTAAAAAAAATCATAAGAGATTTAAATAATGGTAAGGCAGATACAACAAATATTAAAATTTATGTTATTGATTCTTTAGGAATTACAACAACGATGTTTAGTGAATCAATTACAAAAAATATTGTTCGTCTTATTTCACAAGATATTGCAAGGGAAGCTAAACTTAAATTAGAAGAACAACAAAGAATTAATGAAGAAAAGAGGAAGGAAAGATTGAGAGTTTCCGCGATTAAAAGAGCTGAAAGAAAAGAAAAACTTAATAATTTATATATGAGAATAAAAAGTAAAATTAAAAAATAGAAGCCAAAATAAAACAAGAAATTTCATTTGAAATTTCTTGTTTTATTTATTTATTTTGTCTTTCGTTTACTAAATGATTCCCATTCCAAACGCAGCTGCGAATACTAACGAAATAGTAGTCATTAATTTAATTAAGATATCAATTGAAGGTCCAGCAGTATCCTTAAATGGATCTCCGACAGTGTCTCCAGTAACTGCTGCTTTATGAGCATCACTACCTTTACCACCAAATTCACCAGTTTCAATTAACTTCTTAGCATTATCCCAAGCACCACCACTGTTAGCCATAAAGATTGCTAACATGATACCAGTAACTAAGGTTCCTGCTAACATTCCACCTAAAACTTCAGATCCAAAAATAAAACCGACAGTAAGGGGAGTAAAGATAGCAAGTAATGCTGGTAAAACCATTTCTTTTAAAGCAGCCTTTGTAGAAATTTCAACACAACGAGCATAATCAGGTGTTTCCGTATACTCTAAAATTCCTGGCATTTCTTTAAATTGACGGCGAACTTCATTAATCATTTCGTTCGCTGCTTTACCAACAGATTTAATAACAAGTGATGAGAAGAAGAATGCTAACATTGCTCCAATAATTAACCCAGCCATTACGCGTGGTTCAGCAACATTAATTCCGCTTAATCCTGCTTTACGAATAAAGGCTGTAAATAACGCAATTGATGTCATTGCTGCTGAACCAATTGCAAACCCTTTTTCAATTGCGGCAGTAGTATTTCCAACACTATCTAATTTATCAGTAATTGCTCTAACCCTTTTATCAAGACCACTCATTTCAGCAATCCCTCCAGCGTTATCAGCAATTGGACCATAAGCATCAACACTAATCGTAATTCCAGCAGTAGATAACATTCCAACTGCGGCTAAGCCTACCCCAAGTAACCCGGCACTTAAATATGAACCAATGATTCCAACAGCTAAGATTAAGACAGGAATTAAAGTTGATTCCATTCCAGTAGACATCCCAGCAATAATGTTTGTTGCATGACCTGTACGTGACTGTTCTGCAATATTTTTAACATGTTTATAATCTGATGATGTATAATATTCAGAAGATAAACCAATTAATACTCCAACTGATAAACCAATAATGATACTAACAAATGGGGCCATTCCAAAATTAATTGTCCGCATGTTCATTAAAACATTATTTTGATAATATAAATCAGAGTTGATTGTATCAATAAATAGTAGATTAATAATAAAGGTTAAAACAATAAATAACCCAGCACTAACGTATGTTCCCATTTTTAAAGTTTTAAAGGGATTTTTACCTTCTTTACCCCTAACAAATAAAGAACCAACCATTGAAGCTAAAACTCCAGAAAAGGCAATTGATAAAACAAATAAAATCCCACTCATTCTTTGATCAGCACTAAAGATTAAAGCGGCCATTGTCGCAGCTCCGATAATACTTGAAACATAACTTTCAAGTAAGTCACTACCCATTCCTGCAACGTCGCCAACGTTATCGCCAACGTTATCAGCGATAACGGCAGGGTTACGTGGATCATCTTCCGGAATTCCTGCTTCGATTTTACCAACTAAGTCAGCCGCAACATCGGCTGCTTTTGTATAAATACCTCCACCAACACGTCCAAATAACGCAATTGATGAAGCTCCTAAACTATATCCTGCGGCATACGTAATTACTTCATATGCATCGACATTTAATAAGAATGCTAATGAGATTACAATTAATAATCCTAGTAATCCAAAACCAACAACACTCATTCCCATTACACTTCCACCTTTAAAGGCAACATCTAAGGCTTTAATAATTCCACTATCTTTAGCGGCAGTTGCTGTTCTTGAGTTAGCGTTTGTTGCACTTTTCATACCAATATAACCAGCTAATAAACTAAATAATGAACCAAGCACAAAGGCTAAAGCAGTTCCCCCAGCGTAATACAATGCTGAATATTTTGTTTGGACGATATCAACGTTTGTATTACTATTCACAGTTAATCCTGAAATATGATCATAACCGAAATAGAATCCTACAAAAATAAAAACGGTCGCAATCACTATATACGTATAAATAACTTTGTATTCACTACGTAAAAACGCTTTTGCACCTTCTTTGATATAAGAACTTATTTCTCTTACTCTTTCCTCACCTTCATCGTATTCTAAAACTTTACGATAAAGATAATACGCATAAACTAAAGCACTTATTGAAATAATAAATCCAATAATTAAGTAAACTCCTAAATTCATAAAATTATCTCCTCCTATATGTATATAATATTATACTTTTTAAATTGAACTAATGTCAAGAAAGATTGAGAATAACTGTAAACACTAAATAACAACTAAGAGATCGTTATATAATGATTTTATTGTTATTTTATTAGTAAAACTATTAAAAAAAGATTATAATATTAATTAATCAACTAGAAGAGAACAGTTGATTTACTAATATGCATTTAGAAGAGGGTGAGCATCATAAAATTTAAATCTAAATTGTTTTTATCAATAACTACAATGGGGTTATTTATTATGATTTTAGGGATAGTTATTTTGGCGAAAGTTAATACAACATCAATTACGACATCACAGTTATTACACGATAAAGAAAATGTTGATTATCTTTCTAAAACTATTGAAAACGAGTTACGTGACTTAGTTATCCTTACAACAACGATAGCTTCATCAGATACTATTAAGGAGACACTAATTGATAGTAATACTTATTATGAATCATTAACTACTGGCGAAAGAGCAACCCTAATTGAAAATTTAAATAATACTTGGATGAGTACAAATGATATAAATGATCCGTTTATTCAAGCTAGAATGAATAATAATGTTGCAAATTATCTTAAGTCACAACAAACGCTTTATCCACAATTATATGGAGAAATTTTTTTAACAAATGAATATGGTGTTATGCTTTCAACAACAGGGAAACTAACTACCTTAGCTCACTATGAAAAATATTGGTGGAAAGGTGCTTTTAATGATGGAGACGGGGTTATCTATCTTGATGATCGCGGGTTTGATGATAGTGTTGAAGGATATGTTTTAGGAGTTGTAGTTCCAATATATGATGATAACAATAATATTATTGGGATGTTAAAAAGTAATTTTAATATTGATTATATTTTTACAAATTCAGTTACAAACTTTCATAATACAAATGATGATGGAAACTACTATATCGTTAGAACAAAAGGCCTTATTGTTGATGGTAATAATATTGAGCCGTTATCTGAAAGAGTAAATCCCATTTTACTTACTGATTTAGCAGATAAGATAACGACAAGTAAAGTTGTTGAGATTGATAATGAAAAATATTTTGTTGCAATTTCTCCAATTGATTTAACATATGATTCAACAGCTATTGTATTTGGGGGCGATTACGAATCAATTGATCATACCAATGGTAATTTAGGTGAAGGATGGAGTATTTTATATTTAGTTGATAGAAATCTTGTTTTAGGTAGTTATCAGGAAAGATTTCAAGCGTTTATTCTCTTGTTTATTGGTTCATCATTATTTTTTGGATTTGGAGCACTTATTATTGGAAGACGTTTAAGCGAACCACTTGATTTAATAAATGATTATATTGATGAAGTAGAAAAAAATAAATTAATAAATGCAAATAAAAAAAATCATCAAGATGAAATCACTAATATTAGTGAAACCTTTAGATTGATGGTTGAAAATTTAAAAAACACATTAAACTATAATAAAAAATTAAACTATGAGAAACAAGTTGCTCAAATGTACCTTGATGTTGCAGAGGTATTATTTTTAGTTTTAGATAAAAAGGGAATTATTACATTAATAAATAAGAAAGGCTGTAAAATCTTAGGATTAAATGAAGAGGAAATAATCGGAAAAGACTGGTTTACAAATTTTCTTCCTAAAAGGATAGCTAAAGAAACAAAAGAACTATTTGATGAAATCATTAAAAATAAAACAAAAGAACCTATTGAAGCAGAAAACCCAATTGTAAATTCAAAGGGAGAAGAAAGATTAATAAAATGGAATAATGTTGTTTTATATGATGCTAATGATAAAATGATTGGAATCTTAAGTTCAGGAGAAGATATCACAGAAGCTCATAAAAATAAAATGGAATTAATAAGAGTTGGGTATGAAGATGCTCTAACTAATTTAAAAAATAGAAGATATTATGAAGAAGTGTTAGGAAGCTTAGATACAGAAGAAAATTATCCCCTAACAATTGTCATGTCAGATATTAATGGTTTAAAACTGGTAAACGATGCTTTTGGCCATATGGCTGGTGATCGACTTTTAATAGAATATGCTAAGTTATTACAAGAAATATGTCCGAAAGGTTGCCTTCAAGATAAAACTGAAAAAAGTTGTGTTGCAGCGAGAATTGGTGGCGATGAGTTTGTTTTAATTTTAACAAAAACATCTCCAAAAAAAGCTGAAAAAATTATTAATGAAATTCGTCAAAAAGCAGAAAAAATAAAAATTGAATCAATTCCGCTTTCAATTTCATTTGGATATAAAACAAAAAAAGATAACACTGTTAAAATTCAAGATATCTATCGTAGTGCTGAAGATGCAATGTATCGTGAAAAATTAATTGAAATTCCTTCAATGAGAAGTGATGCAATTGAAACTATTTTAACAACTTTGCATGAAAAACATAAAAATACAGAGACGCATTCAAGAAGAGTTGCTGAAATTAGTGAAAAATTAGCAAAAGTTTGTGAAGTAAATAGACAAGGAATAATGAACGTTAAAACAGCAGGATTACTACATGATATTGGAAAAATTGTAATTCCCGAAGCTATCATAAATAAAGCTAGTTCTCTAACAAAAAAGGAATATGAATTAGTCAAAACACATCCAGAAATCGGCTTTAGAATTTTAAATTCTTCTAAAGATATGCGAGATATTTCAGAAATTGTTTTGAATCACCATGAACGATGGGATGGCAAAGGCTATCCACGAGGGATTAAAACTACTGATATCCCTTTAGAATCAAGAATAATTGCCATTGCTGATGCGTTTGACGCAATGACTAGTGAAAGACCATACCGACCAACAATCTCAAATGAAGAGGCACTGTTAGAGATTACTAAAAATACTGGAACTCAATTTGATCCATATTTAGTTGAAATGTTTAAAAAACATTTTAATAAAGTTATTAGTTAAACATATCATAAGGAGAATATGCATTACATTTAAATAAAATCAAACCGATAAAATAACATCTAGATTTACTATGGGAGGACAAAATGAAAAAAGTTACTTATTTTCAACCAAATGCAAAAGACCCAGTTTTAGAAGAAAAAATCATTTTAGAGATTGTTAAAAAGTATGATCCAACTGTTGATACTGTCGATTTTATTGACGAAACAGGGGGAGAAGCACGGGCTTATTCAGTTAACAATAAAATTATTTTAAAGGTTCAAAGACCACATCGTTTAAGAGATAAAACAAGCTTAGAAAGAGAAGTTGTTTTTCTTAATCATTTAAAGAAATACCCAGAGATTACAGTTCCACTAATTTATGGGTATGGAAAAGTTGGTGAAATTGAATACACTTGTATGTCAAAAATACCAGGTAAAGCAATAAAATATTTAGAAATACCAGATAAAGCAAGAGAGAAAATCTTAGAAGAATTAGGAAAAACTTTATTTTTAATTCATAATGTTGATAATGAACCATTAAAAAAATCAGGGCTTTTTCCTATTGATACATTATCGGAAATGAAAGAAAGACTAGCTTATGAGTTTGACTGGAAGCTAGAGCGAGTTGAGGGAAGAACAAAAGAAGAAATCACAGAAGCTAAAAAACTAGCTACTAGTCTTTTAAGTAAGATTACTAATGATAACGAATTTGTTGTATTACATAGTAATCCAGCAACTACTCATACTTTTGTAACTGAAGATTTTGCTTTTTCAGGATTAATTGATTTTGGGGATGCATATATAAGTCATCCAGTATTAGATCTTAAAAGATGGGCTTTAGAAGATCGCCAACATGTCATAAAAGGTTATTTTAAGATTAGCGAAGGCAGCCAAGATTTCCAACAAGTTTTAAAAGTATGTAATTCACTCGACAAAATTATTGAAATTTTAAAAGGACAAAAGGTTATTTCAAACCTTCAAGAACTATTGTAAATGTAAAAGCATCTAAGCTTATTTTTTGAACTTAGATGCTTTTTATTTTTGATTACGGTATAATTAAAGAGACAAAACAAAAACTTTTAAAAAGGAGGAAATAATGGCTAATAAACAAATTAGAAAATTATTATTGTTAGGAATGGTTTCCTTTTTAATGGTTTTAAGTAGTTGTAAAACTACTAAGAATGATGAATTAGAAGTTAATTATCGTGATGAAATGCGCCAATTTGTAATTAAGCTTAGTGAGGATGCTAAAGAGTTAAATCCTAACTTTATTATTATTTCTCAAAATGGTCATAGTTTATTGACGATAAATGGTGAAAGTAATGGAAGACTTGCTTTAGATTATCTTCGTGCAATTGATGGAGTAGGAAGAGAAGACTTATTTTATGGCTACGAAGAAGATAACCGTAAAACAAATAATGAGGATAACGAAGATATGCTTGCATTTATGGAAATAGCGAAAGCTAATGACATTACTGTTTTAGTAACTGATTATTGCTTTACTCATGAGTATATGGACGATTCATATTTACAAAACAGTGAATTAGGATATCTTTCTTTTGCGGCTGATGAGCGAATGTTAAATGATATCCCAACTTATCCAGTTACACCTTATAATGTTAATGATAATGATATTTTAACTTTATCAGATGCTAAAAACTTTTTATATTTAATTAATCCGGAACTTTTTTCAACAAAAGAAGAGTTTATAAACGCAATCCTGCTAACAAATTATGATTTAATTATAATTGATTTATTTTTTATAGATAACTACCAGTTAACTAGTGATGATATTAAGCTTTTAAAAACAAAGGAAAATGGAGGAAGTCGTTTAGTTATTGCTTATATGAGTATTGGAGAAGCTGAAGATTATCGTTACTACTGGCTTGAAGAGTGGGATAATAATCATCCATCATGGTTAGATAAAGAAAATGCTCAATGGGAAGGAAATTATAAGGTTAAATACTGGGATAAAGCATGGCAAAATATTATTTTTGGAAATAATGATTCTTATTTAAAGATGATTCTTGATGCATCTTTTGATGGTGTTTATTTAGATATCATTGATGCTTATGAATATTTTGAAGAAAAATAATCTAATTGCCCCCTTTATAATTCCTTAACATTTGTATTATATAGTTAAGATGAACCTTAAAGGAGGAGCGATTATGAAAAAAACATTTAATATTGAAGGTATGACATGTGCAAGTTGTGTTAGAACCGTAGAAAAAGTAGTTGATAAGATTGAGGGAACAAAAAATGCATCTGTCAATTTAACGACTGAAAGATTAATAGTTGAGTTTGATGAGAACTTAACAGATAAAGTTATAAAAGCAGTAACAGACGTAGGCTATAAAGCAACCTTAAAAGAAAACTTTAAAACAGTAAAGATTACTATTTTTGGAATTACTTGTGCAACTTGTGTTAATACAATTGAGAAATCATTAAATGAAACTGATGGAGTAGAAGAGGTTGTTGTTAACTTCGCAACAGAAGTTGCGAGAGTAACTTACAACCCAGTGATCATTGATATTGCTAAAATTCATTCTGTAATTAGAGATTCAGGGTACGAACCAAGTGAATCAAAATCAGAAAATCAGTTTGATGAAGATAAGGCTAGAAAAGACAAAGAAATAAAAACTTTATGGAAAAAGTTTATTACTTCAGTCGCTTTTTCTATTCCATTACTATATTTAGCAATGGGACATATGTTAGGATTACCAATACCTGTGATTATCGATGGAAATATTAATCCTTTAAACTTTGGACTAATCCAATTAATTTTAGTTATTCCGCCATTAATTTCAGGGTATAAATTTTACACAATTGGGTATAAAGCCTTATGGAAAAGAAGCCCAAATATGGATTCTTTAATTGCCCTTGGAACAAGTGCAGCTATTTTATATGGGATTTACGCGATTATAATGATTGCAACTGGTGATAGCACAGTTGCAACTAAATATGTTAATGATCTTTATTTTGAAACAGCTGGGGTTATTATTTCTTTAATCTTACTTGGTAAATATTTAGAAGCAATTGCTAAAGGAAGAACATCAGAAGCAATTAAAAAACTAATGGGATTATCACCTAAAACAGCAATTATCATTATTAATGGTGAATATCGTAAAGTTGATATTGCCGAAGTTAAAGTTAATGATATTGTTTTAGTAAAACCAGGTGAAAAAGTTCCAGTTGATGGTGAAGTTATTAACGGAATTACAGCTATTGATGAATCAATGATCACAGGTGAAAGTTTACCAGTTGAAAAAACAGTTGGCGACAAAGTAGTTGGAGCTAGTATTAATAAAACTGGTTCTATTGAGTTTAAAGCAACAAAAGTTGGGGAAGACACTGTCTTAGCTCAAATAATAAAGTTAGTAGAAGATGCGCAAGGATCAAAAGCACCAATTGCTAAAATGGCTGATGTTATTAGTGGGTATTTTGTTCCTATCGTTTTAGGAATTGCAGTTATTTCAGGACTTGCTTGGTATTTAAGTGGGGCATCATCTGTCTTTGCTTTAACAATCTTTATCTCAGTTTTAGTAATTGCTTGTCCATGTGCATTAGGACTTGCTACTCCAACTGCAATAATGGTTGGAACAGGTAAAGGAGCAGAAAACGGAGTTTTAATTAAAAGTGGAGTAGCTTTAGAAACTGCTCATAAAATAGACGCTATTATCTTTGACAAAACTGGGACGATTACTGAAGGAAGACCTGAAGTTACTGATATTATTCCAAGTGGTAAAGGACTAGCTAATGAAGTATTACTAATAGCAGCATCTGCAGAGGTTAAATCAGAACATTCTCTTGGTGAAGCAATTGTTAGAAAAGCAAAAGAGAAAAACTTAAAACTTAAAACATTAAAACATTTTAATGCCTTACCTGGAAGAGGAATTGAATTTGAACTTGATAATATATTATATTATTTAGGAAACGAAAAATTAATGAAAGATAAAAAGATTGATTTAACTGATATTTTTAATCATTCAATTACTTTAGCAAATCAAGGAAAGACACCAATGTTCTTGTCAACAAACGCAAATCTAATAGGGATTATCGCTGTTGCTGATATAATTAAAGAGAGTTCAAAAGTAGCAATTGAAAAGATTCATGAATTAGGAATTGAAGTATACATGATCACTGGAGATAACAAACGTACTGCAAGAGCAATTAGTAGACAAGTTGGAATTGACAAAGTCTTAGCAGAAGTTTTACCAGAAGATAAAGTAAAAGAAGTAAAAAAACTCCAAGCATTAGGTAAAACTGTTGCGATGGTAGGAGATGGCATCAATGATGCTCCAGCGTTAGCTCAATCTGATGTAGGAATTGCGATAGGATCTGGAACTGATGTTGCAATGGAATCTGCTGATATAGTTTTAATGAGAAGTGATATCTTAGACGTTGTAACAGCGTTACAATTATCAAAAAGTACAATTAGAAATATTAAACAAAACTTATTTTGGGCCTTTGCATATAACACTTTAGGAATTCCTTTAGCAGCAGGATTATTATTTGCTTTTGGCGGACCAAAACTAAATCCAATGTTTGCAGCAGCGGCAATGAGTTTTAGTTCAATCTCAGTATTACTCAATGCTTTAAGATTAAAACGGTTTAAACCAGCAAAATAGAGGTGGTTTTATGAAAAAGATTATTGTCTTAGAAGATAATAAAGAAATTAATAAAATTTTAACGGACATTTTATTAAAAGAAGGATATCAAGTCTTTTCTTCTTTTAATGCCATTAAGGCCCTTGAAGATTTTAAAGAACATCATATTGATGCAATCCTTACTGATTTGATGTTGCCAATTATGTCAGGGGAAGAGTTTATCCAAGAAGTCAGAAAAATATCAAACGTTCATATTATTGTTATTTCTGCAAAAACCGCCATTCATGAAAAACTTGAAGGTTTGAAAAAAGGGGCAGATGATTATTTATATAAACCCTTTATTGAAGAAGAAGTGATTATTAAGTTAGAAAACTTATTTATTAAAAAAGCCTATCATGAATCGATTGTTACTTTAAATAATAAAACAATTGAATTTCAAGAAGGGAAGAATCAACTTATTATTAATAATGAGATTATACCTTTAACATCAGTTGAATATCTAATGTTGAAATTACTTTTTCAAGAAGTTAATAAAGTTATTTCAAGAGAACAGTTTTTAGATGTGTTATATCTTGGTGAAGCTGATGTCTTTGATCGAGTAATTGATGTCCATATTCGTAATATTAGAGCTAAAATTAAAAAAGTATATCACCAACCATTAGTAAAAACAGTATACGGATTAGGGTATATACTTGTAGGTGAAGTAGATGATTAAAAATTTAAGAGATAGTTATAAAAAAAGTATTATTTTATTAACAATTATCCTTACTGTAATTTTCCTATTAATTAATGTTGCTTTTTATATTATTAATAACAATTATTTAGTAGACAAGGTTGAAGAAGAAAATTCAGCCTTTTTAAGCATTATAACTCATCTTATTAATGATAATGATGTTGATATTGCGCTTGAATATATTGAGCATTATGTTCATATTCACGAGGTTGAAGTTGGGTTTGTAGATGAAGATAACCAAGTATTATTTTCTTCATATCCTGACCATGTCTATTCAAAAGAATATACTATTTCTACCTTAAAAGGTTCATATACGGTATACGTTGATAATACTAATAGCGTTACTGTTAATTTGATTGAAAACAATATTTTAACTTTAAATATTCTTTTAATTATCATTTATGTTTTAGCATTACTATCTTTAATTTTCTCAAGTAAGAAAAGCAATTATTTTATTAGTAGTGATTTAGAAAAAGTATTGAAGTTAATTGATGAAAATGAACTTATTGATCCTCATTTTAATTATTCAGAGTTTGAACATATTTATAAAGTGATTTCAAGATATTTAGAAAGTATTGATATGTTAACAGAACAAAAAGAGATGAATATGAAAGGGTTAGCCCATGATATTAAAACGCCGTTAACAATTATTTATGCTTACTTTAATAAAATCTTAAAAAAGCAAGAAGTTAAATTAGAAGAAGCAGAAAATGCTTTTAATGCAGCTGGGAATATTAATCATCTTTTAAATGATTTGCTTGATTATAATAACGAGAAAAACTATAAAAAAATAGATTTATCCAAAATTATTCATAAAAAAATAACGGAATACGAAGATGTATTAGCTATAAAGGATATTAAATTGAAACTAGAAATAGAAGATAAACTGGAAGTTTTATGGAATGAACGAGATTTTTCAAGAATAATAGAAAACTTAGTTTCTAATGCTTTCCATTATTCAAACCAAAATAGTGAGTTATACATCCAAGCATATAAAAATGAGCAACTTCATTTATTATTTACATCAGAAGCTGAAAATTTAGAAAATATCGATTTAATTAAGATTTTTAGTAAAGGATACCAAAATAATGGCTTAAACAATAAAAATCCATATGGGAAAGGACTAGGATTATATATTTGCAAACTTTTACTTACTCCACTTAATGGGACAATAACTGCAAAAAAGGTCAATAATAAAATTATTTTTGAAATAATTATCTAACTTCATATTTCTTTCATATTTTAATTATAGAATATGGATGGGTGATAAAAATGAAGAAAAAGATAAGAATATTTTATTTATTATTAAGTTTTTCAATTATTTATTTATTGGTGGCATATTTGATAAATATTTTTAGATTTGAATCAATGATGTATCATCATTATTATAGTGAGACGTCAAGTATCATTTTTTATCTTAACAGTATTGTGATCTGGTTAGGTTTTTCATCCTTTCTGATTCTAATCTTATTAGCTTTTGATAAAGGTGTAAAAATTCCTAAAGATTTAAAAGAACTTTTAGATAACAGATTAGAACATGGTGAAATTTCAATTACTGAATATAATGAAATTTTAAAAGAGGTTAAAAAATAATGTTATTAACAATCATTGCAATCATTTTAATAGTTTTGTTATATGTTGGATCTAGTTATTTAAATCAAAAAACAGATATACCAATAGAATTAAGTAGTTTAATAGTGGACAAATGTGGTTCTTGCAATAATGCAAGTTGTACATTAAGAAAG
>CAYZEW010000031.1:0-14061 GCA_964477825.1 uncultured Candidatus Izemoplasmatales bacterium | reverse complement strand
TTTAATAGTGGACAAATGTGGTTCTTGCAATAATGCAAGTTGTACATTAAGAAAGGAGTAGATTTAGATGATGATATTTTGGCTTATTATTATAGGAGTTTTAATTTATTACCTTATTAATGGTAATTTTGGTAATTACAGTATTAAAAAGAAAGACTCAACAGGTAAACTTAAAGAAAGATTAGCTAAAGGTGAAATTAGTATTGAAGAATATAAAGAAATCAAGACAACGCTAAAAGGAGAACTATAATGAATATATTAAAATTTGGGTTTGGTTTTAACAATGGTGGACATCTGTTTTGGGGAATTTATCACGACTAAGTTCATTTAAAACTATAAATAAAACATTTAAACAAAAAAGGCTATGATAAACTCATAGTCTTTTTTTGGTTTATTTATTTGCTTCAATAATCTTTTCCATAATATTATCAACAAAATCATTTGTATTACAGTTTGCGTAATCAACCATGATAATTGGTAAAACTTCCATAAGATCATCAAAGGCTTCATTAGTAATTAAATAGTTATTAAAATCTTCTGCCCGGGCAATTAAAGACCAAGAGACTAGACTATCAACTATTCCTTTAGGAGTCATTTGGGTTGTTAATACTGCCTGCATTACTTTAAATGAGTCATCTAAAGTAGTTGTGCTTTTAATGTAGGACGCTTCATCATTTAAGAAAGTAACTGTATTAGCAAAATTATTAGTATTTGCCCAAGAAGAGCGAATCGTTTCATTATATGAATATGTTTCTTTATTTTGTTTAGTAAATTTATCAATAATAATTATTTTAGAAGTTGTTTTATTATTTGTTATTTCTTGATAAGTAATTTCTCCTAAAGATTTATTTGAATCGACATATTGATAATCTAATAAAGTAGTATCTTCTAGCATTTTAAGAAAGGTTTGATAATCAGTATCACTATTATAATCTAACCCATCAATATGTTGAAAATCTAAAATTAAAAATTCTCCTTGGTAAGTATTTAAATAAGTAACAAGATCATCAGCAATCTTAATAAAGTCACTACTAACGAAGTTATGTTTAGTTACCCAAGTATCATTATCATAAGTAAGGCGGATATCTAAATAACGAACCCCGTTTTTTAAGAGCCCATTAACATCTGTTTTTTGGGTAACTGATTGCTTAATTAAATAGCCTTTGAGTAAAGCACCAGGAAGCCCTGTCATAATCTTATCAGCTGAAACATCAGGCGGACTTGTATAGTTGATTTCGCTTGAAAAAGCGTCATGTGCTCCTAACATCTTAGTTTCAACTAATAAAGTATCATTTTTTAGATTATCTTTCATCCAATTATTATAATCATTTGTAGTTTCAAGATGTTTTAAATTAGTAAGGGGAATATTAATGATTAAAATAAAGAAGAGTAAAGCTAATAATGTTCTTTTAATGATTTTACTGATAAGGTTTCCTTTCATGGTTATACCTCCAAGTAAAGGGTTAAAAGTTATTCTTCAATTGTATCAAACTGACTATTATATAGTTCTGAATAGAAGCCGTTTTGGGCAAGTAATTCTTCATGTGTTCCAGTTTCAATAACATCGCCATCTTTCATTACTAAAATTAAATCAGCGTTTTTAATCGTTGATAAACGATGAGCGATGATAAATGTTGTACGACCTTCCATTAATGAGTCCATTGCTTTTTGAATTAAAATCTCTGTTCTAGTATCAACATTAGATGTTGCTTCATCTAATATTAGCATTGGTGGATTAGCAATTGTTGCACGTGCGATTGTAAGAAGTTGTTTTTGGCCTTGTGAAATTGATGAGTTTTCATCAATTATATGATCGTATCCATTTGGTAAGGCTTCAATAAAGTGATGAACATTGCTAAGTTTACAAGCATTAATAATATCATCCATTGTTACGTCTTTATTTCCGTAAGTTAAATTTTCTTTAATACTACCTTTAAAGAGCCATGCATCTTGTAATACCATTCCAAAGAGGGAATGAACATTTTGACGTTTTATTTTTTTAGTTGAGACACCATTAATCAAAATATCGCCACTATTAAGTTCATAAAAACGCATTAATAAATTAACAATTGTTGTTTTTCCAGCACCAGTTGGGCCGACAATCGCAATTTTTTGGCCATCATTAATTTTAATATTAAAATCATTAATAATAATTTTATCTTTAAGGTAACCAAATTTAACATGAGAAAACTCAATATTTCCAGAAGATAAATCAACATCGTCACTTAAATCAGATTCATCAGGTAATTCCTCAGCTTCTAAAAAGCTAAAAACTCGTTCAGCAGCTGCGGCAGTAGATTGAAGTTGGTTTAAGGATTGAGCAATTTGGTTTAAAGGTTTTGAAAGTTTTTGAACATAAGATAACATACTTTGAATTCCCCCAATGAGGATTTTTCCAGCTACCGCTAAGATTCCTCCGACAACTCCAACTACTAAATAACTAATGTTTTTAGTAAGATTCATAATTGGCATCATTAGTCCTGAGAAAAATTGGCTTTTCCAAGAACCTTCATATAAGTTGTTATTTAATTCATCAAATTCTTTTTTAGCATTATAGTTAGCATTAAAGACTTTAACGACATTATGTCCTGAGTAAATTTCTTCTATATGACCATTAATTGAACCAAGACCATTTTGATATACTCTAAAATACTTTTGGGAAAACTTCATAATTAACATCATAAGTCCCATACTTAAAGGGACTAAGGCAACAATAATGATTGCCAGTAAAACATTGATTGTTAACATCATTATAATTACCCCAATAATAGAAGTAATTGATGTGATTAAAGAAGCTAAAGAACGGTTTAGTGTTTGGCCAATCATATCAACATCATTAGTTACAATACTTAAAATATCACCATAGCTTCTTGTGTCAAAATAGTTTAATGGTAAGCGGTTAAGCTTCGCAGAAATATCTTTTCTTAGTTTTCGTGAAGTTCTTTGAGTAATAATATTCATAATAATTCCTTGGGCTAAATTAAAGATATAACTTAAAACATATAAAACAATTAGAATAATTGCGATTTCTTTAATTTTAGCTAGATCAATTGGGACTCCCCCAAAAACTGCGATTTGAACTTCATTGGTCATGTTTCCTAAAAGTTTAGGACCAACAATATTAAAGATTGTTCCTCCAATTGCGAAAATAATCGCAATTAACATTAAAACATTATATTTCTTTAAATAATGGAATAAGTTTTTCATTGATTCTTTAAAGTTTTTAGGTTTTTCAACAATCATTGATGATCCCATTGGGCCACCCTTACGACCTGGGCCGAAGGAAGGTTGACGGTTAGTCTTACCCATGTTTCTTCTAGGGCCATTTTGAGGTTGATTAAAAGAAGGTTTATTAGCCATGATTAATCTCCTCCTCTGATAATTGTGATAAAGCAACTTCTTGATAAACTTTACAAGTTTTAATTAGTTCATCATGAGTTCCAACACATTCGATTTTACCTTTTTCTAAAACAACGATTTTATCAGCTTTAATAATTGTTCCGATTCTTTGCGCAACAATAAATTTAGTTGCGCTAGGAAGTTCACTATTAAGTTTGTTTCGTAAAGCTTTATCAGTTTTATAATCAAGGGCAGAAAAAGAATCATCAAAAATATATATTTCAGGAGTACGGACAACGGCGCGAGCAATACTAAGCCGTTGTTTTTGTCCCCCACTAAAGTTTTTCCCACCTTGGGAAATTGGAGCATCTAGACCGTTTTCTAATTCATCAATGAATTCTTTTGCTTGCGCAATTTCTAAAGCTTTTAATATTTCTTCATCATTTGCGCTAGCTTTTCCAATTTGGATATTAGAACGAATTGTTCCAGAGAACAATGTACCACTTTGGGGAATATACCCAATGAGATTATGTAAATCTTCTTGACGGTAATTTCTAATATCTTTACCATAAATTTCAACACTACCTTCAGTAACATCATAAAATCTTGGAATAAGATTAATTAAGGTAGATTTACCACTACCAGTAGAACCAATTATCGCAATAGTTTCTCCAGGGTAAATTTTTAAATTAATATTATCTAATATATTTTGATCAGCACCAGCGTAATTAAAATTAACATTTTTAAATTCAATAATTGGTTGATTTTTATTTGTTTTTTCGATATCTAGCGGATCTTTAGGATCTTTAACACTAATTTCTTTTTTAAAGACTTGATTAATTCTCTTAGCTGATACTTGCGCTCTTGGAATCATAATGAACAACATAATTAACATCATGAAACTCATAATAATCATGTTTGCATAAGTAACAAACTGTGTTTCTAAGGCTAAACCTTCCATTGGATTTGCCCCAAGGGCAAAATCACTAATAAGAATTGCTCCTAACCAAATAATCGCTAAGTTGACGGAATTCATAATTAACTGCATTCCCGGCATCATAAAGGCCATTGCAAAGTTAACTTCAAGGTTTGTTTGAGTTAAATCACTATTTACTTTGTTGAATTTTTCTTCTTCATATTTTTCAGAGTTAAAAGCTCTAATTACTCTTATCCCAGTAATGTTTTCACGAGTTACTAAGTTTAAACTATCAGTTAAGGTTTGAACTTTTCTAAAACGGGGTAAGACATTAATAAAGATAATAGAAATCATAATAATGATTAACACAATAGCGATTCCAACTGTTAAAGACATTTCATCACTAATCCCAGTTATTTTTGAGATTCCTTTAATTGCCATAATTGGGGCAGTAATTGCGAGTCTTAAGGTAAAGATAGTCGCTGTTTGAACTTGCGTGATATCATTGGTAGAACGAGTGATTAATGAAGGAGTAGAAAATTCATTCATTTCCTTCATGGAAAAGTTATCTACTTTTTGGTATAACTCTTTTCTTATATTACGAGAAAGTCCTGAACCAATTACCGCAGCTAGATAGCCGATAATAATTGTTAAAGTGATACTCGCAAGAGCAACGCCTAACATTTTAAAACCTTCTTTTAAAATATTAGATGTTTGGGATATTCCAGTTTGGGCTCCAATTCCAACAAACTTAATAATATTTCCAATGTATTCTGGAATTGATAAGTCAAAAGAAACTTGTTGATAAACAATTCCAACCATTATCAAGATTACTAAGTAATGCCACCAAGCCATATATTTCAGTAGTTTCAGCATATTTCCTCGATTCTGGACTAATGTTTTTAAGGATTAATCCGTCTGTATTTTAATACCCGACCGAACGTTCGGTCTGAATTAATTATATCAATATTCAATAAAAAGTAAAGACAAATGTTGTAAAAAATAAAGAATCTTAAAAATAACTTATTTTTTTAACATTTTAAAGAATTTTAAGTTAACCATCTCAGGGGATAATTCTTGATTTTCAATTTGGTGAACAATCGAGACTATTTGATCATTAATAGGAGTTTTAACACCTACTTTTTTACCGTATTCACAAACAATACCATTAATCGCATCGATTTCTGATTTTCTACCGCGTTCAATATCTCTTAACATACTAGATTTGATTAACTGATGTTTTTTCATGGCAATTGGTAAAATGAATAAACTAAATTGTTTTTTAAAAATATTATTATAATCCATTAATTTAACAACATCTTTCCCTTGAAGGGGTTCAATTTGGATGTTCGCGGCTTTAGCAACATCAATACATTCTTTAATTGCTTCTAAAGCAAGCAAACGCGTTTTCTTATTTTTAGCAATTTCACCAAAAGTAGCGTTAGTCACAACACTTAGACCGCTAAAGGCAGCATTAATTAAAAGTTTAGACCATCTTGCACCAATGAAATTTTTTTCAATTTTAACATGCCCCATTGTTCTTAATAATTCAACAATATAGTTAAATAATTCATCATCATTATTTCCGTATTTACCAATACTAAAAGTTAAAGTTTCTTTTGTTGCTTCGGAGGTTAACTCACTAACGCCATTACCATGGAAGGTTGCGCCCCAAGACATAGTACAACCAATTGTTTTATCTTCACCGATAATTTTCGCAACTGATAACTCTGGTAAACCATTTTGCATTGTACAAATAACGCCCTTTTCACTTAAAAATGGCACTAAACTTTCAACAATCTCTTGGTTATATCTTTGTTTTGTCATTAATAAAATTATGTCGTATTGCTTAGACATTTCCTCAGGAAGTAAGGCCCTTACTTTTTGAGTAAAGTTTATTTTTCCAATAATTTTAGCGCCATCTTTTTTTAAAGCTTTAATGTGGTCTTTGTTACGATTGATTAAATCAATGTCATAACCAGCTTTTGTGATATAAGCCCCTAAAATAGTTCCCATTCCGCCTGCTCCATAAATAGCTATATTCATTTTAACACCTCCGGTATATAATAAAATTATATCATAAGATTATAAATGTTTTTAATTTCATTTAATGATATTTAATTTCAATTAAAATAAGGTATGATAAAATTAGTTATAAAAGGGAAATATCTTAAAAAAATTAGAAGATTATTAGCTTCTTATAGTTTAAAAAAAGAGATAGCTTTATTAAATAATTTAAGACATAAAAGAAGGAGGCACTATGAAAAAACTTATTGTTTTAATGTTACTTTGTTTTAGTTTTGTTTTAACTGCTTGCGAAAAAGAAGGAGTAATTGAAGACGTTCCATGTACAGAACAACAAATCGAAGTAGATGGGGAATGTATTGATTTAACCGGACAAGAGATTCAGTTAAGAACAGTATTAAAAAATACTGCTGAATTAACAAATTATCAATTTGATGTAGAAGTTATAGAAGGAGAAAATAACCTTAATATTATAATGTTGTTTGATGATAATAAAGCAGCTATTCAAACTGCTAATCAAATTGATTATTATTTAGATGACTCAGGAGTATGTCAACATACTACTGTTATGAATAATGTTATTTTTGAAAACAGTTATGATTGTTTTACAAATAATAGTTTTTTATTTTATAAAGGATTTGATTATACTTATTTTAGGGTAGTTGATGGGAAATATAATCTTAATTCTGAAAATTATCAAACTGTTGAAGCTTTTTTTCAAAATGCTTTTCCAAATAGCACCTTAGAGTCTTTTAAAATGGCAACAACAGGTACGCTTGTTTCAGAAATGTTTGCGGAGTTGTTAATTGATGGGCAAACATATTTTGTGACAATGACTATTTCTGAGGTTGATAATGTAACTATTGAAATCCCAACAAAGGGGGTAAATTAAAATGAAGAAGAAACTCCTAGCAATCATTTTATTTTTAGTTGTTTTATCATCGCCTAATTTTACGCATGTAAAAGGGTTATTTAGAGTTAATTATTCAGAAAGAACAACGGAATATATTGAAGGAGTTAGACATACTAAAATGATTGCTTCAATTAATTATAATGGGACAGAAACAAATCAAGTAATTAATTATTTAGGAGCTAATATAAGTGAACATAGTGATCTTAATATTGTTGTTGGCGATAATTATTTAGATTATGGTTGGGGTAAAGGAGATTTAAATACGATTATTAATAATATTAATTCTCGTTATCCAAACTATGAAGTTATTGGTGGTGTTAACGGCGATTTCTTTGGCGCTACCGGTTATCCTGTAGAAGCATATGTTCGTAATTTTGAAGTGTTAAGTCCAGGACTTGGCTATGAAAGAACGGTCATTGGGTTTAAGGATGATGGTAGTGTTGTTTTTGGAAGACCGGAATATACTGGTTTTGAATTATTAGTCTTTAATAGTGAGGGATCATTAAAATTAAATGTCCCAATATCAGGAATTAATCAACTACCTAGTAGTGATGATCAAGTAACTGTTTATTTTGAAAATTATCAAGAACTAATTACTGGAGATTTAAATAAAGTAATTATTAATGCTTCTGAGACTAAAATAGACGGAAACCATATTTATTTTGGAAAAGGAGAACTTGCTTATCAAACGACTGATGAATTAGTCCCACCTCTTCAAAAAATGGTTATCGTTGGAAAAGACTTTAATGATGATGAACTAATCACAGAAACAGATTACGTTATTGTTCAACAACATATGGGTGGTGACTTTGAAGGTGTAAGATTTGCGATAGGAGCATGGGAACAACTAGTAAAAGATGGAGTTGCTACTGAATATTATAGTGAAGGAGCTGGTCCATCATATCGTCATCCTCGTACTGCTATTGGGGTAAAAGAGGATGGAACAGTCTTTTTTGTTGTAGTTGATGGAAGAGATTACGTTAATGGTTATTTAGGAGTAACAGAATATGAATTAGCGGAAATTATGTTATATTTTGACGCTGTTGAAGCATATAATTTTGATGGTGGTGGAAGTACTACCATGTCTTTAATTAATGAAGAAGGAGATTATATATATATTAATAATCCATCTGATGGTTACGCTAGAAGTGTAACTAATGGGGCTTTCTTTGTTAAAGGTGAACATATTCCTGTTCCGCCTAAAGTACCTTTCCCAGATTTAAGAGTAGTTTTAGATGCTCCAACAAATGTTTATATTGATGAGGCCGGTAATTTAAATTTTGATGCGATTATAAATTCATCAAGTTATGTTGTCAATATTGATGGTGTTGATTATAATACTGAGAATAATCAATATCCTTTAAACTTAGATGAAGGTGAACATTCAATCATTGTTAAAGCCTTAGGGGATTATACTGATTATAAAGATTCAGAATATACAGAAGTAATTATGTATACAGTATATAACGAGAATATGCAGAAGTTTATTGGTTTATTCACGGAGTATACGCAGTCAGAAACTAGTGATTAAGAGTGGCTAACACCCAATTAAAAACTTTAAAGCCATCCAAAAATAAGGATGGCTTTTTAAAAATCGAGATAAAAAATAATAAAAAATAATTTCCTTGTATTTTATGGTTAATTTCCTTATAATTGAATTATAAAGGACAAAATAATTTTAAGAAAGGAGTTTGGAAATGATTACAAGAAAAGAACTATATACAATTAATGAAGTTCCTGGGAAAAAAGTAGTAGAAGTTTTAGGGTATGTTAAAGGATCTACTGTTCAAACGAAAAATATTGGTAAAGATATTTTAGCAGGATTTAAAAGTTTAGTTGGTGGTGAAATAAATAGTTATACAGAAATGATGAATGAAGCAAGAAAAATTGCGACAGAAAGATTATTACAAGATGCAGAAGCTCTTGGAGCTAATGGGGTTATTGGGTTTAGACTCCAAACATCATCAGTTATGGGTGGAGCTGCAGAAATCATTGCTTATGGAACGGCAGTAAAGTTCGAATAAAAATTATTTTATTTTTAGAACGGGGGAATAATTATGCATAAGATGGAAAACACTCCTAAAAAACTAACAATTTTTGGGCTTGTAGCTGAAGGATTATCAGTATTCACTTATGTTGGTTTAGTTTTAATTTTCCCTTTTTTTGATAGGTTTACTTTTTATAAAGATATTTTAGCGGAAATGACAGCTAGTGAAATTGAATCATTTAATTACATAATGTATTTAATATATATAATAGTATTTATTTTTGCCTTTGTTTTTTTAGTAATATTTATTATTAATTTAATAATATTTACAAAATTAATTAAAGGAATTTACTCAAAAGAAAAAGCAAAAAAAGTTTACTTATATCAAGCTATTTGGGGTGGACTAATTATGATGATAAATTTAATTACTGGAGTACTGTATTTAATTTCAGGGATTCAAGGTTATAATAGTTTAGTTGATAAAATAGAAATTAGAGAAGGAATTTAGGTGAAAAAAGATGGATGGATTTCCAAATGTTATATTACTATTAATCCCATTATTACTGATTGATTTTGGCTTTAAGATTTATTCGATTGTTGATATTATTGGTGAAGATAGAAAAGTAAAAGGTGGAAACAAAATTGTTTGGCTTTTATTAATTGTTTTAGTTTATTTTGGTTGGGTCTTTTACTTGTTGTTTGGAAAAGATGAATAATGGACGCAATTAAAACAGTTAAGTTAACTAAATCGTATAATAATGTTGTTGTTTTAGATGCTTTGAATTTAACGATTAAACAAGGTGAAGTTTACGGGTTTATTGGTAAAAATGGGGCAGGGAAAACAACGACAATTAATCTTATTTTATCATTAATCACAAAAGATAGTGGGGATATTTATATAAATGAACAACTAGTAGATTATAATGATCGCTTGTATAAGAAAAAAATCGGTTATGTCCCAGATGTACCTGTTTTTCCTAGTTACATGAAAGCAAGAGATTATTTAGCTTTCACTTATGATTTTTTTGATTTAAATAAAAAAGAAAAAGTAAAGAGAATTTCTGAGGTTTTAGAGTTTGTCGCCTTAGGAGATTCTAAAAAGAAAATTAGTGCTTTTTCAAGAGGGATGAAACAACGCTTAGCGATTGCGCAAGCATTGTTACATGATCCGGAAATATTAATAATGGATGAACCAACGAGTGCTTTAGACCCGCTTGGGAGAAATGACGTTATGAATATGATTTATAAACTTAAAGGAACAAAAACAATTTTTTATTCAACGCATATTTTAGAGGATGTTGAAAGAGTATGTGATCGAATTGGGATTTTAGATGAAGGAGTTTTACTTTTCGAAAGTAAGATGAGTGATATTCAAGAAAAGTTTTATTCTAATAAAATATATATTGAAACTGAGAATAACCCTGAAACTGTAATGAAAAAGCTTATTAATCATCAGTTAGTAACAAATCTTAAAATTGAACATAATGGGCTAATTTGTGAATTAGATAATAAAACAGCGGCTAATGATTTAATTAAAAGCTTAATTAATTTAGATGAAAAAATAGTAGAATACAAAAAAGTGAAAACCAGTTTAGAAGATATCTTTATTAGGTTAACTAATGAAAAGACTGCTTAAATACGACTTTTACTATTTACAAAAAACATCTAAAATTATTATCTTTCCTGTTTTATTAGTAATGCTTGCGATAATTAGTCCATTAACCGCAAGATATTTAAATGAAATTTTAGCGTTTACTTTAAAAGGGAGTGGAATTATTGTTGATTCTACTACCCCAACAGTTATGGAAAGTTATTCACAATATATTGGTAACCTTTATGAACTCTATTTATATGTGATTATATTTGTTGCAGTAGCAATGTTTATCAGTGATAAAACAAAAGGGTTATTGCCACTTATTATTAGTAAACCAATTAGTAGAACTAAATATTTATTAGCTAAATATTTTTCCTTAAATCTTTTACTATTAGGTTCTTTATTAATTGGTTCTTTTGTTTTTGATTACTATACTTACTTTATTTTTGGTGAAGTTGATATCTTAGGAATGTTTTATGGGACATTATTGTTTTTTGTTTATATTATATATATAACAGCGATTACTTTATTTGCATCAACATATAGTAAATCATATCTTTTAGCTATTGTTACTTCTTTTGGAATTATGCTTTTCTTTGGAGCATTAAGATTATTTGAAGTAGGAATTTTAAAATATATTCCAAGTTACCTTATGGATAATATTATTGCTATTTTAACAGATACTGCTAAGGTAAGCTCAATCATTTACAATCTTATTTTCACATTAACTATATCAGTGGTTTTTATAGGATTAGCAATTACTCGGTTTAGAAAACAAGATATTTAAAACTATGTTATAATTACTTATGAGGTGAAACTATGTACTATCAAGATTATTACATTCATACATACGAAGTTGATATTCATAAAAAATTAAAAGTATCAGCGCTATTAAATTATTTTCAAGATGCAATGGTGCATAATGCTGATTCATATGGGGCAGGGACAGATTTCTATCAATCAATTGGGCTTGTTTGGGTTTTAATTGATTATGAAATAGATATTATCAGTTTACCAGTTGGAAAATCAACAGTTACTTGTGGAACATTACCATATTCTTTTAAAAGATATTTTGCTTACCGGAAATGGGAAATGTGGGATCAAGATAAAAACTTAATTGCACAGGCCAAAGGTAAATTTGTTTTAGTTGATATTTTAACAAAAGAAATTGTAACGCCTACAAAAGAAGTTATTTCAATGTTTAAGTATTCTTCAACTACTGCGCAAGCTTTAAAGTTTTCTAAAAATAAGCAATTAAATACTCAAGTAATTTATCAAAGTGAAGATATAGTTAAGACATCATATATCGATATTAATAACCATATGAATAATGTTTATTATATGATTGTTGCTTATGATAATATTCCTTCTAATATTTTAGAAAAGCATCAGCTTAAACAAATAAGAATTACTTTTAAAAAGGAATCACTACTTGGTGAGAAATTAGTTATTGAAGGAAGAAAAGCAGAAAACATTTTGTCATTTGATATATCAAATAAAGAAACATTATTATCAAGAGTTAAATTTGTTTTTAAATAAAGTTTTGTTTTAAAAGGAGATGAAGTAATGGCAATCCAAAGACAAGGACCAGGAAATTCATACTTTAGACAACAACTTGAAAACCAAGAGACTAATCAAAGTATTAAAAAAGGGTTAACTAAAAAAGAAGTAGAATCAGAACAACTAGTTTCTAAATTCACTTTAAGAGATCTTGATTTACCGGTATCAATGCCAATCTTAATAATCTTTATCGGCATTATTGGAGTGATTATTTATGCGTTATTTTCTTAAAAAGAAGGGAATGATATAAATGAGAATATCATCAAGTGGAGGCCGTCATATTGGTGGTTCAGGTTCACGAGGAATGGGAAGAAGTGGAATGTCGAGATCAGGGGGAGGGTCATTTGGTAGAAACTCTGGAAATATGAGATCTGGGATAAACCGTTCTAACCTTTATCGCGTTAGTTCAAGAGATAAATATTATCGAACTTACCGATATAATCGTTATTATCGAAATAGCATTTTACCATTTTGGGTTAGAATTGTTTTCATTTTAATTTTAATTGGATTACTATATTATGGAATTAGATAAGACAAAAAAACAGCTAAAATCAATTGATTTTAGCTGTTTTAATTATTTAGTAAACATTTCGATTAAGCGATCCATCTTAGCATAATTCATATAACGAGATTCTCTTAATAGTTCTTTTCCTTTACTGAAGATAAGGACAGTAGGAACACTAAAGATTAAGTATTCTCCTCTAAATTGATCAATGTCATCAACGAAAATTGTATAGTTTTCAACTTCATCAAAATAACTAACATTAGTTTCTAAGGTTCTCATTATGGTATTACATGCTGAACATGTATGCGTCTTTGCAATTATTAAGACTAAGTCTTTATTAATAATTTTATCAACATCTCTATATTTTTCTATTACATTCATGGTGGTTCCTCCTTGATTTGCTTGCTTTAATTATAATATACCTTTTAAATAGTTTAAAGGATTAATTTAGTCAGTTTTTTTAGTGAAGATATTTTTGATTAGTAAAACGGGCATTAAGATAACGATAGTTGTTAGAATAGTTATTTCGTTTATTAGTTTACTTCCGATAACCTTTTTTCCTGTTAACCTAAGTTTAAGACAGTTTGCAGCTATTCCGTAAGCATTCCCCATCATAATTAGGCGGATGTTAGAAAGGATGCCTTGCGCTACTTTTTCACCATATGATTCAATCACTTTTTGGTAGATTTCAGGATCATAATTACCATCAACATCTGCGTAATGTTGGGCAAAGAGTAAAGCTTGATATTCTTCTTTTTTAGCTTTTTGAAGTTCTCCAGAAAGGAGACCTTCCATTTCGCTATTTGATGTTCCTGTTTCTAAAGCGATTTTTACATGGTAGTAAGAACAATAAATACAACCATTAACTTCAGTAACCGCAAGCATGATATTACTTCTAAAATTTTTGTTAATTAATTTTAAATCACTTTTATGTTTAACCATTGAATAAATGGCTTTATCTAAAATCTTTACAAACTCTTTAAAAGTAAATAGGCGTTTATTATATTTTTGTTTAACCATTTTCACAACTCCTATTGAACTTTTGTTATCTTCATAACTATATTATTAAATTAAGCATTTGTCAATTTATAGATATTAATAGTTGCATTTTAAAAATGACTTTGCTATAATGAAATAGCGCTAAAAGGAGTAAGGACTTTATGCGTCATGTTGGAGGGGTAGCGAAGAGGCTAAACGCGACAGACTGTAACTCTGTTCCTTA
>CAYZEW010000030.1:0-14162 GCA_964477825.1 uncultured Candidatus Izemoplasmatales bacterium | reverse complement strand
CAGTTGAACAAGTAAAAGAAATAATAACCAAAGTATGGATGTATATTTTAATAGGAGTTGGGATTGGAGCTGTGATCCATGGATTCATACCACAATCATTTATTGAAACTGTTTTAGGGGATAACAACCCATTCTCAGTAATTATTGCGACGGTTGTTGGAGTACCAATGTATGCGGATATTTTTGGAACATTACCAATCGCAGAAGCATTAGTATTAAAAGGGGTTGGAATTGGAACTGTTCTAGCATTTATGATGGCAGTTACAGCTTTAAGTTTACCTTCAATCATTTTATTAAAAAAAGTTGTTAAACCTAAATTATTATTTACTTTTGTTAGTATTATTACAATTGGGATCGTAATCACAGGATATTTATTTAATATCTTTGGTTATATATTTATTAATTCATAAAAATTGAAAAGAGGAGAAATGGATGAACAAAGAACAATTATTAGAACAAATTAAAAACCAAAATGGCAGTGTTCCAAAGCCATTAGCTAATTTAGCAGAATTAGATTTACGGATTTTAAGTGATTTCTTAGCAAACAAAAAAAATGTCTATTCAGGAACAAACCTTGATATGAAAACGAAGGTACTAATCGCACTTGGGGTAGGAATAGCTCTTGATTCCCAAGGTTGTATTATGAATAATCTAGCAGTAGCTAAAAAGAGTGGTGCTACAACTGAAGAAATAATGGAAGCATATTCTATAGCGATGTTTTCTAAAAGTTCATCAGCAATATCAGGGTTTGCAAATGCAACAGACTGGTTAATCCAGAATAAGGAGATTTAAAATGGAAATAAAGTTATTAGGATCAGGTTGTCCAAATTGTCGGAGATTAGAAAAAAATCTTTTAGTTGCTTTAGAGCAACTAAAGATTGATGAAAAAATAATCAAAGTTACTGAATATCTAGAAATAGTGTCATTTGGAGTGATGAGTACCCCTGCCCTCGTATTAGATGGAAAAGTACTATTCGCAGGTAGAGTTCCAACGGTAGAGAAATTAAAAAAATATTTTGAATAGTAAAGAGGAGAAAAAAATGAACAATAATAAGTTATCTTTAATTATAAAACACTTTTCACCAGCGTGGTTTGCTGCATCTATGGGGACTGGTGGAATCGCAAACCTTTTATATCAGTTAGGAAAAAACAATGCGGCTTTAAGAGCTTTAGGACAAACCTTTTTTGTAATAAATATTGTGATTTTCGGAGTACTTTTAATTCCTTGGGTTTTAAGATGGTTTATGCATATAAAGCATGTTGTAATCGATATTAAACATCCAATTATGTCTAACTTTTTTGTAACTATGCCTGTTTCAGGGATTATATTAGGAACAAACTTAATGTTAATGGGAAATACCTTTTTACCTAACAATGTCATTATTAATTTATCATTAATTTTTTGGATATTTGGAACAGTATTTTCTTTAATATTAGGAGTTTATGTATTGTTTAATATTTTTATAATTGATGAAGTTCATCCAAATACTATTAATTTCTCCTGGTTTATAACACCAGTTGCTAGTGTTGTGGTACCACTTTTAGGGAATGGACTAGTTAAATATTATTTTAATGTTAATCTTGATTTAGCTAATTTTATCAATATCATTGATTTAAGTTTTTATGGAATTGGAATGTTTTTATTTATCATTCTATTTGGGGTTGTTGTAAACCGCTTTATCTATCATAAAATGCCTCATGCAATGATGTTACCTACATTTTGGATTATGCTAGGTCCGATTGGAGTAGGAACTATTGCTTTAGTTGGACTTGCTGACATTAATGTTATGTTAGGCTTTTTAGAAACAGCTAGTAGTATAAAACTACTGAGTATCATTCTTTGGGGATTTGGACTATGGACGTTCGGCTTCAGCACTTTTATAACTGTTTTATATTTAGGAAAAGGGGAAATCCCATTTACTTTGTCATGGTGGGCTTTTATTTTTCCGATCGTATCATACGCTTCAGGAACATTAGTAATTTATTCTATTACAAACGCTAGTTTTATCTTAGGGTATACATTCTTTTTAACAGTAATTGTAGTTATTATTTGGCTGGTAACTTTTATTAAAACCCTTGTTGGAATTATTAACTTGAAAATGTTATTACCAGAGCTTTAGATTTGGGGTTACTGAGAGTAAAATAACAATCTAAAGCAAAACGTAAAAGAGTATTCTTCGATAAGTATTTAACTTTAGTGGTTATTCGCTGCATGATTCTTAGAGTAGCTATTGGAGGATATTTACCACATCATAAAATAAACCGAGAGTTTTCTAGTAAACGAATACTAGAGATAGATTCTCGGTTTTTATGTGAAAATAACCCGTAATTGTAGTATTATAAGAATAGATAAAGGTTAATTATACAAACTTTGAGATAAGAAGGAGAGTCACCTCATGAGTAAAAAAAAGGTAGTTCTAACAAATACAGAAACATTTTTATTAAGTTCTAAAAATGTTAGAGATGATTTTAAAATAGATGTATCGTTACCAAAAGGGTATTACGAATCAGATCAAAAATACCCGGCTATATATGTGCTTGATGGTAATCGGTTTTTTAGTATTGTCGCAGGAATTATGAAATTACTACATACGGGAATGGACGCTCCAAAAGTGATTGTTGTTGGCATAGGGTATAAAACTGATTTAGAACATGCAAAGTTTAGAAGTAGAGATTATTTACCAACAAGCGTAGAAGAGCTTACTTATTCTGGTGGAGCAAGCAAATTTTTAAGTTTTATGGAAGAAGAACTTATCCCATCTATTGAAAACAACTATCGAGTGAATGGAGATAGAATTCTTTCAGGAATGTCATATAGTGGTTTATTTACTATGTACACGCTATTTACTAAACCTTCACTATTTAATAACTATTTGATTGGTAGTCCTTCACTATATTACGATAATGAAATAATCTTTAAATATGAAGAAGCATACGCAAAAAAGCATGATGATTTAGCGGTTAATGTTTTTATATCAGTTGGAACCTTAGAAGCAGGGTATGAGATGTTTCCAAGGATGGTAGCTAATGTTGAAAAAATTTCTAAACTTTTAAAAAACCGAAAATATAATAATTTGGCTTTAACAACTCATATCTTTGAAAATGAAACGCATTTCTCTGTCATGCCAGCTACTTTTAGTAGAGGAATTAGGGAATTAATTGGCTTACAAAAAAAATAATTAGAGATCTAAGAAAATAGCTAAAAAAATATAAAGGAGAAGGTAAAATGATAGTGGTATACATTGTATTAGGATTAATATTAGTTTTGTTTTTAATTGCATTAGTTAATACCTTTAGGATAAAACTCAAAGATAAAGATGATGTTTTGCCAGTAATAAATAAAGATTTAACTGACAAATATGCCAAAGAATTTGGAGAAATGATTAAAGTAAAGACATTATCTTATGTTAAAGAAAAAAAGAACATTAAACCATTTTTAGAAATGCAGGAAGTAATGAAAAACCTTTTTCCAAACGTTTACAAAAAGATGGAACAAAAGGTTTTTGAAGATGGGTCTTTACTGTTTAAACTAAAAGGAGAATCAAATGAAAAACCAATGGTTTTAATGGCTCATCAAGATATTGTTCCAGCGAATGAGAAAGCTTGGTCATTTAAACCATTTAGTGGCGAAGTTACTGATGAAGAAATTCTTGGAAGAGGAACAATTGATACAAAATCAACCCTTTATTCAATTTTTAAAGCAGTTGATGAATTAATTGAAGAAGGAATTACTCCTAAACATGATATTTATATTTCTAGTTCTTCTAATGAAGAAATCAGTGGCTCAGGAGCAAAATCTTCTGTTGAATACTTAAAGGAAAACGGAGTAACTCCTTATTTTGTTTTAGATGAAGGTGGCGCAATCGTAACTGGTAGCTTACCTTCAGTTAAAAAAGCAGTTGCTTTAATTGGAGTAATAGAAAAAGGCTATTGTAATATTAAATTTACCGCAAAAGGTACAGGCGGGCATTCATCTACTCCCCCTAAAGATACCCCTATTGCTAGACTTTCAAAGTTTGTTAGTGATATTGAAAATAATTTCCCTTTTAAAACAAAAATGATTCCTGAAGTTGCTGCTACATTCACTAAAACAGCTCCATCAATGAGTTTTGGGTATCGCTTCTTATTTGGGAATATGTGGTTATTTAAACCATTAGTTACATTTTTATTACCAAAAACAAACCCCTTTGGAAGAGCGTTACTTTCAACAACTATTGCCTTTACAATGGCAAGTGGAAGTAAACAAGAAAATGTTATTCCTTCAGAAGCATATGTAATAGCTAATCTTAGAATTCATCCAATTCAAGGGATTGATTCTTCCTTTGCAGTATTAGAAAAAATCGCTAAAAAGTATAATCTTGAAGCAACTTTACTAGAAGGAAGAGAAGCATCACCTATTTCAAGTACTAAAAATGAAGCATATCAATTTTTAATAAATACGATTGCTTTAAATTATCCAGATATTTTAGTTAGTCCGTATGTGATGCTTGCCGCAACAGATTGTCGTTTCTTCTCAGAAGTAACTGACTCAGCTTACCGTTTTAGCCCAATAAGAATGGATAATGATGATATTAAGAAAATTCATGGCATTAATGAATCTATTAAAAAAACTAGTCTTGTAGAAGCAGTTAGTTTTTATAAATCTTTAATTGAGAAACATCAATAAATTCCCGTAAACAAAAAAGAAAACATCGAAGTGATTTGATGTTTTCTTTTCTTAGTCTTATTTATTATGTTTTTCTTTTTTGTTTTTAAGAGTTTTTAATAAATAAAGATAACTCTTTGATGGAGTTTTTGGATATTTGCGATAAAAACGTGAAAGGTTTTTAGATTTTGATAAGATTATATTAAGGGGATTTGTGATGTTTTCAATTGACAAGGCAAGTTTATTTCCACCTTTTGTCCGAATCTTTTTAAGTTCACTTGCTAAAGTATTCTTATAATCAGCTAAAGCTTTTTTAAACTCTTTATCTTTTGCCATTAAACTGTTATAGGCTTTTTCAAAGATATCATCATATTTTCCAGCAAATTCTTTTTGAAGTTTATTTAACTTAATAATAATTCCGCGTAATTTAAATAGATCTCTAAAAGTATAAATATTATCAATTAAAAAGATTGTATAAAATAAAGTTAAAAAGATCATTAAAATATTTGGTGAAAGACTATTGTAAAGATTTTCAAATACAGGATTGATAAAGCGCCATAGTAAGTAACCACCGATTCCAAATAAGATTGTGTAATCTAGGGAAATTCTTCCGTTTAGATTATATTTACGGTAACTATAATCCCACCATCTAGTTTTAAATAGTTGTTCAAGTCCCCAAGATGTTGAATATTCCCAAATAGCAGATATTAAACTAATATAAAGAATTTGAATAAGGATAATAAAAAGATTATCACTATTAAAGGTATTAAAGATACCAATACTTAAAATTATTGTTAAGCAAGATAACCCATAAATAGGAATATAAGGGCCTTTTAAGAAACCGCGATTAATATATTTTTTTTGGCTTAAGGATACATATGGGGTTTCCCATAGCCATCCTATTATAGCGTAAACCATAAATAAAAATAATATTTTTGTCATAATCTTAATCCTTTCATTATTTTCATTAATTTTTAATTTTAACGTTATAACTAATGATATCATGTATCGGTGATATTTGTCTCAATTATTATTTATTTATTATTATTGTTTCACTTAAATACTAATATCTTGACATATTGTTACCTGCTAGGTTATAATATGTTCGAGTATATAAACAAGTAGGTGATTTCGTGGTAATTAACAAGACTTCTACATATAAAAAATGTATTTCTAAACTAAAAAAACAACATAAGATTAAAGAACTTTCTAATGTTTGGAAATTAGAGGAGGTTCTTTTAAACCACGAATCATTACAGGTATTAATGATTTCTAGCATTTGGAAAATGTATCGGTTTGAAAAACTTAAGGGTAATAAAAAAGGGGTTTTTTCTGCTAGAATTAGTCAACAATACAGATTAGAGTTCAAACCAGTTAACGAAGATGAATATGATTTTATTGATGTAGTAGAACTTGATTTATATGAAATAAGTAATCATTATAAAAAATTATAATAAATATTGTTTATAAGAAAATAATTAAGAAGGAAAGTGGAAAAAATGATTGGACTAGGAACATATTTAAAAGATTATTTAGAGTATCAAGGAATAACTCAAAGCCAATTTGCGATGCAACTTGGAATATCACAAAAACATATGAATAGGATATTAAATAATAAGGCTGATTTATCAACTGATTTGATGTATGCAATTTCAATTCTAACAGATATTGATATAAAATTTATAGCAAGTATTGAATATAAAAGAATGTTAACTCGGTATTTAGATGAGAAATTTGAAAGTGAGGCAGGAATTAAAGAATATTTAAAGAAGTATAAGATTAACGAACTAAAAAAAAACAACTGGGTTAAATTTACAGATATTACAAATGTTTATCAAAATGCAGTTGATATCTTAAAGTTTTTAAAGTATCGAAATTTTGATGTATTGGAGAATTCAAATAGTATTCTATATAAGAAGACTTTAGATAAAAAGGAATTAACAGCTTTATGGATTGCTAGATGTGATGAACTTGCAAAAGAGCAGGAAGTAGAGGATTATAATAAATCAAATTTAGAAAAAGTTATTAAAGAAATAAATAGCCATGTATACATGAAAAAGAAAATTAATCAAAAATATCTTAAAGAGTTAATGAATAAAAATGGAATGTACTTCATTATTGAAGAGGGGTTACCAACTAGCGGGATAAGAGGAGCTTTTAAAATATATAAAGGAAAACCAGCTGTATACATTTCTACATTTAAAAAAAGAGTAGATGGACTAGTATATTCATTGTTTCACGAGTTAGGGCATGTGAAAAGTGATTTTAACCAGGGAAAATCTAAAGTAATTGTAGAAGGAACCAGAGAACAAGAAGCACGAGCTGATAAGTTTGCTTATACTCATATGGTACCAGAAAACATATTAAGAGATATCTCAAGAAACTTTTCAGAAAAGCATCTTCTAGAGGTTTCTAAAAGTAATAAGATACCAATGTGTTATATGGTTTCACAATTAACGAACAATGGAGTATATAAATATTCTGGAATGATGTATAAAAAATATGTAAAGAAGTTAGGAGAATAAAGGGAGAAGGTCCTTAATTGGATATCACTATCAAGTTTAATTTTTTTTGGAGTTAGATATATCGTTAAAATTAAGATTAAGGAAACTAAAAGGGATAGTTTAGTATTTTTGAAAATAAAGACAATTTAACTTAAATTGTCTTTATTAAATAATAATGATAGAATATTTATAAATAGATTAAGGAAATTAATAAAAAAGGACAGAATCAATAACTATTTTGGTTATGGACCTTTTACTTACTATAGAAAGGATTTATACTTTATGAAAACAATTAAAAAAATAAGCTTTATTTTATTACTTGTGGTTACTTTATCTGCGTGTAATGGTAAAACAAATAATCCAGTAGTGTGTGATGATGGATATCATCTCGAAGATGATGAATGTGTTCTTAATGATGGAGCAACAAGTTTTGTGGTTGCTTTTGATGTAAATGAAGGAAGTGCTGTAGAGCCAATTAATGTTGAAAAGGGGGAAGCAATTGCTTTACCAGTTTCAACTAAAGAAGGATACCACTTTTTAGGTTGGACAGCTACTGACAATTCAGATGCTTTAGTTGTAGCTAATCCATATTCACCAACAGCTAATATTACTTTATATGCAAAATGGGAAGAAATTGAATGGAATGATGTGGAATTATATTTAGAAAATTTAATTCCTTTAGAACTAGAAGATGATATTAGTTTACCAACTACATACCTATCATATGAGATTACTTGGGAATCAAGTAACTCTGAAGTCTTAAGTGATGATGGTAGTTACAATAGACCATATCTTGCAACAGCAATAACTTTGTCAGCAATTATTAAACTAGGAGATGAAACATTAATAAAAACATATGATCTTGATATTATTGGTTATAAATCTTTAAGTGCTCCATTAACTTCTAGTTATATTTATCGAGATTATAATAAAGTTGATGATTCATTTTTTACAACATTAGATATCATTAATTGTGCTTTTATTAAAGCTGATTCTTATGGGAATTTATCAGGAATTGCAGTATTAGCTAATATCACTACTTATATTATGCCTAAAGCAAAAGAAAATGGTAACTGGGTAACTTTCTCGGTTGCTCCTAGTTCTGAATGGTCTGATATTGTCTCAAGTCCGGCAAGAATTGATGCTTTTGCAGATAATATAGTAACAATGATTAATACGTATGGCTTTGATGGTGTTGATATTGATTGGGAAACACCAAATCCTAGTGAAGCTGAAAGCTTCACTGAGATGATGCGAGTTATTTACACAAAAGTAAAAGCAAATAATCCAAATCATCTTGTTACTGCAGCGATTGCTGGGGGAATGTGGCAACCACCTAGATATGATTTAACTAATTCTGCTCAGTATCTTGATTATATTAATATGATGACTTATGGAATGGTAAGTAATAATGGTTATTATCAAAATGCGCTCAGTAAATCAACAAGCTACGCTAAAGCAGAGTTTTTAGCTGGAAAAACATTAAGTAGTTGTTCAATTGAAGAAAGTATTGAAATTTATCATTCATATGGAGTTCCTAATAGTAAGATTATTGTTGGTGTTGCTTTTTATGGAATAATGCAAACAAGAAGTTATGATTCTAACTCTCAAACATGGTCTAGTTGGCAATTTTCGGGGTCTGTATCATATAGTCATATAAGTGATATTTATTTAAATGATAGTAATTATAAATATTATTATGATAGAAACGCTGGAGTACCTTATATTATTAGTAATGATGGAACAGTCTTTATTTCTTATGATAATCCAAGATCTATTGCGGAGAAAAGTGAGTATATTATTGATAATGGCTTAGCCGGAATGATGTATTGGGAAAATGGATTAGATTCTACGGGAACATTGCTTTCAGCAATGGATAGTGGGCTTGGAAATTAGAAAACCTCTATGTAGAAAATTAAAAATAATCCAAGATAGCATCTAAGATAGCATTCATGATAACATACAAGATAACATCTATTTTGTATGTTATTTGTTTAAATAACTAGTTATCTTAAAAAAAAGTAATAAATTGATGATGATTTAACATTCTTTAAGGATACTATTATTTTAAGGAAGATAGTGATAAAATAAAGATAGTGGTTGAGAAATAAAGGATCTAGGTAGAGGGCTGATAAAGTGGAAAATATAAAAAATAGATATTTTAAAAACGGGATTCATTATGTTGGACAAACTGTAAATAGTAAATATATTCACTGTAATCCATATCTTCTAGTTGATAACGATGAAGCTGTTTTATTTGAGCCTGGATCAGTTCTTGATTTTGAAGATGTTTTAAAAAACGTCACAGATATTATTGCTCTAAAGAAAATTAAATATGTTTTTATAAGCCATCCTGATCCTGACTTAGCTAGTTCACTTCCTTTATTTGAAAAAGTGGGGTTAAAGGCAAAAGTAATATGTGACTGGAAGACTTACGATATTATTTATTTTTATGGAATAAAGGCAGAGACTTATATTGTAGGAGAAAATAAATATGAGTTAGTTTTAAGTTCAGGGAGAAAGCTTAAGTTTATTCCTGCCCCGTTTGCCCATTATTCAGGGAATATAATCTGTTATGATGAATTAAATAAAACTTTATTTTCTGGAGATTTATTTGGAGGGTATAGTAAAAACTGGGAACTTTTTGCTGGTGAAAATTATCATGAAGCAATGGCAACATTTCATGAAAACTATATGCCAAGTAGTGATTTTTTAAAACCAGTAATGAAGGAATTATTAAAATTAGATATTACAACAATTCTTCCACAACACGGCTCAATAATTGAAGGAGAAATGGTTTTAAAATCAATTAAGTTCCTATATAAATTAAACTTTTATAATAGTACAAATATTGTAAATAGAGTTGTAAATAATCGAAGAGATTATAATTTTGTTACGATTATAAATCAAGTTTTAACAAGACTTAGAAACTTCTTCCCAGATGAAGAAATTTTAGAAGTCTTTGAAGATAGTGTTATTCAAATTGATCCTGAAACTTTAGAGATAGCACCAAACCATGAAGGAAAATATCAATTATGGAACCAGTTTTTTAATACTATTTATAACAAAAAAGGGAATCATTGGCTTAGTTTAATTGAAACATTAGTTAAAAAAATAACAAGAATTTATAATATTAAAAAACCAGAAATATATAATTCAGAAATGGCTAATAAACAAACTTTAATTTATGAAATGGAACTTGAAAAAGAACAAATGCTTAAGAAAATTGATGAACTTGAAAAGGTATCAAATAAACAAAAAGATAAATTGTCAAGATGTAAAATTACTAATTTACGGTACACCTCAGCTTTAAGAAAGTTATTAAAACAAGATTTAGAAAATGATTTTAAAGATAATTATAATGGTGGAGTTATTTATCTGAAAATTGATAATTTAGATGAAATTAATACTAAATATTCAAGCGAAATTGGCGATGAAACATTACGAATTTTTGCTTTAAAAGTTCAAGAGTTACTTGGGAATAAAATCTTGTTGTTTAGGGATGCAGGACCTACATTCTATGCTTATTTACCTAATTCAAATTATTCAGAAACTAAATTTACAGCTGTAAACATTCGTAATGAAATCAGTCAAACAAATTCTTTTATTGAACAAATCACAGTTTCAATAAGTATTGTTAGTTTTGACGAGTTAAAAGCAATTGATGTAGATGATCAAGTTGATGAAATTTTCGATATTTTAAATCAAAGAATGGAAGTTGCTATAACTTATGGTGGGGGACATCTTATTGACCATTTTTCGGATTTTAAAACATTTAAAGGACACATTTTGTTAATTGATGAAGATGATATTAACCGTAATATCTTACTAAGAGTTTTTAAACAAATTAATTATGAAGTTATTACCGCAAGTGATGTTTATGAAGCCCTTTATTTATTAGAAAAAATTGATGTTGACGTTATTATTTCTGAGATTAATTTATCTAAGATGGACGGATTTGCTTTAAAAAGAAATTTAAATCAAGATGATAAACTTTCTAAAATCCCCTTTATTATGCTTTCGCATAATAAAAATCATGACACGATTAGAAAGGCTAACCAGTTAGATGTTGATTTTATTGTTAAGAAACCATTTTATCCTGAAGAAATTATTGGGATAGTACAAAGAATTAAGAAACGAGCTAAGTATAATGTTTAATCAAACAGGGTTAGCAATCTTTTCAGTTATGCTTTTTTTCATTATTTTATGTTTAATTGTTATTTATTTAATTCTTACCCAAAGAAAAAGAAAAGACGAAAGAAATAGAAAAATTAATCAAACTAGAGATTATATTTTTGATAAATATTATAAAGGAGATGCTAAACAGCCGCTTCCTTTTACTAAACAATTTTTAATTAAAGAGTTTTATAAAATTGAAGATCAAGTAAAGTTTTCCCCAAAAATTAGAAAACAGATAATTACTGATTTTTCAGATCAAAAACTTCATTTAAAATATTTAAAAGACTTAAATAGAAGATCTCGAACTAAAAGAATCCTCGCAGCACATTATTTAGGAGTTTTTGAAAATAAAGTTATTTTTCGTGAACTAGAAAAAAGGTTATTAATTGAAAAAGACGAATCAGTTAAATTTTATATTGTTTATTCATTAATGAGATATATTAGAAAAGACTCTTTTTTAGCTGTTGTAAATAGTGTAGTAGGGAGTTCTAAACAATATCAAAATAAAGTAACAACGATTATTAATAATAACTTTAATCGCAATAATACTTATCTTTTTAATTTAGAAAAACGGAAAGAAAAAGAAATTCAATTATTAATTTTAACAATAGCTAGTAAAAATACTAATCGTTTTTTAGAACAATATACGATTAATTTCTTTAATCAAAATGAAGAAAAACTTTTAGAAGCAGATTGTTCTTCTATTTTAGTAAATGATTTATCAAAAGCAGCATTACTTGCTGCAATTAAAATCAATAAACAGTTAGTTGATATATTTAAGTTGGTTTCTTGTTCAAAACAAATTATAAGAGAAATAGGAGCTGCTGTTCTTGCTAAGAGTAATGCTTTTGAAGATGTTTTATTATTACTTGATTCTTTAGAAATTACTAAAGATATTGATTTAGTAGTTGATACCATTGTGAAAATAGTATCATCAGATAGTGGCTTAGTAATCAAACTTTTAAAAGAATATCGGAAAGAACAAGAGCAAATTAAAAAAGACGCTATTGCTAGGGTTTTATCATCACGAACTAATTACATTTTATATAAGATTATTGGTGAAGATGAACAATTAATAACTAATTTAGTTCATCATATTTTAAGATTAGGAAGAACTTCTTCTATTATTGACTTTTTAAATGAAAACGTTAGTTTAGAAATAGAGGAAAAACTTTTAAAAATAGTTAAGGCTGTAACGACTGAAGATCCTAATTTCCTTATTGAAGTTAGGATGTATTTAAAGGAAGACATTCTTAAAAAAATACATTTAACAAAATTAGAATTAAAACAAATTAAAAGAGAAAAACCACCTTTTGAAATTAAAAAGGTGGTTTGGATGCTTTTAATTTTATTATTAGCGCTCTTAACCTATCCAGTTCTTTTCACTTTAAAAAATTACAGCATTTTTCCAACATTATCATTTTTGGAGTTGTTTTATCGCTTTGTTCTTGATGTCAATTATAACTTAATCCTTTATTTCTTTTGTTTAAACTCAATTTATTTACTCTTTATCCTAATTTCTTTTATTGAAAGTAAACGTCAAATGGATTTATGGGAAATAAAAAGTAATACATTAATGTTTGAAAATGATCTATTACCTTCAATTTCAGTGATTGTTCCTGCATATAATGAACAAGTTACTATTATGGAAAGTATTAAATCGTTATTAAATTTAAAGTATCCAAAATATAATGTCATTGTTGTAAATGATGGGTCAAAAGATAAAACATTACAAGCCTTAATTTCGTTTTTTGAGTTAGAAAGAAGGAATCCTTTCTATAAAGAAAGCATTCCTACAAAAAACGTTAGAGGGGTCTATTTAAATAGATATATCCCTAATTTAATTGTTGTTGATAAGGAAAATGGGGGAAAAGCTGATGCTTTAAATGTTGGGATTAATTTTTCTGAAAATGATTATATATGTGGGATTGATGCGGATAGCTTACTTGAAGTAGATTCACTTTTAAGAGTTATTTCAGTTACTTTAGATTTTGAAGAACCACATCTCGCAATTGGGGGGAATATCTCGCCAATTAATGGGTGTACAATAGATCATGGTAAAATTGAAACATATGGGCTTGGTGATAAAGCTATTGTGAAATACCAAACCTTAGAATATATGCGTGCTTTTAATACGGGAAGAATTGGGTGGACTAAACTAAAGAGTTTACTAATTATTTCTGGAGCTTTTGGGGTTTTTGATAAACAAAAGATTTTAGAAGCTGGAGGGTATATTACTAGTAGTGGGCTTTATAAAAAGGATAGTGTTGGAGAAGATATGGAGTTAGTAGTTCGTTTAACTCATGATGCATTAAAGAAAAAAGAAAAGTACCGAGTTGATTATGTCTATCATGCTTTATGTTATACCGAACTACCTGACAATCCTTATATCTTATTTAAACAAAGAAACCGTTGGCACCGGGGGTTAGTTGATATTTTACATTATCATCGGAAGATGACATTTAACTATAAATATAAACAAGTAGGATTAATTGGGATGCCTTATTTCTTGATTTTTGAAATGATTGGTCCATTTTTAGAAACCTTAGGATATATTATGCTTATTTTAGGGTTAGTTTTAGGATTATTAACTCCGTTAATTGTTGGATTAATTTTCTCTGTTTCAATTTTATTTGGAATCTTCTTATCTTTATGTGCTTTACTAGTTTCTGAAAAGAAAGATGAATATACTAATAAGAAAATTACTTTAACATTAATTTTCTTTGCGATTCTTGAAAATATAGGGTATCGTCAATTAGTTAGTATCCACCGTGTTTTGAGTTTCTTTAGTGCGCTTAAAGATAGTGGTAAATGGGGAAGTCAAAAAAGAAAAG
>CAYZEW010000029.1:0-15283 GCA_964477825.1 uncultured Candidatus Izemoplasmatales bacterium | reverse complement strand
CGCCTCCACGGCCTCTCAGCCCGGAAGTCTTCATTTCTTCAATAACTTCTAAAGGGGTCATTGTTGTTAATGCTTTTCCTAAACCTAAGTAACCATCTTTTGCAATATATTCTTCTATATCATCAGGGTTAATTAATCCGCAGTTACGATTAGCAATTCTAGTTTGTTTTGTGTAATATTTTGTCTCATCAAAAGCTTTTGGAATTCTTTTTGAAAGGATACTTTCATCAAATACTAAATCTTTTACTATTTTTCCTTTATAAAGATGTTCGCTACAAATAGTTGCAACATCATTAGATGAAACTCTTGAATAATATATTTCATCAGGATAGATAACAACAAATGGACCTTCTTCGCATAGGCCAAAGCAACCAGCATTTATCAGTTTAATTTCATGTCTGATTTTTAAGTTTTTTAAATGTACTTCAAATTCATTTCTTAATGTGTTAGAGCCGTTCATATGACAGTCTGAGCCGCTACATATGAGAACATGTCTTTTTTCAATCATCCTTTTCCACCTACAATCTATACTTTCCGATTACGTAATCTAATACAACGTTTCCACCAATAATATGCTCTATGACGATTCTTTCAACTGCGTTTTTATCTAAGCGGCAATAAGTTGTTCTTTCGTTACCTTTATATATTTCAACAATGGGTTCAATGGCGCATTCTCCAATACAGCCAACAGGGGTAACACTAATATTTTTAAGATTATATTCAGAAATTTTATCAATAAATTCATCCATTACAGGCTTAGCACCTGCACTAATACCACAAGTAGACATCCCAACTAGAATCTTTGTATCTTCATGTTTACCTCGAGCAGCGATTTTACTTTGTGCTTTATCGTGTATTTTTTTAAGTTCATCTAATGACTTCATAGTAATCCTCCTTATTAATTAGGAAATAAAACCTAATAATTTTTTCTAGCGTTTTCGATTAATTCTTTTGCTTTTTTAACAGTAACTTCACCATATACTTCTTCATCAAAACTCATAACAGGTGCCATACCACAAGTTCCAATACATCTAATTGCTTCGAGTGTAAAAAAACCGTCTTTAGTAGTCTCATCAATCCCTATTCCTAGTTCTTCTTGAACTAAATCTAGAATCATTTGGGATCCTCTTACATAGCACGGCGTACCTAAGCACACGCCTAATATGTGTTTTCCTTTTGGATATAGGGTGAAACTGGAATAAAAAGTAACAATTCCGTTAATTTCAGCAATTGAAACACCGGTATGCTTAGAAATAATCTTTTGAACTTCAATAGGGATACATTTAAAAATCCTTTGGGCAGAGTGTAAAATAGGCAACAATGGGCCAGGATTCTTTAAATGAAAGCTTATTTCTTTAAGCAATTCTTCTTTTTTTTGATCTGATATTTCAAATTTTTTGTCCATAATTTTCTCCTTTACGAAATAATAATTTAGATTTCAAACTATTATAGCATATTCTATAGATAATATAAAGTAATTTTAGGGTATTTAAACATTTATTATATGAAAGTGTTTTCCTTATAAATGGCTACTTTATAGTAAAATTAAGGAATATACAAGGAAAAATAATAAAGAAAAAAATAATACTTTATAATCTAAAATAATAATAAAATAATTAGAAGGGACTTTTATAAAAATATATTGTTTTTTAGTAGGGTTTATTGTATTATATTAATAGTTAATTAAAGAGGTGAAAATATGTATTTAAATCAAAAGGACGGATGGATTGAAGTTATTACTGGACCAATGTTTGCAGGTAAAACAGAAGAACTTTTAAGAAGGGTTAAACGCCTAGAATACGCTAAAAAGAACATTGTCGTATTTAAACCTCTTATGGACAATAGGTTTTCTGAGAGTGAAGTAGTGTCGCACAATAACAATAGAACAAAATCTGTTAATATTTCTCTTGCTAATCAAATATTTGAGCATATTGATAGTGAAACTGATGTTGTCGCGATTGACGAGATACAGTTTTTAGACCCAGACGTCGTAGAAATTGTTGATTTTTTAGCAGGCAAAGGGATTCGCGTTATTGTTAGTGGATTAGATAAAGATTTTAGAGGAGAACCATTTAGTTTTATGCCAAAATTACTTTCTTTAGCAGAGTATGTAACAAAATTAACTGCAATTTGTGTTAAATGCGGGCGTCCTGCAACTAGAACACAAAGAATTGTTAATGGAAAACCAGCTAGATATATTGATCCTATCGTTTTAATAGGAGCTGAAGAATCATATGAAGCTAGATGTAGATCGTGTCACAAAGTATATAGAAAACCAAACCCTTATAAAGGGAGAATAATCAAAATACATGAATCATAAAAAATACATGAGAATGGCTTTAGAACAGGCAGAAATCGGTTCTAAAAATGGTAATGTCCCGATTGGAGCAGTAATAGTAAAATCTGGGAAAGTTATCGCTAAGGCTCATAATTTAAGAGAAGAAATGGATATTACTACCGGACATGCAGAAATTATCGCAATTGAAAGAGCAAATAAAGCATTAAAAAGCTGGAGACTTGACGGCTGTAGTTTATATGTTACAATTGAGCCATGTCCAATGTGTGCTGGAGCAATAATTCAATCAAGAATAGACAATGTATATTATGGGGCAATGGATAGTAAAGCAGGAGTACATAAAAGTGTCACAAATTTATTTGCTTTACCATTCAATCATGAAGTAAAAGTTAAAGGTGAGATATTAGAAAAAGAATGTAGTGAAAAAGTTTCTAATTTCTTTAAAAAGATAAGAGAACAAGATTGATGAATGATATCTCTTATTTATCATCCTCATTCAATAGTTGGTGACGAATTAGGTCAGGTCGGGAACGAAGCAGCCTTAAGTTTTCCATCTATGTGAGTGAGGATGCTAAATGAGAGATGTCTTTTTTTATACCTTGATTTAATTATTACTCTGTAGTAATATTACTGTATAGTTATATTGCTGTAAAGTGATGGAGGAAAGAAAATGGACAAATTTTCACTTATAAAATTGTTATCTGATACAAGTAGATTTAACATGTTTATGAAATTATTAGAGTACGATGAATTAAGTGTTTGTGAGATAGAAGAGTTAGTCGGCATCAAACAATCAAATACCTCGAAGCATCTAAAAAAGTTTAAAGATTTAGAAATTGTTTCATCAAAACGAGTAAAAAATATGATTAAATATAAAATTAAGGAAGATTTCCTTAATGAAAATGCTGATTTAATTAAATATTTAATGATGTAGTTTATCGCTATATAAAAGTCTTTAATGTTATTTTTAAATACGTTTTAAAGTCATTTTACCGGTTTCACATTTTATTATTGAGGAGTTACCTTGTTTTGATTGGCTCAAATATTATAAAAAAAAGATTAATTTTAACAAAATTTGCTTTGGTAATATAAAATCATAAATTTGCTAAAATGTTAGGAGTTTTATAAAAATGAAGAAATATATCTTTTTAGATTTAGATGGAACAATTATTGATCATCAATCTAACTCTGTTCCAAATTCTACAAAAAAAGCAATTCAACAATTACAGAAAAATGGTCATGAGGTAATTATTAGTACTGGAAGACCGCCATCATTATTTGGTGATGTTGATAAAGAACTTGAAATTAAATCTTTTATAGCTTCTAATGGCAGAATTGTTGTTTACAATGATAAAGTTATTTTGAATCAACCTATTAATAAAGAGGTTGTTAAAAAATTTGTTTCTGTAGCTCTTAAAAACAAAATTGATTTAGCTTTTGAAAGTTTTACAGATTACGTTTTAAATTCTAATTTTACTGATTTACCGGCTAGATTTAGCAATATATTTCATATAAATCATCCTGTAGTAAGAAAAAACTATCATTTAGATCATGATATATATCAAATGATTTTATTTTATGATAAAGAAGACTATAAAAAATTTGAAACAAGTTTTCCTACATTAAGTTTTCATTATTCTAACGAATATGGAATTGATATAAATGAAAAAGGTGGGATGAAAGAACTAGGAATAAAGGCGATAATAGATTTTCTTAATATTGATTTAGAAGATACAATTGCGATTGGTGATGGGATTAATGATATCTCAATGATTAAATACGCTAATATTGGGGTTGCGATGGGGAATGCAAGTGAACTTGTTAAGGAAGCTGCAGACATTGTTACTGATGATGTCGATAAAGATGGAATTTATAAACTTTTTAAAAAATTAGAATTAATATAAAAAAAGTAGAAACTTTTTTGGTGCATTTCAAAATTATTCTACTTTTTTATTTATATAGAAATAGGCTTTAACACCATTTTCAACATTTACAATACCAAATTCACTGTTGTGAGCTTTTAAAATTTCACTTACTAAATAAAGACCAATTCCAGTACCTTTAGATTTGAGCCTCAAATGATCTGATGTGTTAGCTCTAAAAAATGGAATCCAAATATTATCTAGATCTTCTTTTAAAATGTTAACTCCATAATTAGTTAATTCGAAATAGACTTTATCTTTATTTTCACTTACCTTAATATAGATTTTTTCACCATCTGCAGTGTATTTTATCGCATTAGTAAAGTAATTTGAAATAACCCGATGGATTAGTTTTTTGTCCGCTTCAACAGTAATCTTTTTAGGAATATCCATATCTATGACAAAATTATATTTTTTGATCATATTTTCAAAATCTTGGATAAAGAATCTAACAGAATCACAGATATTAAATTCACTAATTTCTAATTCTGAATTTGCATCATCTAGACGATATATTTGCAACATATCTTGAATCATTGTAGATGATTTGTTTATTTCATTAACAACATTTATTAATTCTTCTTCTTGCTCATCTGGAGGAATGACCCCATCTAATATTCCTTGGATAGTAACTTGCATAATCATTAATGGTGTTTTTAATTCATGAGAAATAGAAGATACAAGTTGTTTTTTAAGAGACACTTGCATTGATTGTTCATCATACAAGGTGGTTAGTTCGGTATTTTTAGCATTTAGGGTCTCCAAGGTTTCTTTAAGGTTTTTAGAAATTAAGTTAATACTACGAGAAAGGGAGGCACTTTCCTTATTTTGATATTCATGTGCTTCAACATTAAAGTTTAAGTTTGCAATTTCTTTTGTTACAAGTTCAATATTCTTAATTGGATTAGAGATAATATTCGAAATTCTAAAACTCCATAAGAATATAATTACAATTGCTGTTAAATAAACGTAGTAATTATATGAAGAAACAATACTTGTAATATCATCAGTATTTTCAATTGGGATAATAGTAATAATGTAATCCCATGTTCTTAAGTCGTGGATAAATACAAGAGTATCAACTGGTCCATCAGTTGATTTATACCAATAACCATTGTCCATATATTCGATATCAGATAATTTAATTAATCCGGAAGATAGTTTACTTACTTCTTGTTTAACGATTGTATTATCTTCAAAAACGTAGTTAAGATTGTTTGGTTTATTAATTTGTTTTACTGTTCCATTAAAGGAAATGCAGTCATCAGTAGAACATGTAATATTACTGCTGTAAATATTCCTAGAAGGGCTATTAATAGATGTTGGACTATATAAATCATCATTTTCATTATATGGTCTAATTATCACTGATAACTCTTCACCTAAAGTAAAAGTATAGTTATTTTCAGGGACAATCACTTCAAATGAACTACCAGTTGTAGTGTTCTCAATTACAATAGTATAGTCAGTATAAGAAGGGATTAGAATCCTGAAATTTGAATTTACAACAACTGAATAAGCATTTCTTTGAGAGGTAAAATCATACATTTCATCATAGTAATCGTTACTAGGATCATTCATTCTGTTTACATAAGTAATTAAATCACTATGAATTTCATCAAATTTCTTTTCAGTATAGTAATTTTTAAAGAACTGGGAATTTAGTAATGCTTGTAATGCAAAAAAGGATGAAAAAATAAGAATAATTGTAATAATTAATTGTGTTGAAATAGATTGTGCTTTTAAACGGTCACCAATAATTTTTATAATATTTGGAAAGAATTTCTTAGTCTTTTTAGTTTTTTTCATCTATCGCTTCAAACCGGTATCCTACACCAAAAACAGTCTTTATATAATGGGATTTTTTACCTAAATATTTTCTTAATTTTTTGACATAAGTATCAACAATTCTATCTTCAACATAAACATCGACTCCCCAAACTTCATCGAGTAATAAGTTTCTAGAACAAATTTTCCCCTGGTGCTCTAAGAAGTATTTTAAGAGATCAAATTCGGTTTTTGATAATTCAACTTCCTTATTATCCATATAGACACGATGGGTATCTAAATCGATTTTGATATCATTTACAGCTAATATTCCTGAAGTTTGGTTACCAAATTCAGGGTTATTTATTCGCTCTAACAAGTTCTTTACTTTAGCTACTAAAATTTTAGGATTAAATGGTTTTGTAATATAATCATCAACTTTGAGAGAATACCCTTTTAGAATATCTTCTTCTTCTGATAAGGCACTCATCATTATAATTGGAACATTTGATGTTTCTCTAATTGTTGCAGCAACATCCCAGCCATTAACGTTAGGCATCATAATATCTAGACATACTAAGTCTACTTTGTTTTTACTAAATAATTGAAGGCCTTTAAAACCATCTAAAGCACTTAACACATTATATTTTTCTTTTAAGAAATAATTAGATACAATACGGTTAATTGTTGGTTCATCTTCAATGATAAGAATAGTAGTTTTATTCATTATTTCCACCTCTTTAATAGTATTATAATATATATTTGTGTATTTTCAAAGAATTCAGATAGTTATATCCTTTACTAATTAACACTTTAGTAATACAATTACTTTTGTAAAGGTGATAATATGTATGATGTAATCGTAATTGGAGGAGGACATGCTGGTAGTGAAGCCGCTTTGGCTAGCGCAAGATTAGGGAATTTAACATTACTAGTAACTGGTAATATTGAGATGATAGCTTCAATGCCTTGTAACCCATCTATCGGTGGGCCAGCAAAAGGAATTGTAGTTAGAGAAATTGATGCACTTGGAGGAGAAATGGGTAGAAATACCGATAAAACTCAAATTCAAATGCGTCTTTTAAACATATCAAAAGGACCGGCAGTTAGAGCGCTAAGAGCGCAAAGTGATAAAATTTTATATTCAAGAGAAATGAAAAACACAATTCTTAAACAAGAGAATTTAAATGTCGTCGAAGCTTATGTAGATAAATTAATAATTGAAGATAAAAAAGCTAAAGGAGTAATTTTAGAAGACGGAATTAAATATTTTAGTAACGCCGTTATTATTACAACTGGAACATATATGCAGGCTTTAATCTTGGTGGGAGATTCAATTATAAAAAGCGGACCCGATCAACAAAAATCATCACTGGGACTTAGTCCACAATTAAGAGAACTTGGATTTGAAACAATTCGTTTAAAAACAGGAACTCCGCCAAGAATTAAGAGAGATTCTGTTGATTTTTCAAAAACTGAGATTCATGAAGGCGATAAAGTGCCAAGATGTTTTAGCTTTGACAACATTAGTTATTTAGACATTGAAGATCAGTGGCCTTGTTATTTAACTTATACCCATCAAGAAACTCATGATATTATTAATTTAAATTTAGAAAAATCAGCTATGTATAGTGGGAATGTATCTGGAGTTGGCCCAAGATATTGTCCTTCAATAGAAGACAAAGTCGTAAGGTTTAATGATAAGTCACGCCATCAAATATTTTTAGAACCAGAAAGCAAACTTCTTGATGAGATATATGTTCAAGGATTTTCTTCATCAATGCCTTATGATATTCAAGAGAAAATGTTAAAAACAATCCCAGGGTTAGAAAACGCTGTAATTGTAAAATACGCATATGCAATTGAGTATGATGCAATCGATTCAAGAACATTGTATCCAACATTAGAAAGTAAAGAATACGAAGGACTGTATTTTGCTGGACAAGTTAACGGTACAAGCGGATATGAAGAAGCTGCTTGTCAAGGGCTAATGGCGGCGATTAACGTCGATTTAAAATTTAAAGGGAAAGCCCCTTTAATATTAAAAAGAAACGAAGCGTATATTGGTGTACTAATTGATGATTTAGTTACAAAAGGAGTAAATGATCCTTATCGTTTATTAACATCAAGAGCGGAATATCGTTTGTTATTAAGACATGATAATGCTGATATTAGATTAAGAGAATATGGTTATAATGTTGGGTTAGTAGATCAAAAACGCTATAATCAGTTTTCAAAGAAAAAAGCTAATATTTTAGAATTAAGAGAAAGCTTAAGTAATTATAATATTTATCCAAATAAGGAAAATAATGAGTATTTATTAAAAGTAAATTCTACTATTTTGAAAGATAAAACAACTATTGCAGCATTAATAAGAAGACCAGAAATAAAAATTGAACATGTAACTTTTTGGATTGATATTTCAAAATATAGCAACGAAGAATTAGAACAAGCAGAAATAGAAATTAAATACGAGGGATATATAAAAAAAGCAATGAAACAAGCTAATAAACTTTTAAAAATGGAAGATTTTCTTATTCCGAAAGATATGGATTATAATGAAATTCAAAACCTAGCACTAGAAGCAAGAGAGAAACTTATTAAAATTAAACCATTAACAATTGGACAAGCATCTAGAATAAGTGGAGTAAACCCTTCAGACATATCAATTTTATTAGTATATATTAAATCAAAAAAATAATAGCCTTTATTAAGGCTGTTATTTTTATATTGTTTTAAAATACAAGGATATTATGATAAAATATAGACTAGGTGGTAATAATGAAAAATAAATTTAGTGAGATGTTAAAAACCTTAGAAATAAATATAACTGATGAAAAATACGAAAAATTTATGACATTTTATGAAATTTTGATAGAGTGGAACAAAAATATGAATTTAACTTCTATAACTGATTTTGAAGATGTTTTTATAAAACACTTTTATGATAGCTTATGTTTAGTTAAAGGAATAGAACTAAACAATCAAAAAATCCTTGATGTTGGAAGTGGAGCAGGGTTCCCAGGTATTCCTTTAAAAATAATTTTTGATGATTTAGATATTACAATTATTGATTCTCTAAATAAAAGAATTAAATTTTTAGAGTCACTAACAAAGGCTTTAGATATTAAAGTTAGATTAATTCATGGTAGAGTTGAAGAACATCAATTTAAAAATCATTATGATATTGTGACAGCCAGAGCTGTTTCTAATTTACAAGTTTTGACAGAACTCTGTTTACCTTTTGCTAAAGTTGGAGGAGTTTTTATTGCTTTAAAAGGCCCGAAATATAAAGAAGAATATGAAAATAGTAAAAATGCTATAAGAGTTTTAGGAGGTAAATTACTTACTTCTGTAGAATATGAAGTTGTTAATCAAAAAAGAGCATTAGTAATTATTAGCAAGATTGAAAAGACGGAGAAACAATATCCTAGAAACTATGGTAGAATAAAAAATAAACCTTTGTAGAGGTGAGAATATGAGACAAGATATTGATAAGTATCAATTTCCACAATTAGAAATTTATAAAGAGTCATTAGAACTAGCTCATTTGAAAAAAAAGACAATTATTTTTAATTTGTTTGTCTTTGTTTTGGCAGGGTTATTGTTATATTTCTTATTACAAATGAATATTGATGTTGATATTATTATTTCTACAATGATTATGTTTGTAGTTCTCTTAACTATAAATTTAGCATTTTATTCGTATGATAATGATCATTATAACAATTTAAAGATTGCAATGTATATTAGTATAATGGGACTTTATATAATTTCCGATAGTTTAATTTTAAGATTCCCTACTCCTAGTATTTTTACTATTTTGTTTTTAACATATGCAATCACATCAATTTACCAAGACTATAAGGCAATGATTTTGAGTAACTCATCGTTGTTTATATCTGGAATATTATTAATATTAAGATTTCCAACTATTTTTGAAATTGTTGGGAGTAATGAATCACAAACGTTCTTTATCTTAGTATTTTTGATCATTTTCGTAACGTTACTTTCATTATCTTCATATATTTTAATAAAAAGAAAAACATTCTTTTATAATCAGTTAGCACAAATAAAAGAATCAGAAGTCCGAAATATGGAACTATTATTAGAAATTGAAAAAATAAAAACAAATAAAACATTAAATACCAAAGAATATTATGAATCGTTTAAAGAATTCTCAAAACATCTTTCTAAAAAAATAGGAATAGAAAATGTTTTTGAAAGAAAAATAGAGTTGTTAAAAGATTTAAAAGAGATGGATATTTCTGAGATTTTAGCTAAATATCCAGAATATACATTAGATGAAATAAACGAAATTAAATATATGGAATTAGACGTACATAAAAAAATGGCTATGATTGGGATTAAAGCCAGTAAATCGTATGGGATTGAAGTTTCAAGAAAAGAAATATTTTCAGAGTCACAGTTTAAATCATTTAAGCATTTTGGCGATAATCGATATGTTAAAATAATCTCTTTTGTATTGTTTTATACATTACTTAAATTAGATAAACCGTATTTAGAAAAACTAGAAGAAGAAAAGGTAAAAGATATTTTATTAAACTCAGAATATTTTTACCGTATTGATCGTGAAATAATCAATATATATTTAGAAAATAATGATGTTTTCGATACTATTGTAAAAGACCATATGAAAGAGGTGAAATAGTATGAAAGCTATAATAAATCGAGTTCTTAATAGTGAGTTTTTAACTTTTAATGAAGTATTAAGATTAAAAGTTGCTATTGTAACTATTTTCTTATTTATCTTTGTTTTTTTGACAATACCATTATCAAATTTTAACAAATTAATTTTAAATGTTAATATTCTTATACCAGCTTTATTCATAACTTCACTTATCCTTACATTGTTATTCACAGTTTTTAATTTGAACCGTTGGGCAATGCATTTTAGTATTTTTACAATAATAGGGCTAACACTCCATTATGTATATAGTTCTAGCCATTTTTACGGCTACATATTATTTTTTGTTACTCTGACAGTAATTATCTTTTATCAAGATATAATAACATATCTTTTATATGGAGGTGCTGTTACAGTTGTTGGAGTTATTTACATCATGCAAAATGGTGGTTCTATAGTAGGAATAAACTCGCCAGGAGTAGCTATTTCCTCATTAACATATCAAGTAATTCTTATTGGCTTTTACATTACATTTTTAGTCCAATTTATTATTTCAGACAATATCTATGAAAAGATGAATAACGAATGGGTAAGAATGAATAAAGTCTTAGAAAAGTATCAAGATTTTAGTTTAGAATATCTTAAAGAAATAACGGAAGAAAATAATGAAGAACTGCTCTATAAAGATAATAATTTTCAGCAAACAGTAAGTGAGATATCGATATTTATTAACGAATTTTTTGAAGAATCAGGAGATAATATTGCTGAGTTTGTAGAGTTCTATTTCTTTTTACATGATCAAAATATTGACGAGATTATAAATGATAAAAAAGTTCCGACAGTTACCCGGAAATATGCTAGAGAATTTAAAAAATATTTAATGAATGAAAGAAGTGAATTAATATCTATTTTATTTAATTTTTCAACTTTATTTAAAGGTGATAGCGAATATGATGAAAAAAGATATGAATATAGTTTAGAAAAATTATTCCCAAATAAAATTAATAAGCTATTATCACTTGCTATTTTGTATAAATACTTAAAAACAGAGGTAACTCAATATGATAAATGGGGTAAAATTGAGCGGGTTTTAACACATAATGAGATTACAGAATTATTTGTTTCTAAGGAATTTAGAGAGTTTATTTCTTTTGAACAAGTTAATTTTTATTTAGATAACCAAGAGCTTTTCGAGAAGTATTTATAATGAAGTTATCCACAATTTTTGTGGATAACTTTTACTATTATACTATATAAATAAAGATGTAACTGTGATAAAATATAAATGCATTTATTTGAAATATTAAGCTGGTTGAGAGGTACTAATTATGGGGAAAATATTATCAATAAGTAATCAAAAAGGTGGAGTTGGAAAAACTACTACTAGTGTAAATCTTGCAAGTTCACTTTCTTACTTAGGTAAGAAAGTGTTATTAGTTGATGTAGATTATCAAGCAAACGCAACTACCTACATGGGAATTAACAGAGCAAATTTAACATATACAGTAGCAGATATTTTTAATGAGGCTGCCGATATTAAAGACGTTATAAAAAGAGTAGAAAGTGTTAATGTAGATATTATTCCTGCTCGTTATGAGTTAGGAAATATTGAACGTAATTTAATCTCTCATGATAACAAAGATTTTATCTTATCTAACGCATTAGAAAACATTAGAGATGAATATGATTTCATTTTGATTGATTGTCCACCCTCTTTAGGGATTGTTACAATTAATGCCTTAACTGCTTCGGATAGTGTATTAATTCCTGTGCAATGTGAATTTTTAGCATTGGATGGACTTACTCAACTTCTAAATACAATTCGAATGATTCAAAAAAAACAAAAGCATAATCGTAAGACTTTAACGATTGAAGGAGTTTTACTTACAATGTTGGATACAAGAAGTAATATTGGATACGAAGTTATTAATGAAGTAAAAACATATTTCAAAGAAAAAGTATTTAAAACAATTATCCCAAGAAATGTTAAATGTTCTGCCGCTCCAAGCTATGGCTTGCCTGTTACTGAGTTTTCGCCAAGATCAAAAGGGTCATTAAGCTATCAAAATTTAGCTAGAGAAATGGTTGAGATTAGTGAATAAGACAAGACTTGGAAGAAACTTTAGTGACCTAATGGCAGAAAACAAAATTGATTTTAATGAAAATGAGGAAGTAATAGAACTTGATATTAATTTAATTAAATCAAACCCTGAGCAACCTAGAACATATTTTGATAAAAAAAAATTAAATGAATTAGCTGCTTCAATTAAAGAACACGGGATTTTTCAACCGATAATTGTTAAGCCATCAGGAAATGGTTTTACTTTAGTTGCGGGAGAAAGAAGAGTTAAAGCAGCGCAAAAAGCAGGTCTTCAAAAGGTGCCAGCTATTGTTAGAGATTATAATTCTAAATACCTTTCAGAATTAGCGATATTAGAAAATCTTCAAAGAGAAGACTTAACACCGATGGAAGAAGCAATCGCTTTTCAAAAAGCAGTCTTCAATTTAAAATATACACATGAAGAATTAGGTAAAAAAATTGGAAAAAGTAGAGTATATGTAACTAATATAATAGGATTATTGAATTTACCTGTTACCGTAATAGATGATGTTAATTCAGGAAGAATTTCAATGGGACACGCGAGAGCATTAAGTAAGTTAAAGGATAATGATTTAATTGTTAAATTACGTGACAGAATAATTAAAGAGCACTTAACAGTAAGAAATATTGAAGGAGTTATTAGAAATTTATCAAGAAAAAAAGATAATTCAGTAATTTCTAATAGTGAGTTAGAAAAAGCAGAGGAAAAACTTAAAAAAGTAATAGATTCTAAAATTAATTATCGATTTAGAAAGAACAATATTGCGTTTACTTTTTCTAGTTCAGAAGAATTAGATAGAATAATTAAACTTATAACTAAAGAGGAGTAATATATGACTGGAATAAAAGATGGATTATATGATTTGTTAATTGATATTAATATCCCTAGTATGGTTGCTAATGTGATTGTAATATCTCTATCAATAATTGTTTGGATTTTTATTGGGATAGTATTACAATATTTAGTAAGACAATTATTGGTTAAAGTATTAAAATTAAAGAAAAAGAGTGCTAGAGCAATAACAATAGGAAAACTTTCTTCAAATATAAGTAAATATTTTATTTGGTTTATTATTTCAATGATAATTTTAGGAGAACTGAATGTTGATGTTACTCCGTTTATCGCAAGTGCAGGAGTAATTGGACTTGCTTTTGGTTTTGGTGCACAGGAAATTGTTAAAGATTTTATAAGTGGTTTTTTTATTATTTTTGAAGAATCATTTAATGTTGATGATGTAATTGAGATAGATGGCTTTAAAGGAAGTGTGCTTTCTTTAGGATTGCGTACGACTAGAATCATGAATTGGAAAGGTGAAATTAAGATTATTAACAATGGCGATATTAAAAATGTTGTTAATTTTTCTAAATCTAAGAGTATAGCTATCGTTGAATTTGGAGTAGCATATGATACTGATTTATTACAATTACAGGATTTAATGAATAAATTTACAAAAAAAATGTTCACGAAATATGATCAAATAATTGAAGAACCGTCATTTTTAGGAGTTACAGAGTTGGCGGATTCAAGCATCAATATGAGACTAATAGCTAAAACTAATACATTACAACACTATCAAGTAGAACGAGATTTGAGGAGAGATTTAGTTGTGTATTTTAATGATAACAATATTGAAATTCCCTTCCCTCAATTGGTTATTTACAATGACAAAAATTAAAATTGGTGACATTTTGGTTTTAAAAAAAGGCCACCCTTGTGGAGAAAATAAATGGGAAGTAACTAGAACTGGGGCGGATGTTAAGTTAAAATGCTTAGGGTGTAATAGAACTGTTATGATTGATCGTCCTACATTAAACAAAAAAATAAAAAAAGTAATTAGTCTAGATGATTAATTATTTTTTTGTACAAAGGGAGAGAAAAGATAAATTAATTTAGAGAGTTAAGTGAGATGATTAACTTTATAAGTTTACTAATTTAAAGCACTCAAATATGCTCTTAGAGGCTTTAATAGAAATAAGGATAACCGTCTTCTTATAAAGCAATGAAAACAGCGTTAAGAAACTATTTTAACGACTTGATAAGGAAACCATACATATAAAAGAAAATTTATCACTGAAATATCATAAAACTATATAGTTTATTCCATATTTATTTAAATAAATATAATATAAAGAAGTTCTATATGTGATACAATAAAAAAAGAGGTGTGTGTGTATGAAAAAAATAATTGATGAAGTAATTGACTTTAGAAATAAGCGTGGATGGCAAAACAACGATAAACCGGGAAATTTGGCTAAATCAATAATTATTGAAGCTGCCGAATTATTAGAAAATTATCAGTGGGGAGAAGAATTTGCCGATTTAGAAAATATTAAAGAAGAGATTGCAGATGTACTTATTTATTCTATTGCATTTGCATATGATCAAGGCTTTGATATTGAAAAAATAATTAGAGAAAAATTAGTAAAAAATGCAATAAAATATCCTGAAAAAAAATAACTTGATTTTTATATTCAAGTAGTATAAAATAAAATCTGCGTGTTTGGAGGGGTAGCGAAGAGGCTAAACGCGACAGACTGTAACTCTGTTC
>CAYZEW010000028.1:13464-15876 GCA_964477825.1 uncultured Candidatus Izemoplasmatales bacterium | reverse complement strand
TTTCAATTGTAAAGTCTACCTCAGGATCAATAAATCCTTCTAACAAGGTAAAGAAATCAACAACTTTAATATATGGTACTGCGCCATTTTCTTCATAATACATGTTAACATTACCATCTTCTACATCATATTCAGTAGTTAAGTTTTCAAATGGTAAACTAACAAAATGATCAATTACTACATCTTCAATATAATTTAATGGAATATCGTATGTTTTTTCAACAACAGTATCATTTAAAGTAAAGGTAACTGTAAGTTTTCCTTCTGTTACTGTTTCATCTAGAGGAATTGGTAAAATAACTCCCTCTTTAGAAATGTATTGAGAATCGACACTATATCTCATCGAACTGCGGTTTACTTTCCCTTTTCTAGGCATATAAATTAAGTTCTCATTAATAAACATTTCTGATTCGTATTGGGTAATATCTTCTAAAATCCGATCTTCATCAGTTACCCCAACGACGATTTCTTGCCAATAAGCATGCAAGGTTATATCTGCATTTACTACTGTAGTAAAGTCATATTCAGTAGTATCATCAGTTGTATACCAATACATAAAGGTATATCCATCTTTTGTTGGAGCTGATGGGATTACTACTACTGTTCCTTCTTCAACTTCAACGGCTGTAATTGTACTTCCGCCAGCAGTATCAAATGTTACTGTATACATTTTCTTTTCAACAACATCATCAGTTTCTTTACAACCAGTTAAAATCAAGGTTGAAAGTAATACTAGTAATAACAAACTAATTTTTTTCATATAAACTCCTCTTTAATAATTAATATAGTATATCTTTTATCTATTTAATCTTACCTTATTAGTTAAGTAATTGTCAAGAATATAAGTATTCTAAAAGTTCTAAATATCCGATTAGTTCTAACATTTATATCTCGTTTATCTTTGGCTGTTTATAGGACTTCTAAATAACCAAAAAAATGAATTAATTTGAAAACTAAAAGTGATTTATAAATCATTCTTAATTAAATCGGCTAAACTCTCCCTTTTTTGAATTAGCGAAACTACTTCGTCTTTAATTAAAACAGTGGCTGGTTTTAACATCTTATTAAAATTATTAGCTAGTGAATTTTCATATGCGCCAGTCGAAAAAACTACTAAAATATCACGAGGATTAATTTCTGGTAATTTAACATCTTTAAACAGTTTATCAGTTGATTCACATGCTTTCCCAACAATTGTATAAACAACTGTTTTTTGATTATTTGCTTTATTAGCCAGTAAAACATCATACTTTGCTTGGTATAAAGCAACTCTTAAATTATCCGTCATCCCCCCATCAATAGCAGCATAATTTCTCACATTAGGAATCTTTTTTACCGCCCCGACTGTATATAAAGTAATGGCGGCTTCCCCAACAATATATCTTCCTGGTTCAATAATTAAAGTCGGAAATGATAAATTGTATTTACCAACATTTGTTTTAACTGCTTCATAAATCGCATCAGTAAAATAAGCTAGTGGTTTAACCTTATCATCGTTAGTATAACGAATCCCAAAGCCACCACCAACATCTAGTTTTTGACATGTGAAATTATAATTATCTTTTAACTCTTTAATTAAAGAAAAAGTAACATCAACTGCTTCTAACATATTTTTATTAGTATGGAGTTGTGACCCAACATGAAAATGGAGACCAACGATTTTTAAGTTTTTACTTTTTAAGCCAAAAGTAAAAACTTTTTTAATATTTGTTTCTTCTAAAGTAATTCCAAATTTAGAATCAGTTTGGCCAGTAGAAATAAAATCATGCGTCTCAATTGTTTTAAGCATTGGAGAAATTCGGATTAAAACCGTTACTTCTTTATTTAGTTTTTTAGCAAGGTTATCTAAATTTACTAATTCATAATAATTATCTACAACAAATTGTAAAACATCATTTTTCAAAGCATATGCAATTTCTTCTAATGATTTGTTATTACCATGAAACATAATTTTATTTGGAGCGATTCCTGCTTTTAAAGCAATATATAATTCTCCCATACTCGCAACATCAATTCCTAAATTACTTTTTTTAATAATTCTTCCCATTGCTAAGTTTAAAAAGGCTTTAGAAGCATAGTACGCTTCAACGTTTTTATATTTATCTAAAAAATTTGTTTTTAAATTAGTTATTTTATCTTGAATCATTAATTCACTATATACATAAAGCGGGGTTTTAAATTTTTCAGCAAGTTTAACCGTATTTTGTCCAGCAAAATAAAGAACATTATTTCGAATATCTAGTTTACGCATTTTTCTCTCCTCTTAATTATGTATCTAATAATGCTAAAACATTATGAACTTGCAAATTTACTCCAAGGGATAATGCTCTTTCATCAATATTAAAAGTATTTGTATGGGTTGATGAATATGGTCCTAGATCTTTACTCCCAGTCCCTAAATGAAAGAAAGCT
>CAYZEW010000028.1:0-13454 GCA_964477825.1 uncultured Candidatus Izemoplasmatales bacterium | reverse complement strand
ACATTATAGGCAATAAAAGTTAAATCTCTACTAAGAAACTCTTGAGTATCTTTTTGATAATAACCAAAGTCTTCTCCGCCCATTGATGGAAATTCTTTTATTAAGACTTTATCTTTACCAATAACCTTTGAAGCAGTTTCAATAATTTTATTAGTAACAAAAGGATCATTTATTAACGCCGGGTATCCTTCTTTAAAAAGGACTTCTACTTTAGCGTTAAATCCCGCAGCAATTGATGAAGCAACTTCTGTAATTCTTTGTTTCATAAATGTTCTTGTTTTATCATCCGTAGTTCTTAGAGTTCCTTTTAACTCAACAAAATCACTAATGACATTCGCTTTTACTCCACCGTTAATTGTTCCAAAAGTTAAAACAACTTGATTAAGGGGAGAAATGTTACGGCTAATTACTGCTTGTAAAGCGGTAATTATACTAGCGCTAACGACAATTGCATCAACTCCTGTATTAGGATAAGCAGCGTGCGAGGCTTTCCCATAAACTTTTAAAGTTACTCCCCCAGTTGTTGCGTTTAATTTTCCATGTTTTATTTCAATTTCGCCAACTTTTAAATAAGGCATCACGTGTAAGCCTAAAACATAATCAACTTTAGGATTAGTTAAATGACCTTCTTCAACAATCCGTTTTGCACCTGCACTAACTTCTTCATCTGGCTGAAAAAATAATTTAACCGTTCCTTTTAAAGAGTTTTCCATTTTCTTTAAGATGATTGCTGTCCCAAGTAAAATTGCGGTATGAGCGTCATGTCCACAAGCATGCATGACTCCTTCATTTTTAGATTTATAAGAAAGCTGCGTTTTTTCCAAAATTGGTAAAGCATCAATGTCCGCTCTTAAAGCAACAACTTTGCCGACATTTCCTTTTCCAATAATACCGACAACCCCAGTTTCCGCAGCTTTAACATATTCAATTTGATAAGCATCCAAGATTTCCATAATTTTCTTTTGGGTATGGTATTCTTTTTTGCTAAGTTCTGGATCCATATGAAAATGTCTTCGGTATTCAATTACTTCTTCTTCAATTGCTTGAATGGCTTTTTCAATATTCATCTAACTCACCTACCGTTTCATCTAAAATATATTTTACTTTATTTTCTTTTAAATATACTTTAGGAACTCGAACACTAATTTTAGAAATTAGCTCATTTTTATTTGTTTTTAACCGGTTACTTAATGCTTCTAAAGTTATGCCTTTACCCCCAAAGATAATCGCGCTATCGCCAATTAAAACATTTTGATTAGTAATATCAATTGATAACTGATCCATTGATAAAAGGCCAATAATATCACAGTGGTGATTATTGATTACTACATACGATTTGTCCCCAATATTTCGTGGTAGTCCGTCCGCATAGCCAATTTCTAAAGTCGCGATTGTTTTAATATTGGGATATGTTTTAGAACTATAGCCAAAGTTTCCATCTGAAAGGTTAATAATGTTTGTCACCGTTGTTTTTAAAGTTTGGATTGGCTGAACTCTGATTTTATTTTTTTCTTTAACTGCCGTTAGCCCAAACATTAGTGACCCAATCCTTGGTAAAGAAGAAGGAAAAGTTGGATATCTCGTTAAGGCGATACTGTCTAACAAACTATTATATTTAAAATTTATTCCCTTTGTTTTTAATTGATTACAAAAATCAGTAAATAATTGGGATTGTAAAGCATCAGTTTTAGAAGCAACTAATCTTAAATGTGAATAGACTCCTAAAATATCAATATTTGGTAGACTATCAATCCTTTTTATTTCTTCAATAAAAGCAGAATTCGGTGTTTTTCCTAAACGGTGAAAACCGGTATCTACCTTAATAAAAATAGTCGCTTTTCCAAGGTGATTAATTTTTTTAGCCTGCTTTAAACTAAACACGGTTAAAAGAAAATTATTTTTAAGGGCGATTGCGAGTAAATCATCACTTAATACTCCTAAAATTAAAATCTTTTTATTCGTAATTTTTTTAATTTTTAAAGCTTCATTTAAAGTCGCAACTGCGATGATTTTAATCGCTGGATATTGATTTAATTCACGCGCAACAACCACCATGCCATGGCCATAGGCATTTGCCTTTAAAACAAAACAAAAATCGGTAAAAGCTGTTTCTAAAATAGCTTTTACGTTTTGATGAAATAAATCTAAATTAACTTCTAAATATGTTTTCCGATACAGCATGAAAATCACCCCGTTTTATTCAGTATAATAAATAAATCCTTCATAAAAATATTGATATCTTCCCAGTAAATCAGTTAAGTAAAAACGGTAACTACTTCCTGGGTCATTAATTTTAAAAGCAATTTCACCGGCCGCGTTATATTCATAGCCAGTAACAACAACATAGTGGGTTGTACTGCCTTTAATTTTAATAATTGGGGGAATTCCTTCATCAAGTTTTTCTTTTAAATGCATTTGAAATAACAAAAACGATAATTCATTACTAAATGGTACTGCTGTCCGGTATTGTTCATAAGAGGGATAATACACTGGGGTAATATCCCCATATTTTTCTGTTTCAGTATTTACCCAATAAACCAGTCCACCATCAACTAAATCAGGATTTGTTTCTTCAGGAGTATACGTCGTATCATTAAGATAGTTTACCACCATTGTCAAAGCTGTTAAAGCACAGCCATAACCACTAATTGATAACGTACTACCATTTAGGTTGCCTGAATAGTCAAACTGATGAAGCAAAGGAACTGCTAAAGCAACTTTTTCTCCTGCGATAAAACTACTTCGGTTAATTAAATATTCAGCTTTAGTCCACATCGTAATTTTATCTGAGCCTAGTTTTGCTAGACCAATCGGATATTCTCCGTTTAAACTAACTGCCTTTACTAAATAAAAGCCAAAATTCGCAAGTAAATAACTCCCCTCTGGACTGTTAGTATAAAAGCCAGCCAGATGAACTTCATCGCCCACTAAAAAATCAAATCCTTCATTTGAATAAACAATAACTGTTCTAGTAATCGTTTGAGCTTCATTGTTAGATGGATCACGATAATCATAATTGATTTGGTATGTTCCCACATTCGTAGAGTCAACAACATCTCCACTAGTTACCACGCTTGTAGTAATTTCACAATTATCAATTATCTTAACCCCCAGTTCTTCATATTCCTCACCTTGTAAAAGATAAACTGTTTCATCCCCAATTAATTCTAAAGTTGGGAGCGTCGTATCAACTACATTAACCGTTAAGTTAAAAGTAGTTAGATTGCCATCACTGTCAGTAAAACTATACGTTACAATATATGTCCCAACCACATCAAGTAAAACAACGCCATCAACCATTGAACTAGTAATAATAATGTCGCCGTCTTCAGCGTCATGTAAAGTAAGGATATTTAGTAAATCAAGGTCGTTTGAATGAACTTCTACTGTGATTTCATCATCTCCCCAAAAAAAGGGTTCGTATGATTCTTTATTTACATCACAAGAAGTTAAAAAGAAAACCATAATTATAAAAATAAATCCTTGATATATTTTCATTTTACCAACTCTTTCTACCTTCTAATTTCAATTTATTTAAATTATTTATTTATATTATATTTTATATTTTATAAAAAGTCTTTATATATCTAAAAAAAGCTAGGAAATTCTCCCGAGATAACGGGTCTTCATCCTAGCTTTTAGCTAATTATTTAATGATAATTTCTAAGTATTTATTTAAATATTCTTCCTGTTGTTCATGGTTCATCCGATAATACAATTTCTCATTTGGTAAAATTGCATATCCAAGTAATATTCCCCCAACTACTTTCGCATAAGCTTCATAATCAAGATTAATCTTATTTACTTCAAAATATTTTTTTACTGATAAACTTACGTTGTTAAAAATTACTTGCGTAAAGCGAAGTTCTTTTGGTAAGTTTCCAGCTAAGCTTTCAGAAATCAACATTCTCACTACTTTAATATTTTTAGAAACTACTAATAAGCGGTTATTGAGAAGTTCTTTAAAGAAATCGAACATCCTAATTCCACCTTGGAATTTTAAAACAGAACTAAAGCGATTTTCAGTAATACTTTTAACACTAGCTTCAAAAAGATTTTGTTTTGTTGAAAATTTACGATATAAAGTTACTTCTGCTACATTTGCTTTTAAAGCAATTTCTTTTGTTGTTGCGGCAAGATAGCCTTTATCAACAAAAACACTAATACTAGCTTTAATAATTTGGTCTGTTTTATCTCTCATTTAACCACCTCAGTTTTGGTTAACCACTTACCTTATTTTTTGTAAATAAATTAACAATTCCACCTTGAATAGATAAAACTGCTGGCATTACAAAAATCGTACTAAACAATGCAAGGGAAATGTTTACTAATGTCATTATACCAAAATTACTTAAAATTTCAAAATCAGAAATAACTAAGGCACTAAAGCCCCCAATTGTTGTTAAGGCTGAGGCAGTAATTGGTTTTCCCATTTTTCCTAATGTAGTAATAATTGCCTCATTATTACTAACCCCTTTTTCTTTTTCTTCAAAGTAGCGTTCCATTATTAAAATGGTGAACTCGGTTCCTATCCCAATTATCATTGCGCCAAGCGTTGCCGTTAATGGCGTATATTTTAAATCATATAAATACATTACTGCTCCACTCCAACCAACAATCAAACTAATCGGAATTAACGGGATAATTGCTTTTAATGGATTACGATAGATAAATAATAACCCTACAAATACTAAAATCATCCCGACAAGCGTAATTGTATATCTTCCAGTTGTTAAAGCGGTAATCATTTCAACATCAATTACAGCTTGGCCTGTTACTGTTACATCCATATCAGTTATTGAGTTATCTAAATACGTTCTTAAATTCGCAATAAAGGCTTCTAATTCATCTGATTCTAAATCTTTTATAGAAACAATAATAACCCCTTTTGTTCTATCTTCATTAACTAACATTTTTAATTGGTCTTGTGGTAAATCTTCAGTTAAACTATCCACTAATTCTTTAGTTAATTCTTCAGTAGTTAATTGACTTAAGACACTACTAATTGATTTAACTTCAATAATATCATCAGGAAACTCTGACTGGAGATTATTTGTCATCTCAACAATCCAGTTTAAATTTACATCTGAATAAATATCATAACTATTATAAACGATTGATAGTTGTTCTGTTGATCCGATAATCTCTCTTAATTCTTGGATATCGAGTAATTCTTGCGTATCTTGAGGCATAAAAGTTTCAATATCTGTTTCTACTCCTACTTTTTGGTCATAATACACTCCTGCTGCTGCAGAAGTAATTGCTAAAAGCAAAATTATATATTTTAATTTTAAGACGCTTCTAGTAATCTTTTTCATTCCTTTTTCAAATCTACTTACTTTTGTGTTTCGCTTTTTCTTATCTTCTAATTGAAAGAAGTTATCACGCACAAATAAAATTGGTAATAAAACTAATAACGCAACAACAAAACTAACTACCATTCCAATTGAAAGCATCTTCCCAAAATCTTGAATCATTGGTACTGGAGAAGTATATAAACTAAGCAACCCTAAAACTGTTGCGATTAAAGCTGTTAAAATGGCTGGTGCTAATTTCTTTACTGTTCTTTTAACTGCATCTTTTGAATTATTTTGATTATTCATTGTCAATCCCTCCTGCTAATTCTTCGGTGTACCGACTTTGGAACTGAATAGCATAATCTATTCCTAATCCAATTAAAACTGGAAAGACGGCCATTGACACTAGGGTTAACCCGATTCCTAGCCATCCCATGATTCCAATTGTCATCACAACTGCGACTAAAATGATTCCAAGGGGTAATAAACTCCATTTTACTCTAAAAACAATTAATAATACACTAATCATAATTAAAGCAGATAACCCCATCATTATTTGCATACTATCCATCATCGCAGTTTTAATTGACATATCTAAAACTGGTTTTCCAGATACTAATGTTGAATCAGTTAAGCCTTGGTCTGCTAATGAAGTTTTAATTGTATCAATAATATTTCCTTTTACTTCATCACTTACTTCGCCATCTAAGACTACTAAAAGCATCATATATTCTTCATCAATAGTAAAAGTTTCAAACATCCTTCTAATTTCACCTGTTTCATCATAAATCATCATCTCTAAAGTTGCTTGTTCTTGCGGCATTGCTGCTATTAAAACATTAAAATTATCATGAATCATTAATAAGTTTACACTCATTAAATGTAAATTAGTTGCGATTGTAGATAAATTATTAGATAACGTTAAAATCTGAGCGGTCATTAAAGTTTGATCATCAATCATCCCATTTAACCCGGTAATAATATTTTGCAACCCAATAATTGTATTAGCAGTAACTGCTGGTAATGCTTGTGAATCAGTACTAATTGTTGCCATTTGATTAGCCATCGCAATTAGTTGATTATTCGCCGTTGTTAACGTTGTTACTTCATCGTTTAATAACGGGTCTGTACTTAAATCATTAATCACGGTTGTAATGCTATCAGTAACCGTTAAAATTTGAGTGCTGAATGTTGCGTAAGATGATACTAAGTTAGTTACCCCTATGCCTAAATTTTGTTGACCTGTAATCATCGTATCAATTGCGGTTGTAAGTTGAGCTAACGTTGCATCGATGTCCTCAGTATTAGCGTTAGATGCAAGCAAAGTACTCATTGTTTGTAAATTTACTGAAACATCTTCTAATCCGCTAGATAGTTGTAATAATGCTTCTTCATATTGTTCTGCTGATTTTTCTGAAAATTCTTTTACTAAAGAAACTGGACTATTAATCGTGAAAATTTCATCATAGTATGAAAGCTCATCAGCTAATTCACTCATATAAGTCATATTTTCTACTGTAAATAAATTTTCGTATCCATCCCCTTTATATAAGATGATAATTGGATCACTACCAAATTCAGATTGATAATTAAAATTGTCAATATATTCAGTAGTATCAGTTTGGATCAAGGTATCATTCCCTGTCTTTAGTTCTACTTTAGTAACTCCTACTACTAGAACAAAGAAAAGAATAATTCCAAAAAACACCATTTTCATTGGGTATTTAGTAATTAATTTAATTATTTTGTCGAACATGTAATTCCTCCTTATGTATGTTAGTGGTAACTTACATAACTATACAGTATTCCCTTTTCTTTGTCAAGGGGAGTGTCTTATCTTTTTTTTCATAAAAAAAGGACTTACCCAAAAGGTAAATCCTTTAATCTTTAATCATTAAAACTAAGCATTAATTTATCTAAAGAGCGATGCAATGCTTCTTTAGAAATATCAGTATAAAACCCTAAGAAAGAATTTGATCTTAAAGCAAATCTCATCCCAATACCTAGGATAAAATGAAATACTATTTCGATTGTTTCAATCGGAATTTTTCGTTCATTTTTATAAGGTGTAATGAAATCAAGTAATGCTGATAATCCTCTTATTTTTGTAAAAATCTCATCTTCAATTGATAATTTCGAAGGGTTTAATTGGTAATAATTAATTATGAATTTCATAATTACTGGATTATCTAAATAACGATCTAAGATTAAATGTAATAATTGTTTTAATCTAATAATTTTATTTTTACTTGTTATTTTTGTAAAATCGATGTCATATAATTCTTCAAAGTATTCTTTTAAAATCGCATATACTATCTCATCTTTATTTATAAAATGATCATAAACAGTTCTTCTTGTAATTTCACATTTCGCAGCAATTTGAGAAATAGTTGTTGCCTCAATTCCTTGTTTTTCAAAAAGGGTTTTCGTTACTTTTATAATTTTTAAACTTGTCTTTTTTTTAGTTGGACTAGCAAGTTCTTTTTCCATCACTTTATTTATGTTCTTTTAACCATGAAATTGCTGCATTTGCGTAAATTGCTGCGCCAACTGGTAAAGCTTTTTCATCAAATTGCACTTTTGGATGATGTTGTCCGTAACTATTCCCATCTTCATGAACTTTATTAGCTGCAAGCCCTAACATTGTTGAAGGAACTTTTTCGGTAATGAAGGCAAAGTCTTCACTACCAGCCATTCTTCCGCCACCGCCACCTGGAATAGTTGATGAATCAATTACCGCTTGTTCACCTAGTAACTCTTTAGTATATTTAACTACACTATTTCTGACATCTAAGTCATTCATTAAACTTGGACATCCACGGTAATATTTTACTTCAGCTGTACAACGGTAACTTTGAGCAATGCCTTCTGCAATTTCTTTAACACGTTTTTTAGCCATTTCTCTAACATCATTATCAAATGTTCTAATTGTTCCTTGCATAAAGGCAGTGTCGGGAATAACATTTCCAGCAGTTCCCCCTTTTAAAATGCCGGGAGTAATTACTAAAAATTTATCTGGATCAACTTCTCTTGAATTGATTTCTCCAAGGGCTAAATGAATATGACTCATTGCAACTAATGGATCAATTGCCATGTTTGGCACAGCCCCATGGCCTCCTTTTCCGTTAATCGTAATATCAAACCAATCACTTGAAGCACTTGATGCTCCTGGTAATAAATAAAATACTAACCCAGTAGGTGCAGGAATTCCAGCAAAGACATGAATCATCATAGCTGCATCAACATGAGGGTTTTCTAATACTCCACCTTCAATCATTTCTTTTGCCCCACTAAGTGTTTCTTCGGCAGGTTGGAAGATTAATTTAACAGTTCCTTCAATTTCATCTTGATGTGCTAATAAAATTTTAGCTGCTCCAAGCAACATTGAAGTATGAAGATCATGCCCACATGCATGCATATTTTCAGTTACTGATTTAAAGGGTGACTCCACTAACTCTTGCATTGGTAAGGCATCCATATCAGCTCTTAATAAGAAAGTTTTTCCTTCTTTTGATCCTGAAATAGTTACTACTAAACTTGATTTTGAGATTGAAACAGGTTCAAGTCCCATTGCTATAAGTTGTTCTTTAACATATTTTTGAGTAACTGGTAATTCGTTATGAACTTCCGCATGTTGATGTAAATAACGACGGTTTTTAGTAATCTCAGGGGCTAGCGCAATTGCTTCTTGCATTAGTTTCATTTTTTAACTCTCCTTTTTTTCTACAACTTCAATTGTAATTTGTTTTTTCTTAAATAAGATCCAAGCAAAAAAGATTGTTAGTGGAATCATAATAATTAACAACATTCCTGAGTAATCATATGTGTTAAACACAAAAATGTTAACTAAGAATAATAATATAAATGGAATAACTCCTGCTTTTATTTTTCCTTTAACTCTAATTTCTCCTGTGCTTTTTAACAAGCCAACAGTTAAAGCTCCAAATAAAGCTGGTAAAACGTAGGCAGATGCTGTCATAACAGTAGCACTTGTCATAATTGGTTTTAAGGGAACTAATAATAAGACCCCTAAAGAAAGCATTGTAATGGTAACAATTGCTGAAACACTAATGGCTAATGTAGTAATAATATCCGATTGCTCACTCCCATTAGTAGTGTCCATTAATTCTTGTGCGTTTTTAGCAATTGGGATTTTTAAATTCATAATATTTCCCGTAATAAAAGTGATATATGAAGCACTTCCTAAAATTGGTGCATAAATGAATACTTCACTAATTGCTAGTGGTACAAATAATACCAGTATGCCTGATGCTGCTTTCATAAATTCTCCAAAAGTTGGTAATGCATCTAAATAAAGTCCGAAAATGGTAGGTACAGCAAATAACATTGAAAGAACAATTAAAATTCCGATTCTTCCTAAGTTGCTCATTTCTTTTGCGAATTCTTCTCTTGTTTTCATCTTATACCCCCTCTAACCAAAAAGCCCTGTCCATAGTACACTTGATGCCATTCCTCCAAATAAAGCAAACGCTAAAATGAAGTCCTTTAACCAATAAATTTTGTACTTTTGAACAATAAGCCCCATTGATATTGTGATAGTTGCACTAGTAAATAATGTTAACGTTGTAACAACCCCTCCAGTTAGAATAGCCGGCATAAATGTTACAAGTAACCCAATCATGAAACATTCTAAAGCAACGATTCCAAATGATTGTTTATTTTTTCCCATTGATCCAATCCCTTTTTGGATTTTTTCACCAAAGAATAATAAGACTAGAAGTCCAGCTGAAATTCCGACTGTCATAACAAACATAATATTAACAAAAGCTTTGATTCCAACAGTTGGTAAATCAACTAAAGCTACCCCCATTGAACTTGCAGCCATATCAGCTGCCATTAATTCATATGTTACTGAGCCAATTACAGATAATCTTAACCATGGCCAAGGATTACCAAGTAAAGGTGCTAGGGCAAATAACCCAATAACAATAGCGATAGATGGTACGATAGTTGCGACAATTGTCGATGTAATCACAGTTTTTAACTGCGCTGTTGTATACCCTAGTTCAAGTGCTCTTTTCCATGCTTTTTTTGCAAATAACAATGATAGAATAATAACAACAGCAATTACTGTCCCTACCAGCATATAAAGCAGACTAGAATTTACAATATCAAAAAATGTTCCCAATACTTTCACTCCTTTCAATTAGCAAAAATTTTACAATGTGTATAATTTATCTTAGCATAGGTTAAAAACGTTTACAATAAAAACCATTAAAAAAACTTAGCAGGTAGAGTTTCTCTTTTCGCTAAGTTTTTTTAAATTTATTACTTTAATAATTCTTCTTTTGTTTCAATTACTTCATCCACAATATCATCAACAATATCTTCTATTTCATCTTTCACTCTATTAATAATTTTAATCCCAACAAAAATAACAAAGGCAACAACTATAAAATCAATTGAGTTTTGAATAAATCTTCCATAATAAACCGCATTCTCAACAATTCCTTCAACCTCGTTTGCAGGAGTAATTACATATTTTAGATTTTCAAACCCTTCATCACCTAATACGATACTAATAAGGGGAGTTAAGATATCTTTTACAAAACTATTAATGATTTTCGTAAAAGCACCACCAACAACAACCGCTACAGCTAAATCTAAAATATTTCCTCTGCTTATAAATACTTTAAATTCATTTAAAAACTTTTTCATTTATTTTTCCTCTCTTTCATGGCATTAAAAAGATTATACCACAAAAGGAAAATGACTTGCAATCAGCAAGTCATTTATTCTTTATCTTTTAATAGTTCATCTAAATTTTCTAAGTGAGTATCATTAACTGATTGACGAATTTTTAAACGACGCCAAATGGTATATTTATCTCTTAAAGATAACTTAGAATAGTCGATTATCCCCCCTGGGAAAACAATTTGTGCTTCATAAAAGATATCAACAGGTAAAGAGTCTTGTACAGCGATATGGTATTCTTTTTTGTTCATCCCTGTAAAGAAAAACTTTAGCTTGCGGTCTAACAAAGTAAATTTATTTCTTTTAATAAAATCTCTTGTATAGTCTTCTACTTTCCCAATATAGATTGGTGCACCAATAACTATTTGCTCATAATCTTTTAAGACAAAGCCGGCTTTTTCAATATCAAAAAGCTCGCTATTTTCCATTTTTTGATGTAAGTATTCCGCGCACTTTTTAGTATATCCCATTTTAGATTCATATAAAATAATTGTTTTCATTTTAGCGCCTACTTTCCAAAACATTTCTACTGTTCAATGTAATTATATCATAGTAAAATGATTAAGCAATAACTGAAATACTCTTAATTATGTATTAGAAAAAACTGGATATTTCGAAGGAAATATCCAGTTAAATTTAATTATTCGTTTTCTTTATCTTCTTGAAGTTGTTTTAAAACACCATCAAGCATATGTTGTGGTACTTCATCATAACGAACGAATTCACGTTGGAATGATCCAGTTCCTTGTGTCATTGCCATCAAATCAATTGTGTAACTCATGATTTCTGCTTCGGGACATTCAGCAATGATTTTTTGTCTTCCACTATTAAGTGGTTCCATTCCTAATACTTGCCCACGACGACGGTTAATATCTCCCATAACGTCACCTACATAATCATCTTTTACAATAATTTCAAGTTTCATTGTTGGTTCTAATAATGTTGGAACACATGATTTAATTGCGTTTTTAAAAGCAACTGCAGCTGCTAATTTAAATGATATTTCATTTGAATCTACTGCATGGTAAGCCCCATCAATTAAAGTTGCTTTAATCCCAATAACTGGGAACCCTGCAAGTGGGCCTTTTTGGAAAGTTTCAATTAACCCTTTTTCTACTGCTGGGAAATACCCTTTTGGAACTGATCCCCCATGAATCATTTCATCAAATTCAAATTCGATTTCATTTGGATTTACTGGTTCAAAAATAATTTTAACTACTCCAAATTGTCCAGATCCACCAGATTGTTTTTTATGGCGTCCTTCAACTTCGACTTTTTTCTTAATCGTTTCACGATAAACGATTTTTTGATCTAATTGATCAACTTCAACTTTAAACATATTTTTAAGTTTTTCTAAAATATATTTAATATGCGTCATTCCTTGTCCACCAATTAAAAGTTGGGCAGTTTCACGATTACGTTTATATTCAAAAGAAGGATCTTCGATTGTTAATTTATGTAAAGCAGATGAGATTTTATCTTCATCTTTTTTATTTTTTGGTTTAACTGCGATATAAATCGTTGGTGAAGGGAATCCAGGTCCTTCGTAAACGATTTGGTTTTTAGGATCACTAATTGTACAACCGGTAAAAATTTCATCGATTTTAGTAATAACCCCAATATCTCCTGCATGAATCATATCTGTATCAATTTGTTCTTTCCCTCTTAATAAGGAGATTGAACCGATTTTTAATGTTTCATGAGTATTTGTCACAGTAATTTTTTGGCCACTTTCAAGCGTACCTGAATAAACTTTTATTAAGTTCATTGTCCCAACAAATGGGTCAATTGTTGTTTTAAAAACATATGCAGAAAAAGGTTCTTCATCTGTTGTTTTTCGTTCATAAGTTTCCCCAGTTTTTGGGTCTTTACCAACAATTGGTTTTAGTTCGTTAGGAGCTGGCATAAACTTTTTAATCATTTCTAAAATATCGATAACACCAATATCATTAATTAACGAACCAAAGACAATTGGTTTTAAATCTCCTGCTAAAACGCCAGAGCGGAGCCCACCACATATTTCATCATATGTTAGTTCTTCTCCACCAAAATATTTATCTAATAAATCTTCTGATGTTTCTGCGACTGCTTCAAAGATTTTTTCACGGTATTCTTCAACTGTATCAGTTAAATAGTCAGGCATTGGTTTCTCAACAATTTTTTTATCTTCAAGAACATTGGCTTTCATATCAACCATGTTGACATAACCTCTAAAATCTCTATTTTCGACAATTGGCCATAAGAATGGAACAGCTTTATTTCCAATCATTTCGTGTAATGCCTTAACTAATTCATCAATTTTAATATTATCTTTATCCATTTTATTAATGAAAATAATTGTTGGAATATTTAATTCATTTAAATCTGCTAATACTTGTTCAGTCCCGATATCGACACCTTTACTTCCGTCAATCATTAAAATAGCACCTTTCACAACTGAAA
>CAYZEW010000027.1:0-17393 GCA_964477825.1 uncultured Candidatus Izemoplasmatales bacterium | reverse complement strand
AGACCGATTGATGATAACGCAATTACCGTATTTTTATACTCTTTGATTATTTGGTTTAAAACAGTAGTTTTTCCAGCATTTTTAGCTGTCCCAATAATAGAAATTGTATGATATGGTTTTAAATATTCTGTTAGCAACTTAGCGATGGTGTTTCCCTTTTCTAATTTCATTAAACTGATCTAATTTAACATTGTCAGAAATTTCTGGATCAACCACTCCTCCTTGTGCTGCCGCAACACAATCTTCACATTCACACTTATCTTCATAACTACTTGGACCATAATAAGTTGTAATCATTCCTTCGTAATTTCGCAGAATTGTTTTTCCTGGTGCTTGGGAAATTAAATAATTTGGCATTACAGGGATTTTTCCACCACCACCAGGGGCATCAACTACAAAAGTCGGAACTGCGATTCCTGATATATGGCCGCGTAATCCTTCTATTATTTCAATTCCTTTACTTACCGGAGTTCTAAAATGTTCAATCCCTTGTGATAAATCACATTGGTAAATATAATATGGTCTCACCCGGAGTTGAATTAATCTTTTCACAAGTTTTTTCATAATATTAACACAATCATTTACCCCTCTTAATAACACTGATTGGTTTCCTAAAGGAATGCCGGCATCAGCCATTAAATCAAGGGCAACTTTTACTTCTGGAGTTAATTCTTTAGAATGATTAAAATGGGTATTTACCCAAATTGGATGATACTTTTTAAGCATTGCTACAAGATCTTTTGTAATCCGTTGTGGCATTACTACTGGTGTTCTTGTTCCAAGGCGGATAACTCCAACATGGTCAATCTTTCTAAGTTCACTAATAATATATTCTAAACGAGCATCACTAACGAGTAATGCATCTCCTCCAGAAAGTAATACATCGTTAACTTCTGGATGATTTCTAATGTATTCAATTGCTAAATCAACATTATCCATCTTAGACCCAGTATCTTTTTGTCCTGCAAATCTTCTTCTAGTACAATGACGACAATACATACTACACATATCTGTAATTAAAAACAATACCCGATCAGGGTAACGATGAGTTAAGCCTGGGACTACTGAGTCATGGTCTTCTGCTAGCGGATCTTTTAAATCATGAATCCCGAAATGAAGTTCATTAATTGAAGGAACTGCTTGAAGTCTTACAGGATCCTTAACGTTATCTGGGTTAATTAAAGTTAAATAGTATGGCGTAATCGCCATTCTAAATTGTCCTAAAACACTAGAAATTGTTTTAAGTTCCTCTTCTTCTAATTTAATATATTTATTTAAATCAACTGCATTTGTAATTCGATTTTTTACTTGCCAGTGCCAATCATTCCACTGTTCATCTGTTGCATCAGGAAAATACTGTTTCCGTCTTTCTAGATGTTTAGTATATAATTTTACAGCCATCTTTTTACCTCCTAAGTATATTTCTTTTCAAATAATTCTTTAATTTTTTTAGCATTATTAACTAACTTAAGAGTTAACTCAGCGTGGCCTTTAGTATAACCATTTCCAATAATCATTGTAACGTCACTTCCAACTCCTTCAGCTCCTAAGGCTGCCTTTGTAAAGGACGTTGCCATACTAAAGAAATAAACTATTCCACTATCTTTAGTAATTAAGATACAACTCATTTCTGTATTTGGAACATTAACAACATTAATTGTAATGTCTACTTGACCGTGATTAACTTTTGTAACTTTTTCATATACTTCAATGGCATTAGTAGCATCCGCTAAGACAACTTCATCACAAAGTCCTAATTCATTTAAGGCAGTAATTTGTTGTTCTTCATTTACAACCCCAATTACTTTTCCTGTTTTAGTAGCTTTTACCATTGCTTGATAAGCACATAAAACCCCACTTTTTCCAGCAGCACCAATAATTGCAACAGTGTCCCCTTCTTTGACAAGTTTATCAACTTGAGCAGGCGCACCAGCAACATCTAAAGCGGCTAACACTAAGTGTTCATCCATGTCATTAGGAACTCTTGCGAAAATTCCTGTTTCAAATAAAATAGCACTTCCCTCAATATGAACTTGATCATTATCTAAGTTAATTTCCTTAATTTTATCGATAACAAGTGGTGTTAAAGAAAGCGACACTAAGGTTGCAATTTTATCACCTTTTTTTAAGGATTGATCTGGAAATAAAGGCCCCACTTCTTTAACTTTTCCAATTAACATTCCCCCACTACCGGTAACTGGATTTTGCATTTTACCACGCGTTGAAACGATCTCTAAAATCATTTCTTCCATTTTTAAAACGTCATTTTGACAAGCCTTTTTTATTTGGGTAAAAGAGGCTGAATCAATATTTAAAGTAATCACATCAATTAATAATTCATTTGCTTTTACTTTCATTGTGTTATCAATTTTAGTTGCTGCTTGAGGTAAAACTCCAGTTGGTTCTATGACTCTATTTGTTCCATATTTACATAATTTTTCCATTGTTTTTATTCCTTTATTTTAAGTATTTTTCTTGTCTCTTCTACTGTTGCTATTTCGCGGTGATATTCTTTAGCGATTTTTACTACTTTTTCGACTAGTTCTTTATTACCTTTAGCTTTTACGCCTTTTTCTAAATAGAGATTATCTTCAAGACCAACGCGAACATGTCCGCCATCTCGAATCGCAAGACGAGCTAATGAAAATTCATATTTTCCAATTCCCGCAACACTATATGTTGCATCTTTTGGAATACTTTCTTTTAGAAACTTGAAATCACGTTCAGTGGCACTCATTCCGCCAACCATTCCTAAAACAAAACTAAAGTGAAGGTGATCTTTTATAATCCCTTTTTGAGATAATCTTAATACTGTATCCACATGCATTTTCCCAAAACATTCTAGTTCTGGTAAAATCTTTTTTTCATAAATTTTTTCAGCAAAATAAATGATATCTTCTTCGGTATTAACAAAAACTTCATTAGTCCCAAAGTTAACACTTCCACAATCTAAAGTACACATTTCTGGAGATAACTCGATTGGTTGAAGTCTTTCATCATTACTCATTCCTACAGCTCCACCAGTAGATGGCTGAATAATGATATCCCCACATTTTTCTTTTATGGCTTCCATTACTTCTTTAAAGCGAGCAACATCTTGTGTTGGTGTCCCATCATCTTCTCGTACGTGAAGATGAATAATACTTGCTCCGGCTTGTTTTGCCAAAAATGCTTCTAAAGCCATTTCTTCTTTTGTATATGGAACATATTTATTATCTTCTTTAGTAACTTCTGCGCCACTAATGGCGCAGGTAATAATTAACTTTTCCATTAGAATCTTTGGTTTTCCTTTAAAACAATACAAGTTCCACTAGCTTTAGCTACTAAAACTTTTTCTTTTAAAACTTGGGCAGCTGAAGGACTAAGTTGTGGTAATGCTTCAATTACTTTATATGCTTCAAAAGCCATTGTTCTTGAAGTGTTACCTTTTTTTGTAATCCAAGCAGTTACTTCAAGATAATCACCTGCATAAAGTGGCGCTAAAAATTCAAGATTATCATAAGCACGGAATAATCCTTCATCGCCATCATTTCTAATTAATAATTCAGTTGCAGCATCTCCAAAAAGTTGGGTAATAAATGCGCCATCAACTAAGTTACCACCATAATGAGCGTTGTGTGCTGATAATCTCATTCTAATTAAAACTTTTTCCATTTTTATTCCTCCAGTTCCATTTCTTTAGGGTTATTTATAATTAAAGTAGCGTCAGTTGCTTTAACGATTTCTTCAATTGTATATGCAGGGTTATATTCAATTAGATGTAGACCATCACTTTTAACTTCCATCACTCCCATTTCCGTAATAATCATGTTTACTTGATTTTTTGCGGTTAACGGAAGACTGCATTCTTTTAAGATTTTTGGTAACCCACGGTTTGTATGGGTTGTTGCGATAATAACTTTTTTAGCACCAGTTACTAAATCCATTGCCCCTCCCATCCCAGGAACCATTTTCCCAGGAATAATCCAGCTAGCTAGTGAACCTGTTTGGTCAACTTGTAAACAACCAAGGACTGTAACATCAACGTGTCCTCCGCGGATAATCGCAAATGACAAGGCCGAATCAAAATACATTCCGCCTTCTAGTAAAGTTACAACTTGTCCCCCAGCATTAGTAATATCAGGATCAACTTCTCCTTCTTTTGGTGAAGGACCTAATCCTACTAGTCCATTTTCACTTTGTAAGTTTATATGTACATTACTTGGTAAAAAGTTTCCAACTAAAGTTGGTAACCCAATTCCTAAATTAACTAAATCACCATCTTTTAATTCTTTAGCAACCCGTGCCGCAATAAAGTTTTTTATTTGCACTTTATCCATTATTTTTCCTCCTTAATTACATAATCAACAAAGATATGCGGAGTCATTACATTATCTGGATCAATTTTATCAACCATTTCCCGCGCCAAAACAATTACTTTATCTGTCGCAGTTGCCATTATTGGATTAAAGTTTCTTGTTGTTTTTGTATAATTTGTATTTCCGTATTTATCTACTGTTGTTCCATATAATAAAGCAAGATCAGCTCTTAAAGGAAGTTCTAAAAGGTAGTCTTTGTCATTAATATTGATAACTTGTTTTCCTTCTTCTACAACTGTCCCAATCCCAGTTGGGGTTAAAAAGCCACCAAGGCCAGCTCCACCAGCTCTAATTTGTTCTGCGAGCGTTCCTTGGGGCACAAGAACACATTCCATTAATCCCTCACTCATTAAACGTCCTGCCTCAGGATTTAAGCCAATGTGAGAAGCAATTAGTTTTTTTACTTGGCCTGCGGCAATTAGTTTTCCAACTCCTAAATCAGCAAAGCCAGCATCATTACAAATAATGGTTAAGTCTTTAACCTTTATTTTAACTAGTTCATCAATGATTTGTTCTGGTGTTCCAACAGCCATGAACCCACCAACCATAATCCTCATGCCATCAAAGACATGATCTTTTAAAGCAGTTAATTTAATTATCTCTTTCATAAAATCCCTACTTTCTTAAGTTTTTAACAATAATGGCAGTTCCCATTCCTCCACCAATACATAGTGAAGCAAGTCCATATGTGTTTTTACGTTTAATCATTTCATGCAGTAACGTAACAATAATCCGGTTTCCTGATGCGCCAACAGGATGACCTAAAGCAATCGCTCCACCGTTAACATTAGTGTGCTCTTTTATCCAGTCTTCAGAAACGCCATGGTTTTCACTTAATTCTTTAATTACGCCAAGTGACTGAACACTAAAAGCTTCATTAAGTTCTAGTAATTCCATTTCTTCTAAAGTCATATTTGTTTTAGCTAAAACATTTTTAATAGCCACAACTGGACCAAGACCCATCACGCTAGGATCTACTCCCCCTTGGGCTACTCCGATGATTTCTGCCATAGGAGTTAAATTATATTTATCAATCATTGCTTGATTAGCAAGCAGTAACATTGATCCTCCATCGTTTATTCCTGAAGAATTTCCAGCCGTAACTGTTCCCCCTTTTTTAAAGACAGTACGAAGTGTTCCTAGTTTTTCAAGCGTAGTTTTCCGGTTTGGATATTCATCTGTATCAAAAGTAATGAAGTCTCTTCTTACCTTAATTTGTAAAGGCACGATTTCGGCTTTAAATTTACCATCATCAATTGCTTTGATTGCTTTATGTTGAGAAGTAATGGCAAATTCATCTTGTGCTTCACGAGAAATGCCATGTTTTTCTTGAATGTTTTCTGCGGTAACTCCCATATGATAACCTTCAAAAGCATCAGTTAAAGCATCATAAATCATATGATCTTTTAACGTCATATCACCCATTTTATGGCCTGTTCTGACTGTTTTAGGAGTAAGATAAGGAGCTGCGCTCATGTTTTCTACGCCTCCAGCAAAAACTAACTTATGGATTCCCGCTGTAATATTACCATAAGCGTTCATCACTGCTTTCATACCACTTCCACATACCATATTTAAACTATAACCTACAACTTCTTTAGGAAGTCCTGAATTAATAACAATTTGTCGTCCAACTCCTTGGCCGATTCCTGCAGGTAAAATATTCCCAACAACTACTTCATCAACATCACTACCGTCAATCTTTGTTGTTTTTAAAATATCTTTAACAAGCGCTACGCCCATTTCACTAGGACTTGTTTTAGTTAAGGAACCTAAAAAGCTCCCAATCGCTGTTCTTTTAGCTTCTACAATGTATACTTTTTCCATTATTTTTTCTCCTTTTTAGGTGGCATTAATTCTGCTTCACCAACAACTACTTCTTCATTATTTTGATTACAAGCAACACATTCAAAAGTTACTCTGTTTCGCTCTTTATTAAGCTCAATAATTTTAACCTCAGCACGAATTTCATCACCAAAATAAACTGGTCTTTTAAATTTTAAAGTTTGAGAAATATAAATACTTCCTGGGCCTGGTAACTCTAGGCCTAGTAATTTAGAAAATAACGATCCTACCAACATTCCATGAGCTATCCGTTTTTTAAAAATAGTTTTTTTAGCATATTCATCATCAAAATGGGCTGGATTATAATCTCCAGTTATTTCCCCAAACTTTTTAATATCTTTTTCCGTAATAATCTTCTTATGACTTACTTTGTCTCCAAGGTTTAATTCGTCAACACTTTTTCCGATAATCATAAACGCATTCCGCCATTTACACTTAGCGTATGACCGGTGATATAAGAAGCATCATCACTAGCTAAGAAGAGGGCTGCTTTCGCAACTTCAATTGGTTCTCCTAATCTTTTAAGCATTGTTAATTTAGCGAATTTTGCCAGTAAATCTTCAGGAACACTTTTTAACATATCAGTCATAATATACCCTGGTGCAATAGCATTAACGCGAATATTCGCGCCTTTTCTAGCGTATTCTTTAGCCCATGTTTTCGTTAAGCCAATCACCCCTGCTTTAGTTGCTGCATAGTTTGCTTGGCCAATATTTCCATATTCACCAACAACACTAGAAATATTAATAATACTTCCTTTACCTGCATACATCATATCTAACCCAACAAACTTAGTTAAATTGAAAACACCTTTTAAATTAACATCAATTACTGCATCCCACATTTCTTCAGTCATTTTATGAGTTAAAGCATCTCTTGTGATTCCCGCATTATTTACCAAAATATCAATTTTTTCATATTTTGCTTTAACATCATGGAAAAATGCTTCTACTTTTTTAGCGTCAGTAATGTCTAATTGGTAAGTTTCCACGTTTTTTAATCCCAAAGTAAAATCTTGAACATCAACAGCAATTACGATTGCTCCTTCTTCTGAAAATAACTTCACCATTTCATAACCTAACCCTTGCGCTCCACCAGTGATGATTGCGACTTTTTTGTTTAATTTTTTCATCATTTACCTCGCTTTCTTTTTTAAAAATATAAAAAGAGCTGTTTATGTTTTTACACATAAACAGCTCATCATTTTTTAGAAAATGACAATGAATAAAGTTTTTCCCTTATCCATCAAGAATTTATTATAGTAGACATAATAAACCTTTCGGCACATCCCTCCTTCTTAAATAGTTTTTAGCGTCTACGCTATTAGCACCTATTTAGTACCCAGGAATATGCTCCTCTGCATTTTATTTTATCCCTTTTTTACAAGCTAATTATAGCTTAATTTGTAAGCGTTTGTCAACTATCTTTTATCTTTAATGTAGTGTATTTTCACTTTTTTTGATCTGATTTATCTCTTAACTTTCACTTTACAGAAAACTGATATAATGTTTTATGATAATATGGTTTATTTTTCCGAAGGATTCCATCGTTAAGTCCCTCAAGATTTATGCCATTGGGTTCCAGTTGTGCCTCAAAACATATTCCTAAATGTTTTTCATGTTTAACGTCATTTATTAACCCTTTATGATCTGGATAGTTATGAGTATAAATAACAATTGAAGGGTATGTTGTATATACTTTTAATATCCGTTTGCTTTTAGGATCATAATATTCAACTTGGCAAATATTAAAACTGGTTTTATCAAGGAGAAACGGTTCATCAATACCTTTTGTTTTTAAATCATAAATTCCTTCAAAAAAGTTATCTTTAATCTTTTTATTCTTTAAAAAATCAAACCGAGTATTTTTATTATTACATATTTTATAGGGAACAAAGGTCTCGTCTAATTGAAGATAAGTACTTGAAGCAACATACAAATAATGTTCTAAGATGTTTGTTTTTAAGTTACCCGAAAGATTAAAATAAGCATGGCTTGTTAAGTTTAACAAGGTATCTTGATCTGTTGTTGCCTTGAATTCAATTAACAAACTTCCACCTTTAACTGTGTAAATAATTTTAATTGTTTGATTCCCAGGATATAAAGAATTTTCGGCTTTTTTAAATAATGTAAAAAGTACTTTAGTTTCCTGATCACTATCAATTATTTCATAATCGAAAAATTTAAATGCGAAACTTTCATTCCCACCATGAAGGTTTTCTGAATTTAAAAAGTTTTTATCAACTGTATACTCCGTATTATCAATCTTAAAAGTGGCGTTTTTTATTCTTCCACTAGTTGGGCCGATAATTGCATTTAAATACATTTCATTTTGAAGATAAGATGTTAGTGACTTGTAAGTAACGACGACATTTTCCATTATATTATTTTTGTCTGGGACAAAAAGCTTATAAATCGTTGCCCCATAATCAAGAAAACTAACCTTAATTTTAGTTTGAGAAACTTCAATAACTGTAAATTCTTTATCATTTACAGCTACTTTTTCAACTGAGTACATTAAGTAATCCTTTAATAAATTTATTAAATTGTTGTTGACCGGCTTTTGTTTGCTTAAATACTCCGGAATCTTCTAAACATTTTACAAATTTCAAAGCGACTTCATCTTCAATAAAGGTATTAATGTCTTCGTTTTTGTATTTAGTTTTTAAATCGGTTACCCATTTAGTATGAATATTATATTCAATTGGTAATTCTTCATTATTGGTAATTACCTTTTTAATGGCCACTAGTTCATTTTTTAATCTTGCTGGTAAAACAGCTAACCCCATTACTTCAATTAATCCAATATTTTCTTTTTTAATATGGTGGTTTTCTGGATGAGGGTGGAAAATGCCTAACGGGTATTTCTCACTTGTTAAATTGTTTCTTAAAGCAATATCCAAAATATAGATCGCTCCTTTTTTACGAGCAATAGGTGTAATGGCATTATGTGGTTGATCAGTAAAAGAAACAATCCCAGCTGCCTCATCACTATAGCTTTCCCAAAACTTAAATAACTGATCAGCTGCGTCAATAATTACTGCTTTATTTTTAGCCTCAAGTCGAACAACACTTAGGGGCCAATATAATTGTTTTACTGTTAATTCATCAAGTTTATATTCATTTAAAACCTTGGCTGCTTCAATTGGAAAACTATGTCTTCCTCCTTGGTAATGTTCGTGACTTAAAATTGAACCTCCAACAATTGGTAACCCCGCATTTGATCCTAAGAAATAATGAGGAAATTTATCAACGAAATCAAAAAGTCTTTTAAAGGTATCAATTGAAACCTTCATTGGAACATGTTCTTTTTTTAAAACAATTGAATGTTCATTATAATAGACATATGGAGAGTACTGTAAATAGAAATCCTCTTCGTTTAAAGAAAGATGAATAATCCGATGATTTGTTCTTCCAGGTTTTAATGGGTATCCATAAAATCCAACCTGCTCTTTACATAATAAACATTTAGGATAAGTTGTACTTTCCTCTTTCCCTAAATTCATAATATCACGAGGATCTTTTTCTGGTTTACTTAGATTTATTGTCATCTCAAGAATTCCATATGGAGTTCCTGATTTCCATAAAATATTTTTAGATGTTCGTGATGTTTTTATATAATTACTCTTTTTAGAAAGATGATAAAAATAATCCGTTGCTTTTTTAGGATTCTCTTTTAAAAGATTATTAAATGTAGTATTTATCGTTGACGGCATTTTCATAAATACATCCATTATTGCAGCTTCAAACTGATCTCTTTTAATAATTGTGTCTGGAAAATATAATTTTTCATTAAAAGCATAATCTAATAATGGGTCTATCAGACTCGAAGGTTCTTCCACCGCTTTATAATCAATATCAATGTCTACGTATTCTTTTAATTTCAATAAATTGGTCAATCTATTCAAGACATAACTAGTGTCCTCTGCGTCAATCAAACCTTCATTTAGAGCATATAAATATAACCTTTTAATATCTTTATAAATTTTCATTTTCAAAACCATCCTTATATAAATTTTGGAATACCAAAACAACCGTAATATTTATTAAAAACCTTAATTTTGTCTTTTTAAAGCTAAACTTTTTAGTATTTTTTTATAAATACTCTGTAAATAAATCCAAAGAATACTCATGATCAAATTTTTCCGGGTCCACTATTTTTCCTGCCTATAAGTTTTCATTTCTTGCACATTAAACAGCAATTAAAATACAAACTTTTTAATGAAATCTCATCTCATATTTATCAATAATTATCATCTTTTATGTTATGAGAATAGTTCAAATAATCACTACTAATTTCCTTTATTATATCATTTAATTATTACTATTTCACCAGGGAAATGGATTACCAATAAAGATTATCTCGCAACAATACCGATTATAATAGTATATTTATGTATGTTCATCTATAGTCTTACAAAAATGGATTAATATAGGCTGGTTAAAATATACAAAAATACATAATGAATAATCAATCGTCTACATGAATGGCGAGAATTTTGATAAAAAACATATTTAGAAAGCCAATATTCAAAAACAACTTTTCATTTTTTTTAGAGATGTTTGTTTTGGTAAATTTTATTGATAAACAATTAAATTTTAAATAAAGAAGAAATTTATATAGTACCATAAAATTATTAAATATCCTTAAACTAAGGGGCTCAATGTTTTTTAATCAACGGTAAAGTACTTATTATAGATTTCAAAAAAACAATAAATACATATAAGATTTAATAATATATAATGGATATCTGTATTACTTCGAAATAAAGATATTATATATTTATAGAATGACAGTATCTATAATTTTTTATGAAAATCCATATAATACATCGATAGTAAATCCTGTTAAATCTCAAGGAAAATTTCTAACAAAATAATGATGTTGGTTGATTTTATTAATGAAAATACATAAGTTAAAACAGTGGTTCTAAATAATGCCTCAATTTTGGTATTTATTCTTCTAAAATAGAAAATATATTCCATGAAGAATTTGCGATTGACTTTTACTTTTAACATATGATCGTATACTCAAATCCATCTTGGAAAAGCAAGATAATATATCAAACATAAAAAATCATACATAACTTATAATATTTTTTTAGTTCCAAAATAATCAACATTTCTAATAAACGAATGAAGTGTCTCAATCTCAACAAGAATTATTTTTAAGTTTAAAAATATTTGGAATCAGTATTATATATTTATTGGATCATCAAAAATTTTAGTTTTTGAAAAATGTCATTTTTTTTAATTTACCTATTTTCAAATTCAAATTGAGTTTGTATATTAGTAAGCTAATACGTTTCTCACTGCCTAAAAACGCTTTAATAATTTTTGTGATTTTTACACTATAATGATTTTTTTCTTATGTAGTAAAATTTTACTTTAATGATTTTCTTATTAATAGTTTTGTAGGTATTATTTTTTTCATATTAACGTCTCTTCCCTCAATTATTTCGATTAAAGAACGAAGAGATTCTTCCCCCATGAACTCTGTATAAACATGCACAGTTGACAACGGAGGCGATGTATAATTTGATGTTGGATTGTCATTAAATCCAATAATTGATACATCAGTTGGCACCTTTAATCCTTTTTCATGTATTGCTCTTAACGCACCCAATGCGATAGTATCATTTGCACAGAAATACACCTCTGCATGATCTTTTTTTGCTAGAGCAGCCTTCATTAATCGATAGCCTGATTCGCTAGTAAATGATCCAACATGAATATAACTAGTGTTTAATAAATTTTTTTGATATAAGTAGTCTCTAAATACTAATTCTCTACGTTCACCAAGTCTAATATTCTTACTAATATGTTCAATTCCTCCAAGATAGCCAATTTTCTTATATCTCTTGTTAATTATGTATCTTAGAACATTTTTAACAGCGTAGTTAAAGTCTATAATAACACTATCATATTTTTCTTCATCAGGGCTGGAATCAACAAAGACAATCTTTTTAGATACCCTTAAGAACTGATTAATCTGTTGAGAAGAAAACTTACCAATACAAATGATTCCATCAAATTTTTGCGTTATCAAAGATGAGAATTTACCATTGACCTTATAGATAAGAGTAGTATCTAACCCACCTTTTTGAGCTAGTTGCTGGATACCTCTTCTGATTTGCATATAATATGGATCATCCATTTCTTCATTTACATTATACCAATGTATAATAGCTATTTTATATCTTTTTTTTGATAAAATACTTGGACGATTTCTTGGTGTCTTGTAATTCATTTTCTTCGCAGTTTCAATAATTGTTTTTCTTAAATCATCACTAACGCTTAATGTCTTATCTTGATTTAAAACACGTGAGACCGTCGTAATTGATACCCCTAATTTTTCTGCAATATTTTTTAACGTTACCATCTAATCACCTCATATAAAAATCTTCAGTTAAATTATACCATAATTTTACTGAAGATAAAAGTTTTTCTATTTATAAGCGGTTAAATTTACAGTTTTTCTGCGGTTCAAGACCTCTTTAAACCCATTGAAAATTTGATAAGTCGCAAACGCATCTTCTAATGCGTCATGTATTTGATCGTTTTTCGGCTCAGTATAGAGCTTTAAAGCATTAAATAAACCTAAATCGTTTTTTAAATTAAAATAGTTTTTATGTAGTTTTAAAAGATTAATGTATCTTGTTCGTCTTTTTAGCGAAGGAAATCTGTTAATTTTATACGATTCTCGTAAAGCTAAAAAATCATTTCTACCCCAAACAATAATTGCTGGATTATATTGCTTTACTACGGCCTTAAAATGGTTGTAAAATTCCCCATACTCTATCCCATTATCCACGTCATTCTGCGATATTTCTAAAAACTTAAGAGTTCTTTTAGTAAGTTTTTTATGGATTGTTGGTTTAATTATTTTTGAGTATTTTTCTATTATTTGATCATCTTTATCAACAATATAATATCCTACTTGAATGATTTCTTGTTTAAAGTTTTTATCTTGGCGATAAGGATGCATTGACATTTCTAGATCTAAAAACATTTTAACGTCCAGGCTATTAATTAGCTCTTTTGTCCCCTTTTGGATACTGTTAATGTCATAATATACAATATTTTTACGTGGTCTGATTTCAATAATTTTTAATACGAACTTAATATTACGTACTTTTCTTCCTTTATAGACACGCTCTTCTTCCTCAACCACAAACTGGATAAAACGAGAAATTGCTAAATATTTCCCGATTTTATTTACCATTGAGCGCTGTAAATAGAAAAATCTAACTTGATTTCTTACTTTAATAGATATTATTCTCTCTAACTCGTCAATACATCGGATTCTCCCACTAATTACGTTCTTCATCTAATCACCTATCACATTATAACATATATTTAATCTTCTTTTAACTTATTGATTAAATTTTGTGCAGCCTTTCTTGTTATCCCTAATTGAATTAATTCATCAAGAGATGCTAACTTAATTAGATTCACTGATTTATACTTCATTAACAGTTTTCTTTTTGATACTGTTCCGATCCCACTAACCTGATCCAAAATCGAATCAAAAACACCTTTATCGCGAATTTGTTTATGATAATTAACAGCGAAACGGTGGGCTTCATCCTGAATTCTCGTGAGAAAATGAAAAACATTTGACGTTTTTTTAATTACGATTTTTTCTAAGTCTTGGTTTAGTAAATACTCAGTTTGATGTTTATCACTTTTAACAAGTCCAGCAATCGGCACCTGGAGCTTAAGGCTATCTAAAATTTCCTTAGCTGCATTGATTTGTTGGCTTCCTCCGTCTACTAATATTAAGTTTGGAACCCTTAACTCTTCTAAAAGTACACGGTAATATCTTCGATACAGGACTTCTTTCATGGCATGGTAGTCTGATGCTTTACCATTAAGTGATTTTATCTTATATTTACGATAATCTTTCCTTGATGGTTTACCATTTACGAAAACAACCATACTGGAGACAGCGTCAGTTCCAAAGAGGTTTGAGTTGTCGAAAGCTTCAATAATATATGGTGGGCTTATATGGAGTAGCTCTCCTAACTGGTCAACAGATTTAATTGTTCTATCCATCTCTCTTTTAACTATTTCAGTTTTTTGAGTCAACGCTTCTCTTGCATTAATGATCGCTAAACTTAAGACGCGATATTTGTCGCCTTTTTGTGGTTTATAAAATTTAGTGTTTAGGTATTCTTCTAACGCTGTTGTATCTAATTCCTTCGAAATAAAAATCTCTTTAGGAACAACGTTTTTTTCATAAAATTGAGCAATATAATCTTCAATTGATTTAAAAGGATCTGAATAGTATTCAAATAAAATTTGATGTCTTGCTGAAATTTTACCATTTCTAATAAAGAAAATCTCGATAGAAATTAAAAACTCATTATAATAATACCCAATAACGTCACGATCCTTTAAATCGTTTAAATTAATCTTTTGTCTTTCAGTTGTTGTCTTAACACTATCTATCATGTTCTTATACTCTAATGCTTTTTCGTATTCTAAGTTCTCACTAGCGCTATTCATCTTGTTTTCAAGTGAAGAGACAACCTTTTTGATATCCCCTTTTAAGAAGTGTTTGATATCATTGATAATTAACTCGTAGTCATCTTTTGCAACTTTTTTGATACATGGAGCTAAGCATTGGCCCATGTGATAATATAAACAAGCTTCTTTAGGAAGTCTTTTACATTTTCTTAATGGATAAATTTTATTTAATAGTTTCACTGTCTCTCTAGCTGCTTTTACGTTGGGATATGGTCCAAAGATATTTTTAGACTTTTTAGTTATCTTTCTTGTAACGATTAACTTTGGGTGTTTTTCATTGGTAATTTCAATATATGGATATGTTTTATCATCAGTAAGCATAATGTTATAACGAGGATTATACTTTTTAATTAAATTAAGTTCTAATAATAAAGCATCAAGTTCTGTATGGGTAACAATATATTCAAAATCAACAATGTTAAAAACGAGCCGACTTGTCTTAGTATCATGGCTACCAGTAAAATAAGAAGCTAGTCGCTTCTTTAAATTCTTTGCTTTACCAACATAGATAATTACCCCGTCTTTATCTTTAAACTGGTAAGACCCAGGTAAAGCAGGAACTGTTTTAAGTTTCTCCTTTAACATTTATATCACCTATTTTGTTAATTCTGATTTATTTCTATACAGTGCTATATAAATACTTTTGTACGCAGAAGAAAAAATCTTTGCCAGTTCTGTTGATGTTTCTTCTTTTCCACCTTTATGCCATCTTGATAGCAAAATCCAAGCTGAAGAAGCAGCCATTTCTAAAGTATATAATTCTGCTTTTTCATTAATTTTAACTAACGAGTAAAACTGATCTCTTCTAATCTCAATTAATTCTAAAATTCCTGACACCATTAAATATTCTAGTTTTGCTTTAATAACAGTATCCATTAATTTTTCCGCATTATCAACATATTCAAAAAAACTTTGAATGAAGTAAAATTCATCATCTTCACCACTAGTCATCGTGTGTTCTTGTAACGATAGATAAAAGTTTTCAAAAAACGTTCTTACTTGAATTTTTATTATTTCATCTTTAGTACTAAAATTACGGTAAAAAGTAGCACGGGAAATCCCTGCTCTTTTAATTATTTCTGAAATTTTTATCTCGTTATACTCTTTTTTTTTCAACAATTGATATAAAGCTTCAAAAGTCCACTCTCTTGTGTATTTAACTCGCATATCTACTTTCTCAATTTGATACATAATAAACCTCCTTGTTTCATAGAATCTTTATTGTTTGTATTCCCTATATTTCCATAATAACATATTTATATATACGATACAATCGTTCCACAATTAAATATTTGTTTAGAAAGGGGTTATTTGTATGGAAAAGTTAATTGCTTTCATTTTTAAAAAACGCAAACTTATCTTATTACTCTTTGGAATTATTCATATTTATGGGATTTATAGTTATTTAGTTATCCCTAAACAAGAAATGCCAACCTTTGAGGCACCTAGTATGGTTATTACGATTATCGCACCTGGGGCTAACGCTAATGACATTAAAGACCAAACAATTGATGATATCGAGAAATTAATTTTAACATATAATGAAGTAGATAGTGTTAGAAGTATCATTTTTGATAATTACGCTGTTATTGTTGTTATGTTTAAATATTCATCTACCGATTCCACCGCCAAAGCAGCAGAAATCTTCGTTGATATAAACGACTTATCACTTAATAATAATATTAGTGAAATTAGTTATAATGTCACTTTCCAAGATCCTCATATTATTTTCGCAGTTCATTCTTCCAGCCTTGATGAAGAAGAACTCACTGCCTACACTAAAGAGTTTAAAGATGAATTACTTGCTGTTAACGAAATTAAAGAAGTGCAAATCGGTAGTGTTTTTAATAAAGAAGTAGTGATTACTTTAAATACAACCCTCTTGAATTTGTATGGTCTAACTCTTTCTGATATTTATGGTATCATTTATGCTAATTCATTAAATATCCCCTTAGGGGGAATAAATACCGTTGATGGCACAGTTACAATTTCGGGTAATTCATCTTTTGAGGATTTAAGTAGTTTAGAAAACTTAATTATTATCCCAAAGATTCCCGGAGTTTCCCCACAAGTAACTCTAAAAGATTTAGGGACAGTTGAATTAAAAGATACCAGTGATAAAATCTATGAGTTCAATAATGAACCAGCCATCTTTCTAAGTATTTTCTTCCGTGAAGATATTGATTTTACTAAAATGGGCGATGAAGTTTTAGCAGTAAAAGATGCTTATTTAACAACCCAAGATGACGCTGCCTTAAACATCAGTGAAATGTTATTTTTACCTGACTATGTTAGTGATCAAATTAGTAATGTTTTTACGAGTTTGTTAATTGCGGTTTTTGTTGTAATGCTTGTTGTTTTAGTAGGAATAGGTTTTCGAAATAGTCTTTTAATTATTATGACAATTCCCCTAATTATTTTTGGAACAATCGGCGTTTTGTATTTAAGTGGTTATCAACTCCACAAGATGACTATCGTCGGGTTAATTATTTCTATTGGGATATTAGTTGATAATAGTATTGTTATTACTGAAGGAATTAAAAGAAATATTGATAATGGTCTTTCAAAAATAGCTAGTGCTAAAAAAGCAGTATTTGATAATAGTGTTCCCGTTTTAAGTTCAACCTTAACAACTATTTCAGCCTTTATTGTTTTAGTT
>CAYZEW010000026.1:0-17763 GCA_964477825.1 uncultured Candidatus Izemoplasmatales bacterium | reverse complement strand
ATTCTAATAAAAATGTACCAATAGTTGATGCCATTTCACTTGAACCATTTCATGTTAATATTTGACCTATAATAGCTGGGAAAGTAACTAGAGATACAGCAAAAATAATTGGTATCATACCTGCGCTTAATAAGTTTCCAAGTGTACCATTACTTAAGAAGTTTTGTAAGAAATACCCTCCTAAAAGTAAACCTGTTAACCCCATTAATACGTAAGCACTACCAGCAGCACTTTCTAACATTTTGAATCCTTTTATTTTTGCTCTAAATTCATCATCAGCAAGGTATAAAAGCAACATTGAAGATGCAATCATTGTTCCCCCAGGGAACCCTCCACCAGGAGTTAAATGACCATGGATTGCAATATAAATCCCTGTCATTAAAATAATTCCAAATATTGCACGTGACCCGACTCTTAACATGAAGTTAGGTTTGAAATTTAATTCTAAACGTTTTTGTTTTGTTCCACCAAGAAGTAAAGCAACTCCTAAAGAACTAACGAATAACACTGTTACTTCTCCTAATGTATCAAAACTACGATAATCGGCAACAATAGCAGTAATTGTATTAGCTGGTCCACTTTCTAAATTAGTAGCTTGACCAAAAATTACTTCACCAGGGTTACCATTAACATCACGATCGATATATTTTTGACTTACTCTAGTAGTTACATCAACATCACCATATGCTGGGAATAAATTATTATTTCCAAGTGATAAGATAATCATGTAACCTAAGAATAACGTTAAGATTAATGCTAAGAAATTTTTCATGCCTTTTTACCTACCTTTCTAACAGCAAGTAATGTAAACACAAACAAACTTGTAACCATTCCACTACCTATAACTGCCTCTGTTACAGCAACGTCTGGTGCTCTCATAATTACAAATCCAATTACAGCTAACATACTTAATGAAGATAAGAACATTACTGATTTAATTAATGTTTTAGAATTAATTGCTAAAAATGCAAGTAAAATAAGTAAGACAGAAATAACTATCTCAACAACACTAATTAGAGTCATTATCTTCACCTCCAAATAATTCTTTTAAATCGTCTTGTACTAAGTTTTTAGGTAATGCACAGCTTTTATAAGCAGCTTTGGCAAGGGCGCTTGATCCAATTGGATTCGCTAAAGCAATAAAGACAATGATTAAAAAGACTTTTAATAACCAATCCGGATTAGCAATCCCGATTCCAAGTAATAATGAAAATGCTCCAAGGGTTGTAGCTTTAGTTCCCGCTTGAATTCTATCAAATGTGTCTGGCATTCTTAAAATACCAAGTCCTCCTAGAAGGTAAAATAATCCACCGATTATCATAAATACATAACTAACAATCTCCATGACTACCCTCCAAGTATCTAGCAAAGACAATTGTTTCAATGAACGCTAAGATAGCATACACAATTGCGATATCTAGATATAACGAATTTTCAAACTGATAAGCGAGCAAAGCAATTACTCCGATAACAATAATATTAAATGTATCGAGTGCTACAACTCGATCTGCTGGTGTAGGTCCTTTTAACAATCTAATTACTGCGAATAATATTCCAAGTCCCACAAGTGAGAACACAATAATATTTATCATTTAAAAATCCCTCCCAACAATTTTTCAAATTTACCACTAATGTTTTTAGTGTTTTCTTCAAGAGTTTTACCTTTAACATCAACAGTATGAACATAAATATATTCATCATCAATATCTACAGATAAAGTTCCTGGAGTTAGTGTTATTGAGTTCGCTAATGTTAATTTAGCAAAGTCTCCTTTTAAATCTGTTTTGATTTTTACAAATCCTGGATTTAAAGGAAGGCTAGGACTAAGAACTCTTCTTGCTACATCAATATTCGATAATATCAATTGCCAAATGAATACTGGTAAGTAAGCAAAAATAAACACTAGAAGTTTGACTGGGAAGCGATAGTCAATTGTGTAATTAACAAGATTCGCTAAAATCATTGTTAAGATAATACTTACTATTGCCCCAAGTATCAACTCTTGTACATGAAAGCCAGCTAAAACTACATAACTAGTAAATAGTACTAAAAAAGTTGCTACATACTTCATAAATATTCCTCCTTCTATATTTAATTCTTTTTATATATTATTAACTTAACGATAAAAGAACTTTTCCCGTCGTATGGCCATATTAGCCACTTTGATAAACAAGGTGTTAGTTTTTCGCCAAGATTTAAAAGACCGTAATCCCCGAGTCCTATTCCGTATTTCTCTTGATACTCTTTGTAAATTTCTTCCATTCCTTCGAAACTGTTTATCCCTTTTTTTATTTTCAAGTGAAAATCACTTCCGATATCAACTTGAAATATATCACTTAATGCCACAAGTCGCCCTGTTGACTTTAAAGTATTAACAATGTTTTTATTAATTGTATCAATAATATTTACCATTTTATCAAGCATCGTATTTTCAATATATTTAATCATGTGTTCTGGGTATCCACGCTCTCTTAATAAGGCACATTCCCTTAACACTTGATTATAAACGATTTGGGTGTAAATAGGTGAAATATACACTAAATCAGCTTTTTGATAATATGCCCTTAAAAATTTGTAATTTTCCAAGCCCTCAAGTCGCTTATTAATAACTTGATCGATTTTATCAAAAGAATGACAAGTAATTATTCGCTCTTTAAACTTATTAAAAAATAAGTTCTTTTCAAATCCGGAATAATCTATCCTGATTTTTGTAATCTTTTTTAATGCTTCTTTTGAAAGTGATAGTTTATCTAATTCATCATTTACAGTTTGAATATCAATATCAGTTAAAATAACTTCTTTGTAATTATTCACAAAAAAAGTAAGGAAAAAATCCTTCATTTTCCCTGCACCTATGATTATTGACATTTCACTTTCTAAAAGTTGTTCGTGCGCATACTTTAATATTTCGTCAACTTGCATTCTGAAAGCTTCTATTTCATTATTTTCATAAGTCAAACTTTGATTTAATTTACGATCAAATATCTCTATTACTTTCATAATTATCACCTATGCTACTTATATTATATATAAGTAAAAATCAGCATACAAGCAGTAATTTATTATAAAATTAGTTTTTTTTATTCAAATTAACTTACAACGGCCATTAATAGCCGTAAATTAGCTTTTATTTAAAAGATAATTTATAATTTTTCTATTTAAGTATATGCATATGCACATCTAATATCTTTAAAACCCCAAAAAAACGAGTAATTTTTACCCGTTTTTAGATTTATTAATGACTTGAGCTTTAAACTGATTTGTATAAAGCCGGTAGTATTGTTTTTCTAATTTTATTAGTTCTTCGTGAGTTCCTGATTCTTTAACGATTCCATCTTCTAACAAGAGGATTCTATCACTAGAAGTAATTGTTGATAAACGGTGAGCAATAATAAAACTTGTACGTCCTTTTAAAACGATTTTTATTGCTCGCTGAATACTCTTTTCAGTTTTGGTATCAACACTTGATGTTGCTTCATCTAAAATTAAAATTTTAGGGTTTGCAATTAGAGCTCTTGCAAAACTAATTAATTGTTTTTGACCAACGCTAAGTCTTGTTCCACTTTCCCCTACTTCTGTTTGATAACCTTCTTTAAATTTTATAATAAACTCATCAGCCTCAACTAATTTAGAAGCATGAATTACTTCTTCTAAAGTTGCTTTTGGATTACCATAACGGATATTTTCTAAAATTGTTCCACTAAAAAGATGAGGAGATTGTAAAACATACCCTAAATTATCATGAAGCCAACCAAGTGATCTTTTTTTATAATCAACCCCATCAATTAATATTTTCCCAGTAGTTGGTTCGTAAAATCGACAAATAAGATTAACGATAGTTGACTTTCCTGCTCCTGTATGCCCAACTAAAGCAATTGTTTCTCCTGCTTTAACTTTTAAATTAAAGTTATTTAAAACTGTTTCTCCTTTATGATATTTAAAAGTTACATCTTTAAATTCAATATCCCCAATTAATTCTTCCCAATTTTCCTTTTTAAAGTTAATGCTATCTCCATATTTTTCAATAACTTCTTGATTATCGAAAATTTCTGGTTCCATTTCAATTAAAGCCAATAAACGTTCAGCACTAGCTTGAGCTTGTTGAAAACGTGCTAAGATGTTAGCAAGTTGCATAACTGGTTCAAAGAATGAACCTACATATGCAATAAAGACGTACAACATTCCAAAGGTTATTGCTCCACTAACGACTTCACTTCCTCCATAATAAATCACTAAGGCTGTTGCGATTGTCGCAATAAATAAAATTGATGGAAAGTATAATCCAGAAAACATTGCGGCTTTGATTGAATGGCGTTTCATATTAGATGTTAAATAATCAAAGTCGTTAAAGTTTTCTTCTTCAAGAACTAAAGTTTTTGTTGTTTTAGCCCCCGTAATTCCTTCGTTGAATGCACCAGTAATTTTGGAATTTTCTTTTCTTATTTTCCGGTATGCACTAAGAATCTTCTTTTTAAAGAAAATGCTTAATCCAATTAAAATCGGTAATACACTTAGGGCAATTAACGCTAATTTTACATTTAGAATAAACATTGCGATAGTAATTCCTACCATCATTAGCATCCCCCATGATAGATCGATTAACCCCCATGATAGGATATCACTTAGTTTTCTAGAATCACTAGTCATTCTCGCCATAATCCACCCAACTGGTGTCTTATCATAATATGAAAATGGTAATTCTTGAAGTTTCTTAAAAGCATCTTTTCTTAACGAAAATGATAGTTTTTGTTGGATTTGACCAGCATGCATAATAAAGGTATACACCATTGAGCCAATTGTAACCATTAAGATGATATAAAGACCGATAAAGAATGGTAATTTTTCTAAGCTACCTGTCTGTATAATTTCATCAATGGCATACTTGTTTATTAATGGATACGCTGTATCGGTTGCAGCTAAAACGATTGCTGCAGAAACACCAATAATAACGTGTTTTTTAAATGGTTTTATATATGAAAATATTTTAAACCAAATCTTAATATCAAATTTAGAATTATGATATTCTTCTTCTTCATAATAATTCATATTTATTCAACTCCTTCGTCGAGTTTCATAAAGTCATATTCAACATTTGTTTGAATATCCCATAATTGTGCATAAATGCCGTTTTTCTTTATTAATTCATCATGCGTTCCCATTTCAGCAATTTCACCTTTATCTAAAACAATAATTTTGTCAGCTTCCATTGCAGTAGTAATTCGATGGGTAACAATAAAGAGTGTTGTATCTTTCCAATATTTGTTTAAAGCAGTTCTTATTTGAATATCTGTTTCTGTATCTACTGCGCTTAGACTATCATCAAAAATTAAGACCGGTTTATCATTTAAAAGCATTCTAGCGATTGCTACTCGTTGTTTTTGACCTCCACTTAAGGTTACTCCTCTTTCACCAACCATTGTTTCATAACCACCTTCAAAACCTTTGATATCCTGATGTAACGAAGCAATTGATGCAGCATGAAAGACAGCGTCTTCTGGTGCTGTTTTATTCATGATAGTAATATTTTCGTATAATGATCTACTATATAAGAATGGTTCTTGCATAATAATTCCGACATTTTTCCTTAAATGTTTTTTATTGATATTTTTAATATCTATTCCGTCAAACTTAATACTTCCTTTTTGATTTTCGAGTAATCTTATCATTAAATTAATAAGTGTCGATTTACCACTACCGGTTTTCCCAACGATTGCCACACTTTCTCCTTTGGCAACTTTAAAAGAGATATTACTTAATAATGGTTGATCATCATCTTCAAACTGAAAACTAACATGAGCAAATTCGACATTACCTGTAATCTTTGGCGTATTTTCTGAATCGTCTAAATGTTCTGAATCTTTTAAAATAATTTCATCCATGCGATCTAAAGCAACAGTTGTTTTTCCAAAATCTCCTACTATTCGTCCTAATTTTCTCATTGGCCATACTATCATTCCAACGTAGGCTAAAAAGGCTAAAAATTGTCCTGGATCAAGTTCACCATTTACTGAATAATAAATTCCCAAACTTAAAGTAAGACAATATTGCACAAAGATAATAAAATCTGTTCCGCCCCAAAAATAAGCCATTAATCTTAAGAGTTTAAAATCTTCATTTAAATAGTTTTGAGAATGAGTATTAAATTTATCAATTTCAACTTTTTCTTTAGCAAAAGCTTTAACAACCCTTATCCCAGTAATACTTTCTTGAATAGTAGTTGTCATTTTTCCTTCGGCTTCTTCTACTCTTTTAAAGACTTTTTTAACTCTTGAAAAATAAATAAATGAAGCTCCAAAAATGACTGGAGTTATTAAGACAGAAATAAATGTCATTTTTATACTCATCCCAGCCATTTGATAAATTGAGAATCCCATTAAGAAGATTAATCTTAAAATCTCAATTAATTGTTCACCAACAAAAGTCCGGTAAGTCTCAACGTCAGTTGTGCATCTTTGAATTAAATCTCCAGTTTCAGCATGAGAATGATACGTAAAAGATAAATTTTGAAGTTTTTTATATAATTTGTTTCGCATATTATAAGCAATTCGCTCAGTATAGATTGCATTTATAAATCTTCTTATTACCATTAAAATAACCCTCATTAAAGCAAACAAAACATATGCTAAAGCAATTAAGTATAATTGTTTTTGAATAGTATTAGCAGCAACAATATTTTGGATAAAAAATGGTAAATTTGATGATTTTCCTAAAATAACATGATCAATAGTATGTTGAATAAATAATGGGGTCAACGTTCTAAAATATTGTAAGGAAATCAAGATTAAAGAAGCTACAAAATAGTAACGTTTATTTCCTTTCATCCATTTAAAAAACTGATTATATCTTTTCATTTTAACCTCCAGGTAAATACCCTATAAGTCTAATAATTCATAATATTGATTATCAATGATTGTAAGTTCTTCTTTTAAATTTTCTATTTCTTTATTTATTTTGTTTATTTTATGAAAATCAGTGAAGTTTTCTTCTTGATAACTAGCAATTTCTAGTAATTTTATTTGTTCTTCTATATCATGAATTTGTTTTTCTAATTTATTAATTTCTTTTTGATGATTTTTTTGTTTTTTTAAAGGTTCTCCTTTTTTTGGTTTGTTCTTTCCTAATTTTACTTTAATTACCTCTTTAAACTCATCATATGTTCCATTGAATTCCGTAACGTTATCCTCAGATAAATGTAATATTTTTGTGCCAATTTTATTAATGAAATAACGATCATGTGAGACAAAAATTATTGGTCCGGTAAACTCATTAAAAACATCTTCGATAATATCTTTTGTTTCAATATCTAAATGATTTGTCGGTTCATCTAAAATTAATAAATCCGGGTTTGATAACATTAATAAAAGTAAGACTAATCTAACTTTTTCACCACCACTTAAAACACTTATTGGTTTTAAAACATCATCGTTAGTAAATAAGAAACGCGCAGCAACACTTCTTACTTTTTTATGAGAAAACATTGGATAATGATCATGAATTTCTTCAAAAATTGTTTTATTATAATTTAAGTGTTCTTGATTTTGATCAAAATACCCGATTTTATATTCTCTTAAAAAATCAATTTTGCCGTTAAAAGGTCGTAGTTTCTTTTCAATTACTTTTAATAAAGTAGTTTTTCCTGTTCCATTCGGCCCAATAATTGCTAATTTATCATATCCCCGCATTTTAAAATTAATATCCTTCAAAATCGGAAAATCATATCCGATAGTTAACGCTTTTGCTTCTAATATTACATCTCTGGTTACCCGTTTATTTTCAAATGCCATTTTTACAGTTCTATTTGAAGATGTTGGTTTTTCTAATTTAACCATTCGATTAATTTTTTTTACACGATCTTGAGCGATTGAAGCTCTTTTAGAATTATATCTGAAACGATCAACAAAGCTTTGTAAGTGAGTAATCTCTTTTTGTTGACGGGAATAATTCTTTAAAAGAATCTCATATCTTTTAACTTTTTCAATTTGGTATTTCTCAAAAGTTCCAGTATATAAATTACTTGTTTTGTGATCTATTTCGATTATTTTTTTACATACTTTATTAATAAAATATTTATCATGTGTAACAATTAAAACAGCACCATCATATTTATTTAAATAATCTTCTAACCATTCAATAATGTTTATATCTAAGTGGTTAGTTGGTTCATCAAGAATTAATAAATCCGGATTTATTAATAATAACTTTGCAAAAGCAATCCTTGTTTTTTCGCCACCACTAAAAGTATCAATTCCACGATAGTATTCTTTTTTTGCAAAGCCAAATTTACTTAAAATTAGGTCAATTTTATAATGATATTCATATCCGCCTTTAGCAAGAAAATCATTTTCTAGTGATGCATATTGATTGATCAAATGATCGTTATGAGGTTCTTTTTCTAACCTTTCAGCTAATTTATGGATTTTCTTTTCAGTTATAATTAATTTTTCAAAGACGTCATTCATTTCAGTAATTAAAGTATTATTTTTATTTGAAATTACATCTTGCGATAAATATCCAATAACTGCTTTCGCATTTTTATGAACCTCACCTTCATCAATTTTCAAGTCTCCTAAAATCATTTTAATTAATGTTGATTTTCCACTTCCGTTTTTTCCAATTATTGCAGTTTTATCTTTACTATTTATATCAAAAGAAACGTTTTTAAATAAGACGTCACCATTAAATTCTTTTTTTAGTTTTGAAACACTCAAAATATTCATTTCTACACCTCTTTAAAAAATGTCTTTCATCGCTTAGATGAAAGACATTACCTTGCATAATAATTAATATATTTCTCAATATATTTCTTTAGCAGTTATCTCTTCATAAGTGATGCATCAAGCATGACAAAAAGCCATTTAACAGAATCATTAACTTTGGATTTGACAGTTATTTTATTAATCATTCCTATCACCACTTTTACTTTTATTTTGTTCCATATTTACCTTTTTTATTTTAGCATAATTAAAAACCATTGTAAATACTTTGAACAGCTTTTCTACCTATATTTCGTTGTCTACTATAACTTCTTTTGGTGGCACTAATAACTCTTGTGGATGCATCATTAATCTTTTTACATATTTAATTGCATTTGCAAAATAATAGCCATCAACAATTCGTTCATCTATGACTGTCTTAATATCAATTGCTTTTCTAATTCTTACGTTGTTATCCATGTCAATAACATGCTCCTTAGTCTTTGTTCCAAACGCTACAAACAACGTATTTGTTCCTAAATTGTAAATATGGTGGTAAACCGATTTTATCCCTAAAGAACCTAAATCAGTTATAAAGACACTTGAATGAAATGGACTTAAATCTATGACAAATCTTGGTAAAAGTCCTCTATTATCTAAAAAACGTACTAAAAACATTAAAAAACTAATCACAAAACCTGGCATAAAAGTAATTAATCTAGCTGCTTTATCAGTATCATTAACTTCTGCAGTGTTTTTGTTTTTATTAATCTCTTCATTAACCTTTTTTACAACATCATAAATTGTATCCGTAGGTTCAAAAATAATTTTTATTGTTGTTTCTTCAGTTTCTTCATTCATTTCTTTTTTAACAGCTAATGAAAAAGAAATTTCATTTCTAGCATAAGTCTTTCTTCCAACTACAAAGCGATTAATTTTTGGTTTTTGACTTATTGTTCTTACTAAACTTGCAATCACGATATGTAGAAAACCAACTCTTAAGCCTTCTTTTCTTAGTTGTCTAATCAATATATCAGTTTCTTCTAAATAAATTCTATCCTCAAAAAAGACATGAGCATCATTCTTTTCTTTCATAATATAAGGAATAATTCTGAAGAATGGATCAGCTTTCCTTAGTCGATATCCATCTTTTCGATCTCCAAATCTTCTTTTCATATTATCATCTCCATTATTCATTATACAATAAAAGCAAAAATAATAAAGAAAAAAGACTACTAATAGCCTTTAAATTCTTACTTTATTTATTACTTAGCGATTAGCCCTTTTTTAATGATATCTAAATACCAGTTAAACTCTTTTGCTGCTTCTTCTTTTGTTAAATCTTCAACTATAGCTCGGTGAATTACATTTCTTTTCAGTTCTTGGATCATCCGATACATTTTTACAAGTTCTTCCTCTTCTTTCAATCTGATATTTGATAAATCCATTTTTTTTAAAATTCCCATAATATAATCTCTTCGCATTTCATTAAAACTTTTTATATATTCTTCATTTGAAGAAATACTCTTAAGAACATTTACCATAAAATCTTGTCTCATATCGTTTATAAAACCATTATAATCGTATTCAAAAGTTATTTGTGCAAACACAAAAATATCATTAGTATCTGCACAGTATTTTACTCCGGCATGATATACTTTGTGAAACATGTTATTAATAACATAGAAGTATAAATCATCAATGTCTTCAAAATATTGGTAAAAGCTTCCGCGAGGAATCCCTGCTGTTTTTATAATATTCGAAACCCGTGACTTTCTCAGTTGATTAACTGTGAATTCTTTTTTTGCAGCATCGATGATTTTATCTCTTTTTGCTTTATCTAAATTGAAAAAGGTTTCTTTCGGCATTTTCATTACCTCCTTATGACAATAATATATGACAATCTATTGTAAGTCAATTGAAAGAATACACCCTTTTTTATCCCAAATAAAAAATCTCCTTTGGGGCAAGGAGATTCTTTATAACTTACTTTACTAGAAGAGAATGAAAAAATTTATACCTAATTATAACAATTTGTTTTGGAGATATTATGAAAAGGATATGAAAATATTGTGAAATATTTAAAAAGATATATATATGTGTGTTTCCATATCTTTATATTGGTTATTTTGTTAAAATTAAGGCAGAGGTGATTAAATGCATAATAATCGAGTTGTTATTGTAGGAACAGGGTTTGTAGGAATGAGTTACGCTTATGCCTTAGTAAACCAAGGAACTGTAGAGGAACTAGTTTTAATTGATATAAATAAGGCTAAAGCTGAAGGTGAGGCAATGGATTTAAATCATGGGCTTGCTTTTGGACCGAGAAAAATGAAAATTTATGCTGGAGATTATGCTGACTGTAAAGATGCAACTATTGTTGTAATTACAGCTGGGGTTAATCAAAAAGAAGGGGAAACAAGAATTGAGTTATTACATCGAAATGCTGTTATTATTAAAGCCGTTGTTAAGAATATTATGGCTTCAGGGTTTGATGGAATCCTTATTGTTGCTTCTAATCCAGTAGATTTGCTTGCTTATGTAGCTTGGAGAGAATCCGGATTAGTTGCTTCAAAAGTTATTGGTAGTGGGACAGCACTTGATACTGCCCGCTTAAGATATGAAATTTCTAGTTATATTAATATTGACTCAAGAAATATTCATGCTTATATTTTAGGTGAACATGGCGATAGTGAATTTGTTTGTTGGTCTAACGCTAATGTTGGAGCAAAACCACTCAACGCTGTTTTAAATTCTATGGATGAAATTAATTTTGAAGATTTAGATCATATTTATCTTAAAGTTAAAAATGCTGCTAATGAGATTATCAAAAGAAAAAAGGCAACCTATTATGGAATTGGAATGGCTCTTGTGAGAATTACTGCGGCTATCTTCAATAATGAAAATCGAATTATGCCAATTTCAGTTTTAAATGATGGAGCATATGATTGTATTGATGATGTTTATATTGGTCTTCCAGCAGTATTAAATCGAGACGGTGTTCATCATATTGTCTGGTTAGAATTAAATGCGGAAGAAAAATTGAAACTAAAAAAATCAGCTGAAATCTTAAAAACTAATTTAAAGGCGATTGGTTATTAAAAAAAGGCTTATGAAATTAAACATTTCATAAGCCTTTTTTGTATTTTAATTGCTTTTTTACATTTTCGAAATTAATAAACGGTAAAGACATAATTATCCATGAAGGCATTAATATAATAAACGCTGCGGGAATAATGTAAAAGAACGGAATGGCTGTTTTAACTATTTCCCCATTTACTACTTTATCATATGTTAACCATGGAGCAAATAATAAAGCGTGATGGTATATCGTCCCTTTTTGACCCCAAATACCCATATAGTTAGTTAGAGAACTTTGTAACCCAGTCTCTACAAAGAAACTCGATAAAGCCATATTGTAAATCGCACCGATCATTAACAAAACAAACATCCACCCAAGATTTTTAATATTTGGTGTATGCATTTTCCATAAAACTAGTAAACTTGGAACCATTACTAAAATGAGATGCGCAAAAAAGAAACGAATCGTATTATAAATAAAGATAGGATCTCCGTCTATTGTATTAGGATATGCTAATGATAAAAAAGCGAATACTGCTCCTAGATAATACATATAGTCTTTTAAAACATTATGTTTCAGCAAAAAGATAAACGGATAAATCATTGTAGAAAAACCACATAAATCTACAAAAAACAATTTATATGTTTTAAATTCTGGATCAAGATAATATCTTGAAAAATGAATTACCCATGCAAGTAATGTCAAACTGAATAAAAACCAATATTTAAACTTTTCAGGTGTGTTTTTAAAAGCATAATAAGTTCCGAAAATTATTATTGGAATAAGTAGTAACCATATAAAATGATAAACGCTAAAAATATTCAACATATTTTTCACCTCTTTATTTTAAAATTGTTAAAAATTCCTCATCCAGATAATTCTTATTGCTCCTCTTTTTTAGACTTCAAATGGATATTTTAAGTTAATCATTTTTCTTACATCATCCATTATCTTCATCACTTTACGTGATTCTTCATAACTCATTATATCATTTTCTAATAAATTATTGTTAATCGTTTTGATAAAACTAGCGATTTGATAATTAAATCCCCCTTCGATATAAGGAATTTCTAGTGATTCACCATTGACAATAAGTTTTTTGCATCTAGAAAAATCTTCCATTAAAACTTTCCCTTTTTCAAATCCAAATTTTCCAGGAGCATTTAAATTTGTATCCATACTACATTTTAAAAATGCTTTTAAGCCATTTTCAAATAAAATTTCTATCCTTGTTTCGATATCTACTCCTGTTTTATGTAATCTTGCTGCAGCTTTTAAACTCTTTATCTTACTTTGATTAAGATACATTAAAAAGGAGATCGGGTATACTCCTAAATCTAAAAGACTTCCCCCAGCAAGCGAAGGATTCAATAGTCGTTTTTCTTCCGAATAATTTTCAATTAAAGCATAACCAAATTCTAAAACAACTTCTTTTAACAATCCAAATTGGTTTGATTCAACTAGATTTTTCATATATATTGATGACGGTAAAAACCGAGTCCACAATGCTTCCATTAAAAGAACTTTATTTACTTTTGCTGAAGCAATCATCTCGTCTAATTCAAAAAGATTAACAGCAATAGGTTTTTCACATAAGACATGTTTATGATGTTCCATAAACATAATACTTTGGTTTTTATGAAAATTGTGCGGTGTTGCGATATATACCGCATCAATTTTATTTGATCTAGCCATTTCTTCATAATTACCAAAAGCATAATCTAAAGTATAATGTTCTTTAAAAGCTACTGCTCTTTTAATATCTCTTGATGCAATCGCGACTAATTTTGCACCTGCGACTTTATTAATATCCTCTGCGAATTTATGAGCAATCACTCCTGCTCCAATAATCCCAAACTTAAGCATTAGTAATCCACATTATCAAATTCTATAAAGATTTTGCGCCCAGTATTTAGTTTTCTTATAGCTTGCATATCTTCATCATCTAACGAAAAATCAAAAACATCATAATTTGCAATAATTCTTTTCGGAGTTACTGACTTAGGAATAACAACTATTTCTCTTTCAACAAGCCATCTGATTGCGATTTGAGGAACTGATTTATGATGTTTTTTAGCGATTTTTTGCATTGTTTCATTATTTAATAATTCTTATATCCGATAACTCATTAGAGGGGCGTAAGCTTCTAATTGAATATTATTTTCTTTACAATATTGATGTAAAAAATGATTTTGTAAAGTTATATGTGTTTCAACTTGATTTACCATTGGTGGGATTTCACAATTATTTAAAATATTCATTAAATGATGAACACTATAGTTACTTACACCAATTGCTTTTGCTTTCCCAGTCTTATACAAATGTTCTAGTGCTTTATAAGAAGCAATTGCTTTATCATATCCTTTAAACCAGTGAATTAAATATAAATCAACATATTCTAAATCTAGTTTCTTTAATGATTCTTCAAAAGCAGCTAATGCTTCTTCATAGCCTTGATCTGTATTCCATAATTTTGTAGTGATAAACAGTTCTTCGCGAGGAACATTAGAAGCTTTTATTGCTCTTCCAATTGCTTCTTCATTTTGGTAAATCATCGCTGTATCAATATGACGATACCCATTTTTAAGCGCAATTAGGACAGCATTATATACATCTTCTGATTTACTTAACCAAGTACCAAGTCCAACAATCGGCATTAATTTTCCATTGTTTAATTTTACAGTTTTCATGTTAATCTCCTTTTAATATGATTTGCTGCAGTATAGCCAGTTGATAAAGCAATTGTAATGTTATATCCCCCTATTGGTCCATGAACATTTAGTAATTCCCCAATAAAATACATTCCCTTATTAAGTTTAGATTCCATTGTTTTTGGATCTATTTCATTAGTAGAAATTCCTCCTCCGTTTACATAAGCATTTTCGATTTTTTCAACACTATCAATTGGAATTTCAAATTGTAATAAAGTTGTTACGATTTGCTGTTTTTCCTTATTTGATAAACTTGAAATAAGTTTATCGTCAGCAATACTTAATGTCATTAACAAGTATTTTGCTAGTCTTTTAATTGTTAGTTTTTCAATAATTCTAATTATTCGTTTATTTTGATTTTCCTTTTTATCAAGCATCGTTAAAATAGTAGTTTTAGAATGTGGGGTTAGTTTAATTGTTATTATTGTTTTCCCTTTTAACAACTCGAAGTATAGTAATTCTGAAATATCTTGGATTACTGGTCCACTTAAGCCAAAATGGGTAAAAATTAACCCTCCTTTATAAAGAGTTTTCTTATGATTAATTTTAACTTCACATTCGTTTAAGGAAATTCCTTGAAGCGCTTTTTTATTTTTTTTAACTACTTCGCTATAAACATGTGTTTCTGCTGGATAAAAGGGAACAGTTTCGTGATTGAAAGTTTTTCCCCATAAATAACCATCCCCTGTTGATCCTGTTTTCGGATAACTTTTCGACCCTGTTGCGATAATTACTGTTTTAGTTTTAAAACTTTTTTGATTTGTTTTAACAATGTATCCATCGCTAATTTTCTCAAGTATTTCCACTTTTGAATCAAATGAAAAGTTTTCTAAATTTAATTCTTTTGTTAAAGCGTTAATAATATCTTGGCTTTTAGAACTTTTTGGAAAGTATTGATAAGTTTTTTCAAGGGATAATATTACTCCTTTGTTCTCAAAAAAAGTCACAATCTCTTTTGTTCCAAAATTATTTAATGTGCTAAATAAAAATCTTTTATTTTTAATTTTTAAATTATTAATAAATTCACTTGGTGAAAAGTTGTTAGTTACATTACATCTTGTCCCACCACTTATTGCCAGTTTTCTTCCTGCGTAATGATTTTTCTCTATCACCATATACTTTAGATTACTTTCTTCTAAAATATTTGCAGCCATTAATCCTGCAGGACCACTTCCAATAATTATACAATCAAAAATTCGCATTTTTACACCTCTTTTAGTCCTTTTAGTTTAGCCACTAATATGTGAATCTAAATAAACAACTTTTGTCTTAAATATTAAATCATGAATACTTCTTTTATCTTGACGTTTATCTAGCAAATAAAAGGCAACAAGGAAATACAATCCTAATGATAAAACACCAAATATTAAAATAGTAAAAGCTCTTAGATGAATTGTTTTAATTGTTACTTCACTATTATCTTCGTTAACAATTTTAATCCGTGAATTATATTTACCAAAAGTCATTCCTTTTTTTATAAAAGAAGGAAAAATATTTATTAAATACCAAACAAATAAGACTATTAACAACTTAAACCCCGGTTCAATATACATAAAAACAACAATTAGCATACTTAAAAAGACGATTCCATAATCGATACTAAATGCATGAATTCTTTCGTTGTATTGAGCTGGAAGATTATTATATTCTTTCATTGTTTTCATTCCTTAAATTAATTTATAAGTCCTATTTATTTTGATATTGAAGTTGATATAAACTATAGTAATGCATTTTATTCGCAAGGAGCTCTTGATGTGTTCCTTGTTCAATGATTTCACCTTTACTAACAACTATTATTTTATCAACATGTTGGATAGTTGAAAGCCGATGAGCAACAATTAGCATTGTTCCGATACTCATCATTTTTTTTAATGATTCTTGAATCAATTGTTCTGTTTCTGTGTCTATATTACTAGTTGCTTCATCCAAAATCATTACTTTTGGCTGATGAACTATTGTTCTTGCAAACGATAATAATTGTCGTTGTCCTGTTGAGAAATTATTCCCTCTTTCGCGGACTACTTCTTGGTACTTATTATCTAATTTTTCAATAAAATAATTAGCATTAACATATTTACATGCTTGAATCATTTCCTCATCAGTAATTGCTTCATTACGAAGCTTGATATTTGATTCTATTGTACCACTAAACATGAAAACATCTTGTAACATTTGACCAATAAATTTTCGTAAATTAGCTTTTTTAATTTTTTTAATATCAATTCCATCAATTAAGATTTGCCCTTTTTGAATATCATAATTACGGGTAATTAACGCTAAGATTGTAGTTTTTCCTGCGCCAGTTGCACCAACAAAGGCAATACTTTCTTTTGAATTAACAGTAAATGATACATCTTTCAAAATCCATTCTTCATCAATATAAGCAAACCACACGTTTTTAAATTCAATTTTACCTAACATATCAGAAAGTTCAATTGCATCTTCTGCATCGTTAACGGTTGGTTCACTATCTAAAATTCCAAAGATTCTCTCACTAGAAGCAAAAGCAGATTGTAAAATGTTAAATTGTTCAGCAAGTTGTTGAATTGGTTCAAAGAAGCGACTAATGTAATTTTGGAAAGTAATTAAAATCCCAATTGATATTACTCCTTCAATAACACTTAATCCACCATAAAAATAAACAATGATCGTCGCTACCATAAATAGTAAATACATTGTTGGCCGATAAATTCCGTAAGTTAGGATTTGTTTGTAATATGATTTTTTTAGTTTTGTATTTCGTTCATCAAATTCATTAAATTTAGCTTTTTCTTGATTGAAAATTTGGATAATTTTCATTCCTGATAAATGTTCTGCTAAAAAGGCATTTACTTTTGATAAATTAGCTCTTACTTCGCGATATGCTTTCCTAGAATATCTTCTAAAAATGAAGGAGAATAAAACGATAAATGGAACTACCATTAAAACATATAGTGTTAATCTTACATCTAGTAAAAACATTGCGACAATTATCCCGACAATCATTAAAACATTTTTAAAAACACTCACAATTACACTTGTATACATTTCGTTTAATGTATTAGTATCATTTGTAACTCTTGTTACAAATGAACCTGTTGGCGTTGCATTTAAAAAACTAATATCTTGATATTCTAAATGTGTAAAAACTTCTTTCCTTATATTATATATTATTCCTTGACCTGTTTTTTGTAAAATAATCGTTTGAGCATAGTTGACAACACTACCAAGTACAATTGAAATTGCGTAAATACTTAAGACTAGATATAAATCATGTAAGTTAATATTTGTTGTATTA
>CAYZEW010000025.1:0-18029 GCA_964477825.1 uncultured Candidatus Izemoplasmatales bacterium | reverse complement strand
GTGGAGCAAAGAGGATTATATTGCCTTTTCGATGAATCATATGTTTATGAGTGTTTTCAAACTATCTAATATTATCTTATTTACTTTAAGTATTGGATATTTAATTATTACCCCTTTAATTACTGGTGGGGATTATACCTTTTTGTATATAGGAGTAGCAATCTTTTTGTTTTTAATAGCTTTTATGTTATTTGCTAAAGTAGGGGCAGGAAGAGCTTATGAAAAAAATAAAGATTTAATGACAATAAACTTTTTAGTTAATGAAAAAGGGATTACTTACTTAAATAATAATGGGGAATTATTAAAACCATGGAATGAGTTTTATAGTTTCACAGAAACTAACGAATATTTCTTTATGTATTTTAGTAAACATAAAGGAATGTTACTTGCTAAAAGAGATCTTAGTAGCGAGTTACAACAATATATTATTGCACAAGTAAAACAACATATGGTGAATCAAAAAAGATTAAAACTTTTAAAAGAAGACGAACTTGATAGTTAAGAGGAGGTCCGAATGGTTAATATCTTATGTATTGATAACTCTAAAACAATAAGAGAAGTTATTAAAGATTGTGTATTAGATTTAGGATATAATTTTTTTGAAGCAAGTGATGGTGAAAGCGGCGTAAAAATGGCTAATGAAATTGAAAATTTAAAAATGGTCATTGTCGATTGGAACATGCCATTACTTAGTGGAAAAGAAACTTTAATAAGATTAAGAGAAATCAAAAAACTTGCAGATACTCTATGCCTTGTTTTAATTAGAATTGAAAATAAAGAAGATGTTATAGAGGCGCTTCAACTCGGGGCTCATAACTATATGTTAAAACCTTTTAGCGTTAATAAACTTCAAGATAAAATTAAAGAAATGATAAAAGATGCAGCTTAATCTGCATTTTTTAAAGAGGGATTTTTATGGAAATTGAAATATTTGCGGACAATTTAACAAAAGAAGATTGTGATTTAACAAATCACTCTGTTGGTTGTAGAGGAATCATTAAAAAGGATAATAAATACTTAATGGTCCATGTTTTAAAAATGGATATTTTTACTTTTCCGGGAGGAAGAGTTGAAAAGAACGAAACATTAGAAGAATGTATTAAGCGAGAAGTATTAGAAGAAACCGGGGTATTAGTTAAAGTTTTAGAAGAAAAAATCGCCATAACTGAGTATTTTCAAGATAGTGTTTGGACTAATCATTATTTTATATGTGAATACCTTAATGATGATTATGAAGTCTCTTTAACAGCTGAAGAAACTGCTTTAGGAATGGAAATAACATGGAAAACATTAGAAGAAATTATGGAGCTTTTTGAAAATTACGAAACGAAGCATCCATATGGAGAAAATATTCATAATCGCGAATTTTTAGGATTTATTAACAGTCTTTAAAGGGGGTAAATAATGTCAAACATGAATATCACAAAAAGTAAATTTATGGAATACACTCGCTGTGACCGTTTTCCAGCATTAAACAATATTCATAAAAGACGACAACTAGATGACGCCTTAATGGATCGTTATTACGATTTACTTGATGCTTTAGAAAATACTAGTGAAGCTGTTTACGACGAGGATTTTTTAGAACCTGATCTAGCTCATTTAGAAACAATGATGCCTTATTTTAATGAAGTAGAAGTATTAGCTGCTAAAAAGGTAATGAGTATTTTTAAAGGAGAAACTGTTTATGGAACCGACTATGGAACTCAAAAACTTTATTTAAAGGATTATCAAAATTTTAATTTAATGTGTTATGTCGATATTTATAATAAAAATAGGAATAAAATCAATATTGTTGAAGCAAAAGCGACGACGTCTAACAAATTTATGAAATTAGGATATACAGAAGATAAAATAAGACATAATTTATTTTATTTAGATGAAAACGATATTTTGAAACTTTCAGAAATAAGAGATCCAAGTTTACTAGAAAATAAAAAATATTTAAAACAAAGAGCTAAACTGTTTGATCGTTTAGATGCAGCTGGCGTATACGTTTATGATTTAGCATTTCAACGCTTTATTATTGAAGAAAAAACAAAAGATGCGACTTATTATTTAGCTGTCTTAAATCATGAATATGTTTTTGATGGCCAATATTTAGATAAAAAGCCGCAATACACGGATGAAATAATAAGATTTGTTGATTTATCAATTATTACAAAAGAACTTCAAGAAAAAATAGAAACTGATCTTAAAACGGTAATAAGAAGAATTGTTAACGATGATGAATCTCGCGTTAAACTAGGAAAACATTGTCAACTTAAAAAAATGCGAGAATGTATTTATAAAGATCTATGTTTTGATATGTTACCTAAAAAGAATAATATTTTAATGTATTTAGATAAACATCATGGGTTTAAAGAACCAGATGGAACGAAGCATGATTATTTTGATTTAATTGCTGAAGGGTACTATAAAATGGTGGATATTCCACAGTCATGGTTAACTAGAAAAAATAACCGAATTCAGCGTTATGTCGCTGAAACAAAAAAGGTTCATTTAGATAAACGGAAAATTGATGCGGCAGTAGCCACTATCAATTATCCCATTTATCATCTTGATTTTGAAAGTTTTCCATGTCCATTACCACGGTTTAAAAATGAAAAACCGTATTATCAAAGTTTATTCCAGTTTAGTTTGCACATTGAAAGAGCACCAGGGGTTTGTGATAAAGAAAAAGACCATTATGAGTTTTTAGCAACAGATGAAACAGATCAACGAGAAGAACTTGTGAAAAAATTATGTGAATATATTAAGGATGACAACGGGAGTGTAATGGTATATAACGAAGCTTTTGAAAAAACAAGAATTAAAGAACTCGCGACAATGTATCCTAAGTATAAGGAAAAGTTGTTATTAATTAATAGCCGGTTATTTGATTTATTACATGTTGTAAAAACAAACACAGCATTATATAAAGCCTTAGGGTTTACTGATGAAGAAGCTAAAACAATTAATTATTATCATGAAGATTTAGCAGGATCATTTAGTATAAAAAAAGTTTTACCAATTTTTAGCAATCTATCTTATAAAGATATGGCTGTTGGAAATGGAATGGCGGCAGTATATGCATATGCGTCTTTTAAAGACTTAAATAAAGAAGAACTAGCAATTACACGTCATAATTTAAAACTGTATTGTCAACAAGATACGTGGGCAATGGTGGAAATCTTAGATAAGTTACGAAAGATATAGTGATTCTGTTTACAAATAAGATTAATATGATATAATAGTTTTTGTTATTTTTGATAACTAGGAGGAAATAAAAATGGTAAAAGTAGATAAATTATCAGGTTCTAAAGTTAGAATCGAAATTGAAGTATCTAAAGAGTTATTTGAACAAGGTCTTGATCATGCGTTTAACGCAATTAAAGATGATGTTGAAGTCAAAGGCTTTAGAAAAGGAAAAGTATCAAGAAGTGTTTTTGAAAAGCATTATGGGGTGGAATCATTATACGAAGAAGCAATTAACTATTGTATTCAAGAATCATATATTGACGCAGTAACTAACGAAAAAATCGCAGTTGTTGCTCAACCGAAAATTGATCTAGATATTACTAAAGTTGAAAAAGGAAAAGGGTTTAAATATGTTGCTGAAGTAGCAGTTGAACCAGTTGTTACTTTAGGTGAATATAAAGATTTAGAATTTGAAAAACTAAGTGATGAAGTAACTAGTGAACAAGTTGATGCTGAAATCAATAAATTACGTGAACAAAACGCAGAATTAGTTTTAAAAGAAGAAGGAACACTTGAAAATGGTGATACAGCAATCTTTGATTTTGAAGGATTTGTTGATGGTGTAGCATTTGATGGTGGAAAAGCTGAAAACTACGAACTATTAATTGGTAGTGGACAATTCATTCCTGGTTTCGAAGATAAAATGAAAGGGATGGCGCTTGAAGAAGAACGTGATTTAGAAATTAAATTTCCAGAAGATTATCAAGCTGAAAACCTTAAAGGAAAAGATGCGATTTTTAAAGTTAAACTTCACGAAATGAAACGAAAAGAACTTCCAGAACTTAATGATGAATTTGTTAAAGAATTAGATAAAGATGGAATTTCTACGGTTGAAGAACTAAAAGCGGATACGTTAACAAAACTAAAAGATCAACTTATTTTAAGAAACAATAACGCAAAAATTGATTTCGCAGTTAATAAAGCTGTTGAAAATGCAAAATTTGAAATTGCTGAAGAAATGATTGTTGAAGAAAAAAACCGTTTAGTAGATAACGTAACACAACAAGCTAAACAATACAATTTAGATTTAGATACATACTTACAATATTCAGGAATTACTAAAGAAGAATTTGAAAAGAACTTAATGAAAGATGCTGAAAAATCAATTGCGACAAGAATTGTTGTTCAAGCAATTTCTAAAGCAGAAGATATTAAAGCAACAGAAGAAGAAAAAGCTGATAAATACAATGAAATCGCTGCGCAATATCAAATGGATATTAACCAAGTTAAAGCAGCTGTTAATGACGAAGCAGTTTCTTCAGAAGTTGAATATAAGAAAACTCTAGATTTTCTAGCAAATAGCTTAAAATTAAAATAAATGTAAAACATCACATTGTGATGTTTTTTTATGGTAAAATAGCTTGATGACATAACTTGATAGGAGATAACGCAATGTACAAATTAGCAGTATTTGATATGGATGGGACTGTTTTAAACAGTAAACACGAAATTTCTAAAGAAAATAAAGCAGCATTTACTTTTTTACATAATCTAGGAGTGAAAATCGTAATAGCAACAGGAAGACCACAAGAATTACTTAAAAAATATACGAACGAACTTCAGTTCGATGAGTATACAATAACTTGTAATGGGAGTGTTATTAGTCATCCGATTAAGAACCATTATTTACGTGAACATGTAATTGATAAAGAGACAGTTATCGGCATAATTGATATGTGTGAAGCAAATAACTATGATTATCTTGTATATACTAGAGAGGCAGTTGTATCAAAAGATAATGAGCGGTTAAGAATGTTTAAAAAAATCGGAGCACACTATAAAGAGGAAGATAAAGCAGTTTTAATTGAAACTGAGGATGCTGATTATATTAAAAATAATTTTGCTCCAAATAAAATCTTAATTATGGTAGATGACCCTAAAAGATATTTGGAAATGCAAGAGAAACTAAAAGTATTTAGTAAAATTGAATCAGCTCAAAGCTGGGCAGGAGCATTAGATATCTCACCATTAGGCGATAATAAAGGAAGTGCTGTAAAAGAACTTTGTGAATATTATCAACTTACTAGTAACGATGTAATAGCTTTTGGAGATCAATTAAATGATGTTCCAATGTTTGAATTTGCAGCTTTTGGAGTAGCAATGGGAAATGCGATTAATGAAGTTAAAGTAAAAGCTGATTATATTACTGATACAAATGATAATAATGGGGTAGCAAAAGCGATTTATAAGTTTTTCAAAGAGAAAAATTAGTTCATATTACTATCTTTATATAAACTATTAAGATATAATAATATCCAAGTTTATAAGCACGAGCTCTAAGTGCTAAAACGTTGTAAATATATAAGAATAGAGGTATAATATAGATATCCTATTATGAATTAATTAAGAGGTGATTTTATGTACTCAGCAAACGTATTAACAGAAGGATTATTACCAAGTATCGCAATTCGTGGAATTGCGCCTTTTCCACATGCAGATCTTCGAATTGAAGTAGGACGTATTGTATCAAGAAATGCGTTATTAGACGCAGAAAAGAATTTTGGCGGATATGTATTACTTTTAATCCAAGAAAATCCAATGCACGATAAACCAACAAAAGAAAATGTCTTAGAATATGGAGTTGTTGCTAAAATTGGCATTAAAATTAAGTTACCAAACGGTAATTTTAAAGTTAAATTTGATCCAATTGTTAGAGCGGAAATTATCGATATTGAAAGAACTACTCCGTATTTTTTAACGAAGTTTAAAACGATGCCTACAGTTCAAGAAGATATTGATCAAGAACTAGCTTTAGTGAGAATGCTTGCTAAACAAGTACTAGAAAATAGTAAAACAATTTTGAAAAATCCTAAACTTAGTTTAGAAGCAATTCAAAAAGGAGTATCGAGTGATCGTTTATGTGATATCGTTACTAATAGTTTAAGAATTAGCGAAAACCTTAAATTTAAATATTTGAAAACAGCTTCTTTAAATGAACGTTTAACATATTTACTCGCAGATATTGAAAAAGAAAAGTATATGCATGAAATTGAAAATGAAATTAATATAACGGTTAAAAAGAATATTGATGAAAATCAAAAAGAATATTATTTAAGAGAAAAAATGCGTGCTATTCAAGAAGAACTCGGTGATAAAGTTAAAAAAGAGAGTGACATTGAAGAATTAAAAACAAAAATTTTAGCTAAAAAGATGCCTAAACATGTTGAAGAAAAGGCGATGTATGAATTATCGCGTTATCAATCTCTTCCAACTGCTTCAGGAGAATCTGGAGTAATTAGAACATATCTAGATTTTTTAGTTGATTTACCATGGCACGAAGTAACAATCGATGAAAAAGATATCAGTAAAGCAGAAGCAGCGCTTGATTCTACTCACTTTGGCCTTGAAAAAGTTAAAGAAAGAATTATTGAGTATTTAGCTGTTAAGATCTTAACAGGGAAAAACCCGCAAACAATTCTTTGTTTAGTTGGGCCACCTGGAGTTGGGAAAACAACACTAGCACAAAGTATTGCCCTAGCTTTAAAACGTAACTTTGTTAAACAATCCCTTGGTGGAATTAAAGATGAAGCAGAAATTAGAGGACACAGAAGAACTTATTTAGGAGCCTTACCAGGAAGAATCTTACAAGGAATTAAAAAAGGCCAAGTCATTAATCCAGTTTTCTTGCTTGATGAGGTTGACAAACTTGGAAGCGACTATAAAGGGGACCCTAGTGCTGCCTTACTCGAAGTATTAGACCCAGAACAAAACGCTAAGTTTAGCGATCATTACTTAGAAGAACAATATGATTTATCGCAAGTATTATTTATCGCAACAGCTAACTATTTAGGAAATATTCCTGCTCCACTTCGTGATCGTATGGAAATTATCCAGTTATCTAGTTATACTGAAATTGAAAAATTTAATATTGCGCGTGAACATTTAATTACAAAACAATTAAAAGCCCATGGCTTAGATGCTAAAAAGTTCTCAATAACAGATGATGCTATTATGGAATTAATTAGATCATATACAAGAGAAGCAGGAGTTAGACAATTAGACCGTATTTTTGGAACATTGGTTAGAAAATCAATTAAAATCATTTTAGGTGATAAGAAAACAAAAGTTTCAATTACTAAAGATCAAGTTGTTGATTTCCTTGGTAAAGCACACTTTTCAAATTCAAAAAGTGAAACAGAAGACCAAGTAGGAGTTGTAACAGGCCTTGCTTATACCCAATTTGGGGGTGACACATTACCTGTTGAAGTAACTTACTATAAAGGAAATGGAAAATTAATGTTAACTGGTAAACTAGGAGATGTAATGAAAGAATCAGCTCAAGCAGCCCTTTCATATGTTAAATCTAATAGTGAGAAATACCATATTGATCCCGAATTTTATATCGATAATGATATTCATATTCACGTTCCTGAGGGAGCTGTTCCAAAAGATGGACCAAGTGCTGGAGTAACAATGGCAACTGCAATTGTTTCAGCAATTACTAATAAAAAGGTTGATCATTTTATTGGAATGACAGGCGAAATCACTTTAAGAGGAAGAATTTTACCAATTGGTGGATTAAAAGAAAAATCAATTGCGGCTCACCGTAGTGGGTTAAAAACAATTATGATTCCGTTTGATAATAAAAAAGATTTAGAAGATATTCCTAAAGAAATTCAAGAATCTTTAGAAATTGTTCCAGTGACATCAATTGATGAAATCATTACAAGAGTATTAAAATAAAAAGTTGGCTTGCCAACTTTTTTTTAATAATTAGATAATTGAATGATATAATAATAATTGAGGTGATTTCGTGAAAGAATTAATTAATAAAATAATTGCTCAGATTGATAAAGAAAAAGTTGAATTTATTTATCTTATTGGTAGCTACGCATCTAATAGTCATAATGAATTTAGTGATCTTGATATTATTATTGCTTTAAAAGAAGGGTATGAAAGTTATCGAGAAAATAAGTATATTGATAATGTTTATGTTTCATTAACTTATGATTCTAAAGCGGAAACAAAGAAAAACTACAGTGACCCTTTAAAATATATTAAAGGGCATAACGGGATTGTTGAAATGGTCCCCTTATATGACAAAGATAATCAATTTATTATGTTTAAAGAAAAATGTTTGGCAGTCAATTATTTAAAAGATCTTAATGAAGCCATAAATCACTATGTTAATGATGAAGTAGTTGGGTGGATAGAAGAGGTTAATAAAGCTTGTAGTGGCTATTTTAATAATAACTATACTAAAATGCTTGAAGGGCTTCATGGCCTAACTTATGGGATGTTAGATGTTTTAGCAGTTAGTGAAGGACTAGTTATTATGAAAGAAGGCTTTTTAGAAACATATAAAAATTATTTTCAAGAAAACAGTTCTTACAATTTGCTTAAGCGTGCGTTAGGAATAAAAGAAACGACTTTAATTAACCGGGTAGTTGATGGGTTAATGTTTTATACTGATCTTATTCAAATAATTGAATACCGCTTTACAGCAGAAACAAAACGGAATGTTGATTTAGCAATAAAAAATATTTTGAAAGTATTTAATGAGGTATCCAAGTGATTGATTTTAGAAGTGATACAGTAACAAAACCAACGAAAGTAATGCGTGAAGCAATGGCAAATGCCATTGTGGGAGATGATGTTTATCAAGATGATCCTACAATTAAAGAACTTGAAGAACTAGCTGCCAAAATGACTGGAAAAGAAGCTGCTCTTTTTGTGAGTAGTGGAACAATGGGAAATCAATTAGCGATTTTAACGCAAACTGCTCGAGGAAATGAAATTATTGTTGGCTCAAAATCACATATTAAAAACTACGAAGTTGGAGCAAGTGCGGTAATTAGTGGAGTAAGTTATCATTTAATTGATGAAATAGCTGGCATGATGCCGCTAGAAATGATTAAAAAGGGAATTAGGGGAGATGATATTCATTATCCAGATACTGCCTTGATTTGTCTTGAAAACGCTCATGGAAGTGGAAAAGTATTGCCTCTTGAATATATGGATAAAGTTTATAAGTTAGCTCAAGAAAATAATTTATTAGTACATTTAGATGGAGCAAGACTATTTAATGCGGCGACTTATTTAAAGGTTGAAGCAAAAGAGATTGCTAAATACACGGATAGTGTAACTTTTTGTTTATCTAAAGGATTAGCTGCCCCAATTGGAAGTATGCTTTGTGGGACAAAAGCATTTATTGCTAAAGCAAGAAGAGGCCGTAAATTACTAGGTGGTGGAATGCGCCAAGTAGGAATTTTAGGAGCAGCAGGAATAATATCTTTAAAGGAAATGACAAAGCGATTACACATTGACCACGAAAATGCGAAGTATTTAGCTTCTAAACTAACTCAAATCAATGAAATTGAGGTCGATTACGACCGTTTAGATATTAATATGGTATTTATTAAGACCAAAAATGATCATCCCGATTTGATTGAATATTTTAAAAATAAAGGGATTTTACTAGGAGGATATAAAGGACAATATTTAAGGATAGCGATTCATAACGATATTTCAAAAAGTAATATTGATTATTTAGTTTCAACTTTTAAAGAGTATTTATCTTAGGAGATAGTAAAATGGAAAATAAAAAAGCTAATATTTATTTAAAAGGGAAGAATGACTTAGGAATTTTAATTTGTCATGGATTAAAAGGATATCCAAAGCAAATGGAAGAATTAAGTAACTATGTTAATAACCTTGGCTACACTGTAAGTTGTCCTCAGTTTAGCGGGCATGGAACTGATCAAAAAAACTTTTCAAAGACAACTGTAAACGACTGGTATAAGGATTTAGAAGATGCTTTTTTAAGACTAGTTAAAGAAGTTAAGGGAGTTTATGTTATGGGGTTATCAATGGGAGGAACGTTTACGGTAAGAATTGCCGAAACATACAACATTTTAGGACTTGTAACAATGAATGCCCCATTAATTGGGATGCCTTTAAAAGAAAAGTTTGATGAAATGGCTGCTAAAAAAGAAAAGTACAATGAAATTGAAAAAGCCCAAAAAGCTTTAGCTATATACGATGATTTTGTTATTGAAACAGGACAAATTAATAATCTTGCTAAAATTACTGCTCCACTATTAATAATTCAAGGAGCTTTAGATAAAGATCGTTTTAAAATAAGTTCAAGTATGTTAAGTAAATATGTTAGTTCAAAGTATCTTTCTCGTTTAGATTTTAAAAAGTCAGGACATCTGATTGTTTTAGAAGAAGAAAAGCAAGATTTGTTCTTAGTAATTGCTAATTTTTTATACGAAATAAATAAATAAAGAAAAAGCACTAATTTTAGCGCTTTTTCTTTATTTTTGAGTTTCTAACAAAGATTTTTTCAATCCCTTTATTTAAATCTTCCTCCCCTTTTAAAAGTAAAAAACTGCGTTTAACAATTTTTTCTTCAAATAAGGTTAAACTTAAGTAAAGTAAGAAGACAATCATACTTCCAAAAAACCATAATTCAAAAATTCCAGTGTTACCAAGAAGAAACATCCAAAAGAATGAACCAACCCAAATAACAACGGACCAGATTTTTATAACAAGGCGAAGCCGTGGGTTTTCTTTAGAAATAAAGAAAATGAATGGCGCTAAACCAAGGGATAAAAATAAACCATACAGTCCAGCACTAACAACGTGGATCCATGTCCATAAAGGGTATTTTTCTGCAAATGCAGGAACAAGTGCGGTAATTACTAAAAAAATGGTTCCTAAGACAATAAATAGGTAAGCTAGATTTCCTTTATAGTTTTCTAGTTTAAAGAGGGTAAGAATACTACTTTGAATTCCAGTTCCTGTAAATATAGCCCAAAAGACAAATAAAATACGGTGATTAAACCGATTACCGATTTTACTAAAAGTATATTGTAAAGGATCTTCTAATGTTCCAAAAATAGTTGTAAATAAAAGGGCCGCAAGAAGTAAACTCATTATTGTTATTCTAATTCTTCGTTCAAGAAGTAAATGTTCTTGAATGTAAAATTTGTTGATTTCTTGGGGGTTAACATTATTTTTCCTTGGCTTATTAAACGATGCCATTTTATCACCTCATCTAATTTAGTATACTAAATTTTTTGAATTGACTCAATAGTATTAATAAAAATCTTAATTTATGGTATATTATTAGTGAGAGAAAAGGTGAGATAGATGATTATACATAGTGTTGAATTTAAAGGAAGTCATACTGAACTTGATAAATGTCCTACAGGTAATTTAAGTGAAATCGTAATTGCGGGACGTAGTAATGTTGGAAAAAGCAGTTTTATAAACTCGTTTTTAAATCGAAAGAATATTGCTCATATTTCTGGTAAACCAGGAAAAACTCAAACATTAAATTTCTATTTAGTAAATGATTTATTTTATTTTGTAGATGTTCCAGGTTATGGATACGCTAAGGTAAGTAAAACTGCCAGAGAGAAATTTGGAATAATGATTGAAGGTTATTTATTAAATAGAGAAAACTTAAGACTAGTGATTTTGTTAGTTGATTTTCGTCATAAACCATCAGAAGATGATTATTTAATGTATAATTTCTTAAAAAGTTATAATATTCCTTGTTTAGTAGTTGCAACTAAACAAGATAAAATTTCTAAAAATCAACGAAGAAAACATGAAAAAGTGATTAGGAATGAACTTAAACTGGCAACTGAGGATTATTTTGTAGGGTACTCTTCAATTTTAAAAACAAACCGAGACGTTATCGCAAAAATTATTGAAAGTTATATTGAGAAGTAGTATGAAGATTTTATTTATTGGTGGAACTGGAGAAATTAGTACTGCAGTATCTAAATTAATTATTTCATCAAATGATAAGTTATATTTGTTAAATCGGGGAAATAAAAATCATCTTTTGCCAAAAGGTGCAGAATATCTAATTGGTGATATTAATAATGAAAAAGCAATTAAACAACTAATTAAAGATCTGTATTTTGATGTTGTTGTTAATTGGATTGCTTATACCGTAGAAGATGTAAAAAGAGATTACCGATTATTTAATGGCCATACAAAGCAATATATTTTCATTAGTAGTGCCTCTGTTTATACTAAGCCAATTGTTAAATACCCAATTAGAGAAGATCATCCTATCGGAAATGAATATTGGGAATATTCAGAACACAAACATCAATGTGAACGCTATTTAAATAGGATAAATAGTAAGAATTTTAATGTAACTATTATTAGACCATCTCATACTTATAATAACGAAAAAATAATGACAATTATTAAAAGTGAAACTGCTCCGTATACTATTATCGATCGGTTAATTAATGGAAAAAAAATTATTATCCCTGGAGATGGAACATCACTTTGGACAATCACCTACAATGAAGATTTTGCAGAAGCTTTTGTTAAAGTGTTAGGAAATAAAGAAACTTATGGAGAAACCTATCATATTACAAGTGATTTTGTTTATACATGGGAAAGAATTAATGAAATTCTTTGTGAAAATCTAAATGTTGTCCCTAATATTATTCATATTCCTACAGATTTTATCCTTAAATATGCGCCATCTTTAACTGGAGATTTAATGGGAGATAAAATGTGGAGTGCAGTTTTTGACAATACAAAAATAAAGGGATTAGCCAAGGGATTTAAAGCTAAAACAACGTATGAAATGATTGCGCCAATCGCCCTTGAAAAACTCTTGAAAAATAGTAATAAAAAAACTATTGATACAGCGTTTAATAAATGGTATGATAATATCATTAGTGAGTATCAAAAACTGACTAATTAATGAATCATTATATGGAGGATTAGCTCAGTTGGTAGAGCACTTGACTCTTAATCAAGGGGTCGTAGGTTCGAAACCTACATCCTCTACCATTAATGATTTAATTAAAAAGTTTTTAGAGCTTTTGCTTTAAATTTTTAAAATTTTATTAGATGAAATCTCTACATCTTTTATTTATCGTTTTTTGTTATAGTTTAGTCTTTACAATTGATAATCATTATGGTAATATTACGGTAAATACAGGGAATAGGAAGAGTAAATTGATAGAATTCTTAAAAGCGAGTTAGTGGTTGGTGGAAACTAATAGAAACTTCAATTGAAGGTAGCCTAGGAGTAGCTATAACGAACCTATAGTAATTATAGCCGTTAACTGCGTTAAAGTTATAAGTGCTTAGATTATTCTAAGAACCAAGGTGGTACCACGGATTAAACAGTTCGTCCTTATTTTAGGATGAACTTTTTTATATTAATAGGAGGAATGAAAATGAAAGAATTAAACAAGAAGTATCAACATCAAGAAGTAGAAAACGGAAAATATGATTTTTGGCTTAAAGGAGGCTACTTTAAAAGTGGTGATCTAAGCAAAAAACCATTTACGATTGTGATTCCTCCCCCAAACGTCACTGGAAAACTCCATTTAGGACATGCTTGGGATAACACAATTCAAGATTTAATTATAAGAAGAAAAAGAATGCAAGGCTATGATGCTTTATATTTACCAGGAATGGATCATGCTGGGATTGCTACGCAAGCAAAAATTGATGCTAAACTCCGCGAACAAGGAACATCTCGTTATGATATCGGAAGAGAAGAGTTTTTAAAAGTTGCTTGGGACTGGAAAGAAGAATATGCTGGGCATATTCGTGAACAATGGGCTGCGCTAGGAATAAGTGTTGATTATTCAAAAGAAAGATTTACTTTAGATAAAGGGTTAAATAAAGCTGTTACTGAAGTATTTATTAAACTATATGAAAAAGGCTTAATTTACCGAGGAAAAAGAATTATTAACTGGGATGTTCAAGCAAAGACTGCTTTAAGTAATATTGAAGTCGAGCATAAAGAGATTGAAGGAGCATTTTATTACTTTAAATATTTACTTGAAGATGGTAGTGGGTATTTAGAAATTGCGACAACTCGTCCAGAAACAATGTACGCAGATACTGCTTTAATGGTTCATCCTAAGGATGAACGCTTTAAAAAGTATTTAGGAAAAAAAGCCTATATTCCAGGGACAACAAGATTAATCCCAATTATTGAAGATGATTATGTTGATATGGATTTCGGAACAGGGTGTGTTAAAGTAACCCCAGCCCATGATCCGAATGACTTTGAGGTAGGGAAACGTCATCATTTAGAAATGCCTTTATGTATGGAAGAAGACGGAACAATGAACGCTTTAGCGCATAAATACGCAGGAATGGACCGTTTTGAATGCCGTAAAGCATGTGTTAAAGATTTACAAGAAGCTAATCTTTGCACAAAAGTTGAAAAACTAGTTCATAATGTTGGTCATAGTGAAAGAACAGGGGTTGTTGTTGAACCACGACTTTCTAAACAATGGTTTGTAAAAATGGAACCGCTTAGTAAACAAGCTCGTGAAAAAAGTACAACTGAGTTTGTCCCAAGTCGTTTTGAAAAAACTTTCTTAAGATGGATGGATGGGACATATGATTGGTGTATCTCCCGTCAGTTATGGTGGGGACACCGTATTCCTGCTTGGTATAAAGGGGAAGAAGTTTACATTGGTAAAGACGCTCCTAAGGGTGAGGGTTGGGTTCAAGATGAAGATGTATTAGATACTTGGTTTTCTAGTGCTCTTTGGCCTTTTAGTACTTTAGGCTGGCCAGATACTACAAAAGATTTTGATCGTTATTATCCAACAAATGTCATGGTTACAGGGTATGATATTATCTTCTTTTGGGTAGCTAGAATGATTTTCCAAGCGCTAGAATTTACGAAGGAATCACCGTTTGAACAATGTTTGATTCATGGCCTCATTCGTGATAAAGAAGGGCGTAAAATGTCTAAATCACTTGGAAATGGAGTTGATCCTTTAGATATTAAAAAAGCGTATGGAATTGATACATTACGTTATTTCTTAACAACAAATAGTGCTCCAGGACAAGATTTGCGTTTTGAAATTGAAAAAGTGGAAAGTTCATGGAATTTCATTAATAAACTGTGGAATATATCGCGATTTACTTTAATGAATTTAGGAGAGTTTACAATTGATGATATTGAAATTGATACAGATAATTTATCGTTATCAGATAAATGGATTTTAGCAAAACTAAATAAGACAATTGCTTTAATGGATTATAATTATGAGAAATTCGAGTTTGGTGAAGCTGCGAAAAGTGTTCATAATTTTAGTTGGGAAGATTTTGCTGCTTGGTATGTTGAAATTAGTAAAATCGCCTTAAATAGTGATGATATAAAAACTGTTAACCGGACAAAATCAATTCTTAGTTATGTCTTACTTGATATTATGAAATTGCTTCATCCGTTTATGCCGTTTGTGACTGAAGAAATTTATCAAAAGATTCCTCATCTCGAAGAATCAATTATGATTTCATCATGGCCAAAAAAAATTGAAGAATTTGAAAATGATCAAGCAATAAAAGATTTTGAATTAATTCAAGAAATGATTAAAAACATCCGTAATACAAGAGCACAATATAATGTTGCTCCAAGTAAGAAAATTGCTGTTTTAATTAAAGTTAAAGATGAAACTACAAAAAGATTACTTGAAGAAAATATGGAAATATTAATGAAGTTTATTAACCCAGAAAATCTAACAATTAGTTCGCACATAAAATTAAATACCGAAGCAATCACAATTACCCTTCCGGAACTTGAAATGTATTTACCATTAGGAAGTTTAATTAATATTGCTGAAGAAATAGTGCGACTAGAAAAGGAATTAACTAAACTTTCTTCTGAAATAGCGCGCGGTGAAAAAATGCTTGCTAATGAAAACTTTATTAGTAAGGCACCACTTGCCAAAGTAAATCAAGAAAAAATGAAACTAGAAAATTATCAAGCGCAAGCTGCCTCAGTTGAAGCCAGAATTAAGGAATTAAAACAATAATGTTTACTAACATTGATGAAGCAATTACTTGGATAGAATCAATTAAACGCTTTGGGGATAAATATGATTTATCACGAATGGAAACTGCTTGTAAAATGTTACAAAACCCAGAAGATAGTTTAAAGGTTATTCATATTGCTGGGACTAACGGGAAAGGTTCAACCGTTTCTTATTTAAAAAATATTTTATTATCACAAGGTTACAATGTTGGGACTTTCACAAGTCCCTACATTGTTAGTTTTAACGAACGGATTACTTATAATGAAGAAAATATTTCAAGTGAAGATCTACTATCCTATATTAATAAAGTATATAGTTTGCACTACGAAGTATTAGAAAAATATAATGATGCAATTTCCTTTTTCGAGTTGTTAACTTTAATTTCCTTATTATATTTTAAAGATAAAAAATGTGATTACGTTATTTATGAAGTTGGTCTTGGAGGAAAACTTGATGCAACGAATATCGTTAAGCCGATAATTACCGCTATAACTAACATAAATTACGATCATATGCATGTTTTAGGAAATACGTTAGAAGAAATTGCATTATGCAAACTCGGGATTGTAAAAGCAAATATTCCTTTAGTTACATCGGAAGAAAATCCTGATTTGTTAGAACTGTTTAAAACTTATACAAAAAATAAAATGGCTCCATTAACAATTGTTACTCGAGATGACATTGATAATGTGCAATATGATGAAATTACTAGTTTTAATTATCAAGGCCAAAAATATCAAATTAAAATGCGAGGAACACACCAAGTAATTAATGCTTCCTTGGCAATTGAAATTATTCAGCAGTTAAATAAAATAAAGAAAACGATAGTGTCCTCAAGTAATATATTAATAGGACTATTAAAAACTACATGGCCAGGAAGACTAGAAACATTTGGTAAAATTATTTTAGATGGTGCTCACAATGTTGGTGGTGCAACAGTTTTAAAAGAATCAATGTTAACGTACTATAAGGATAAAGATATTAAAATTTTGTTTACCTCAATGGCAGATAAAGAATATTTTGAGGTTATTAAAATTTTAGAATCATTTGCCAGTGAAATCCATTTTACTGATTTTGATTATCCGCGTTGTGAAACTGCGAAAAAGCTTTATGATGTTTCTAATCATCCAAAGAAATACCTGGAAAATAACCTTGATGAGGCTTTAAATAATTTAAATAATTTAAAGGAAAATGAAATATTATTAATCACAGGTAGTTTATACTTTATTAGCCTTGTAAGAAAAAAAATAAAATAGTGCTACGGCACTATTTTTTATTTGAGGAGGAAAAAGATGTTTATGATTAAAGAAATCCCTTTTGAAGAAAGACCAAGAGAAAGGTTTTTAAAGTATCCACCATCTACGATTAGCAACCATGAATTAATTGCGATTATTTTAAGAACTGGTTCAAAAGAAGAAAGTGTAATTGAACTTGCAAAAAAGCTGCTTTATCAATATCCAAGTTTAAAAGTGCTAAGTAATACAACAATTAAAGAGTTAATGAAAATTAGGGGGATTGGTAAATCAAAAGCAATCGAATTACTTGCCGCTTTTGAACTTGGAAGAAGAGTGATTAAAGAAAGTTTTAATCAAGCAAGAAAACTCCATTCTCCAGAAGCGATTTATCAGTTTTTAAAAGATGAATTAGAAATGAAAAGCCAAGAACATTTTATTGCATTATTTTTAAACACTAAAGGTGAACTTGTTAAGAAGGAAACGTTGTTTATTGGCTCTTTAAATAGTTCGTTAATTCATCCAAGGGAATTATTTAAACATGCAGTATTAAATAGTGCCGCGACAATTATTATTTCGCATAATCATCCTTCAGGGGATCCGACTCCTTCTAAAGCGGACATTGAGGTGACAAAAATCCTTCATCAAAACAGTATAATGATGGATATTGAATTATTAGATCATATTATTATTGGCAAGGACCGTTACTATTCCTTTAAGGAAAAAGGGTTAATTTAAAACCTTTTTTGGAATAAAGTTGTTATTTTCTTGTAAAAAGAGATAA
>CAYZEW010000024.1:0-18346 GCA_964477825.1 uncultured Candidatus Izemoplasmatales bacterium | reverse complement strand
AGAACCACAAGAAATGTCGGATGTATTGCTTGGAGAAAGTCATGATGGAATGTATCCATTAAGACTTTATTCCAAAATTGTGGAGTATTATGAAAAATAAAAAATGATTAAATTGATTTAACACAATATTTCTTTACTAATGATTAGTCCCTTTTTATCAAACATAACCGACTAAATTATTATTAAAAAGAAAAAGAGCTTTTTTAAAAACACTCTATAATTTTAGAGTGTTTTTTTCTTAAGGAGTTCTAAAAAAAGAAAAAAATATATGGTAGTGGCAACAATTCCGTAAAACGGAATATTATGGGATGAAACAGATAAAACAATGACTTCTTTCAAGGGGGAAATGATAGGAGTAATCCCTAATTGTTTCACAATTCCTTAACAATTATAATATGAGGTGGTAGTTTATTATTGACAAGTGATTATTTCAAGTATAAAATATTCATATGGAACCAATACCACATTGGAGGGTTTTATGAAAACTATAAAAGATGTAGCTAGTAAAGCTAAAGTTGGAGTATCAACTGTTTCGAGAGTTTTAAACAAAAGTGGATACGTCTCAAAAGAAGCTACTTATCGTGTTGAAAAAGCAATGGAAGAATTGAATTATATTCCGAATGCGGCAGCCCGAAGTATTAAGACAAGAAAGTCAAATACGGTAGCGTTATTAATCCCAAGCATCTCAAATGCTTTTTTTCCTGAGCTAGCAGAGAACATTGAAAACATTTTAAATAAACATGGTTATAAAATGATTTTATGTAATGTTAATGAGGACAGGGATCGAGAAGACAAGTATATTGATATGATTATTTCTAACCGTTTAGATGGGGTTATATCAAGTACTGGGTATATTTCTCAAAGATTAATTGATAGTGGGTTACCAATTGTTTCTACCGACCGTAAAGACATTAAAAACACGCAAGTTGTTTGTGTTACAAGTGATCATTATGGTGGAGCAGTTAAAGCAGTTAAACATTTAATTGAAAGTGGTTGTAAAAGACTACTTCATCTTCATGGGAATTTTCAAGCAGAAACAGCGGTTTTAAGAAATCGTGCGTTTACCGATGTTTGTCGAGAATACAACATCGATTATGAAACAATTGATGTTAATAGTGTTTATAACATTAACTACATTAAGACTTTTGATGGAGTTTTTGTTTGGGCCGATATTGAAGCAATTAAATTTATGAATCGTTGTTTTGAAAAAAACATCCGTATTCCTGAAGATATTCAAGTTGTTGGTTTTGATAATATTTCTTTATCAAAATTAATCTATCCTAAATTAACAACTATCTCTCAATCAATTTCAGGACTTGGTACAAAAGCAACAGAATTATTATTAAAAATGATTGAACATAAAGATATAGCACTAGATAATGTTGTATTAGAAACAAGATTAATTAGGCGAAATACAACAAAGGGAGGCAAGAAGATGAATATCGTTGTTATTGGAAGTATTAATATCGATATGGTGACAAAAACTACAAGACTTCCAGTAACTGGAGAAACAATTGTAGGAAGTAGTTTTAGCACAATGTTTGGTGGTAAAGGGGCTAATCAAGCAGTTTGTGCAGCTCGCTTAGATGGAAATGTTAGTATGATCGCTTGTGTTGGAAATGATGCAAACGGGGATTCTGCGATTGATAATTTAAGAAGAAACAATGTTAATACAGATCATATTAGAAAAATTGATAATGCTCCAACTGGAATAGCGCAAATTACCTTACTAGATGAAGATAACAGAATTATCATTGTTAAAGGAGCAAATAATGAAGTTTCTAAGAAAATAATTGATGAGAGTAAAGCGATTATTGAAGATGCTGATTTAGTATTATTACAGTTAGAAATCCCTTTAGAAACAGTTGAATACGTTGTTGATATTTGTCATAAAAAAGGGATTACGACAGTTTTAAATCCAGCTCCAGCTCTAAAATTATCAGACACTTTAACTGATAAATTAACTTACATTACACCAAATGAAATTGAATGTACAGAAATCTTTGGTGAAGATTATGAAACGTGTTTAAAGAGATATCCAAATAAATTAATAGTAACAAGAGGAGTCCAAGGGGTTGACTATTTTAATGGTGAAAAAGTTATTAATATTCCTTCTCATAAAGTAAAAGTAGTAGACACAACAGGCGCAGGAGATTCTTTTAATGGAGCCTTTAGTGTTGGAATAGTTAATGGTATGAAACTATATGAAGCAATTAAATATGGGAATTTAGTCGCTTCTCAAGTTATTCAAAAATTAGGAGCACAAACTTCGATGCCTTATGCGGAGGATATAAAATGATTATTTTAGATGTCGATCCAGGAATTGATGATTCACTAGCTATTTTGCTAGCTTTAAAGGCAAATTTAAATGTTGTAGGAATCACCGTTTCAAGTGGAAATGTAGAAGTAAATCAAGGAAGTATAAATGCAATTAAAGCTTGTGAAATGGCTGGGAAAACTATTCCAGTATATAAAGGAGCAAAAAAACCATTATTTAAAGAATATATTGATGCGACAGATACTCACGGAAGTGATGGCCTTAGTGGAATGTATTATTCAGTAAAATCAAAAGCGCACGATGGCGCAATTGATTTTATTTTAGAAACAATTAAGAAAAATCCTCATCAAGTTACGTTAGTAGCGATGGGACCACTTACTAATGTTGCTTTAGCTATTCAAAAAGACCATGAAACAATGAAATTATTAAAAGAATTATTAGTAATGGGTGGAGCTGCGAAGATTCATGGTAACTGTAGTCCAGTTGCCGAATATAATTTTTGGGGAGATCCAGAAGCAGCTAAACAAGTCTTTAATGCTAATTTACCAAATGTAACAGTAGCTGGGTTAGATGTAACTTACGATATTTTATTTTCACCTAATATGCGAGAAATGGTTCGTCAGTTTGGGGGAGAACTAAGTGAATATGTCTATAATATTACCCAGTTTTACGTTGATTTTCATTGGGCGCAAGAAAGAACTTTAGGATGTATTATTAATGATCCATTATTAGTTGCTTATGTAATTGATCGCTCAATAATGAAAAGCTATAAATGTTCGATTGACATTGAAACTAGTGGAATTTGTGTTGGTGAATCAGTAGTTGGTTTTGATATTCCTGAGGGTTACCGTGAAAAATATCCATATAACGCTAAAATGTGTATGGAAGTAGATAAAGTTAAATTCTTTGATCTGTTCTTTGAAACGATTTTCAAAGAACATCTTGAAGATTATCGATTAATGAAGAAACGGGGGTATATCTTATGCGAAAAATAATTTTTGATACTGATCCCGGAATCGATGATGCTTACGCAATAATTACCGCAATGAAACATCCGGATATGGAGGTTTTAGGATTATGTACTGTTGCGGGGAATAAAGGAATTACCTTTACAACAACTAACGCTCAAAAGTTAGTTAAGTATATGAATTATGATTGTAAAGTTTACCAAGGAGCATCTGAATCGTTATTAAAAGTCGCAGATGATGCAGGGGGAACTCACGGAACTGATGGCCTTGGGGGAGTTGCTTTAGATTATGATGATTCATCATTATCAGCGATGAGTGCAGTTGATTTTATTTTAAAAACAGTTAAAGAAAACCCTGATGAAATTGAAATTATTGCGATTGGCCCAGTTACTAATATTGCCCTCGCAATTAGAAAAGATAGAGCTACAATGGAAAAAGTAAAAGCGATTTATTCAATGGGAGGCGGAGTTCACCGGGGAAATATTACTCCGGTTGCTGAATTTAATTATTGGTATGATGCTTTAGCAGCAAAAGAAATGTTTAGTATTGGGAATAAAGTTGATATTCATATGATTGGCCTTGATATTACCCATAAATCTATTATTACAATGAATGATTTAGAATTTATGAGAATGGTTGGCGGAGAACTTGGAGAATTATTATATGAAATGATTATGCCTTATGTTAAAGCATATTGGAATTATAGTCGTTATATTGGATGTGTAATTCATGATTTACTTGCTGTAATTTATGCGATAGATCCTTCAGTTTGTCCTAAAGAAAAGATTTTTCATTCAACTTTGGATGTATCAATTACAGGAATTACAGTTGGGCAAACAGTAGTCGACATTGTAGATAGCTGGAAACAAGTGAAAAATGCTTATGTACCAATGGAAGTCGATGCGCGAAAATATAAAGTTAAATTTTTTGAAATCGTCTTTGGTAAAGCAATTGCTGAAGAGTACCAAAGGGTGGTGAAATGATGAGAAAAGTAATTATTGATACCGATCCAGGTACTGATGACGCTATTGCAATCATCGCCGCAAGTAGGTTTAAAGATTTTGAGATATTAGGAATTACAACAGTTGCTGGCAATAAAGGAATTAACATCACTACTGCCAATGCATTAAAATTAGTTAAATTATGCAAACTAAATTGTCAAGTTTACCAAGGGGCAGAAACAAGTTTATTAGACCAAAGTTATTTAATGGATTTATCAGATGATAGTTCTCATGGAGCTGATGGTCTTGGTGGTAAAGTAAAACTAGATTATGATCTAAAAGACTTATCAAAAAAACACGCAGTAGACTTTATTTTAGAAACAGTAAAAGCTAATCCATATGAAGTAGAATTACTCGTGATTGGCCCAACTACTAATATTGCCTTGGCAATTCAAAAAGATAAAGAAACAATGAAAAAAGTAAAAGCTATTTTTTCAATGGGTGGTGGAGTTCACAGTGGAAATATGAATCCAGTTGCTGAATTTAACTATTGGTTTGATGGGCTTAGTACAAAAATCATGTTTGATTTAGGTGAATTTGTTGATATCCATATGGTGGGGTTAAATGTAACAAAAAAAGCCTATTTTTCAGCAAATGATTTTTGGTTTGTTAAACATGTTGGTGGCAACATTGGTAAAATTATTTTTGATATTCAAACTGCAGTAATGAAATATTCCGGTTTAGAAGAAGAAGGAATTATTGGAAATATTATCCATGATCTGTTAACAGCAATGTATATGATGGACCATTCCATCTTAGAAACAGTAAGAGCTAATGTTATTGTTGCAACTGAAGGGTTTATTGGCCAAACAGTTGTTGATGAAAGAATTGAAAACAAAAATGCAATTGTTGCTATGGACGTTGATATTCGAAAATATAAAGAAACATTTATGGATCTAATGTTTGGAAAAGAAATTGGTAATATTTATAAAAAGTACGTTATTAGTTAGGTTTTTACACGGGAGTGTTAAAATAAAAAAAATAGAAAAGGAGAAAAAATTTATGAAGAAGTATTTTAGTACAATGACTTTAATTTTAATCCCTATCGCAATCGCGGTAAACTTCATTGGTGGGCAACTTGCCAGCATCTTAAAATTACCTATGTATTTAGACATGATTGGTACAATTTTAGTTGCAGCATTAGCTGGTCCTATTCCTGCAATGGTAGCAGGAGGAGTTACTAACTTAATCTTAGGATTATCTTCACCAACTTGGATTCCATATGCAATCGTTCAAATCGCATGTGGTGGCGTAGCAGGTTATGCTGCTATGAGAGGAGCTTTCAAATCATTTAAATGGACAGCTCTTACAGCATTAGCTATCTGGGCTACAGCATTACTTACTGCAGTTCCAATCACTACAATTTTATTCGGTGGAATCGCTGGTGGCGGTGGAGGATCTGTTATCACTGCATTCTTCTTAACTACAGGTCAAGGCTTATGGCAATCAGTTACTACTAGTGCTTTAATTACTGAAACTTTAGACAAGTTCTTAAGCACATTTATCGTATTCTTCTTAATCAAAAGTATTCCTCTTTCAACTTTGGTTAAGTTCCCACTTGGTCCACTTTATAACGCAGAAGACTAAAAAGATTGTTCAAGAGACTCATTCACTTGAGTCTCTTGAAAAATTGAAAGGAGATTTTTATTATGTATAAAAAAGGGTTAATTTCAGAAATGTATCCTTTAACTAAGTTGACAATCGCGTTAATATTAGGGATCACATCAATTATTGTCCATACTTGGCAATTTGGGTATTTAGTAGTAATGCCTTTAATGCTTTTGCTAGCCTTATTTGATGGAATATTTATACCATATTTAAAGAAAGTACTATCAGCAATGGTTATCTTTTTCCTATTTATTTTTCTTATTCAAGCATTTCTTGTGCCATCAGGTGCAGTAATCTGGAATTGGAGATTTCTTACTTTGACAGTAGGTGGTCTTGATAAAGCTTTAAACATTACAGCAACAATTGGGGTCTTTTTAACAACCTTATTGTTGGTTTTTGAAACAACTAATATTACGAATTTAATGGTCTCATTACAAAGAACTGGAATGCCGAATTCAGCGGCATACGTTTTCTTAGCGTCTTTACAAATGATTCCTGAAATGAATAAAAGAAGCAGAATAATCATGCAAGCACAGCGTGCTCGTGGAATTGAAACTGAAGGAAATTTAATGGTTAGAATTAGAGCGTTTTTGCCAACTTTAAGTCCACTCATTATTTCAAGTATTACTGATATTGGAGATAAAGCAGCTACCCTTGAAGCACGAGCTTTTTCTTCAAGTATTCCAAATACTTATTATCGTGAATTAAAGGCAAACCTTTTCGATAAAGTTTTACCAGTTATCGTATTAGTTATTTGCATACTATATATATTGTGGACTCACATTCCTTTTGTTAGGGGGCTAATCTAATGAGTAAACCGGTTTTAGAACTTAAAAATGTTGGTTTCAAATATATTATCGGAAAAGAAAAAGTTTTTGAAGATATTAGTTTACAAATTCATAAAGGTGAGTTTGTTTCTATTGTTGGAAAAAACGGCAGTGGAAAAACAACAATTTGTAATATTTTAAGAGGGTTTATTCCACATTTAGAATCTGGAACATTAACTGGAGAGGTTTTACTTAATGGTGAATCTATTCCAAAAATGTCTTTAGGGCATTTAGCTGAAGAAATTGGGTATATTTTCCAAAATCCGTTTATTCAAAATAGTGGAATTAAAGAAACTGTTTTTGAAGAAATTGGCTTTGGTCTTGAAAACTTAGGAGTTCCAAGAGCAGAAATGATTAAACGCATTGAAGATATTATTAAATTATTAAAAATAGAAGATCTTCAAGATAAGCATCCAGCTGAACTAAGTGGGGGACAACGTCAAAGAGTGGCGATTGCTTCAATCTTAGCAATGGATCCAGATATTTTAATTATTGATGAACCAACTTCACAGTTAGATCCAAAAGGAACAGAAGAAATCTTTGAAATTATTAAACTATTAAAAGAAGAAAAGAAAACAATTATTTTAGTTGAACACAAAATCGATTTAGTAGCTGAATATTCTGATCGGGTTGTTTTACTTGGCGATAAAAAAATCATTTTTGATGGGCCAACTAAAGAAATTTTTTCTAATGAAGAAGTTTTACACTATGGAACAAATTTACCACAAGTAGCTAAACTAGGCATTAAGTATAGTAAAGAAGTAGAAAAACTGGAAAAAATACCTACTGTGTTAAGTGAAGCAGTTGAAGTGTTTAAAGGTTAGGTGAAAAGATGGGAATTATAGTAAAAGATGTTATTTTTAATTATCCTAACGGATTTTGTGCGATTGACGGTGTTTCAATTGAAATTAGTCATGGTGAAAAAGTAGCGATTATAGGTCAAAATGGAGCGGGAAAAACAACGTTTGTAAAAATGATGAATAATTTGTTAAGACCAACTAGTGGATTAGTGGAAGTTGATGGAATTGATTTAAGCACTTTAACGACTGCGCAAATTTCTAAAAAAGTTGGGTATGTTTTTCAAAATCCGGGAGACCAATTATTTAACCGCACTGTTTTTGATGAGATTGCTTATAGTCCACGCTATCATAAAATACCAGAAGCAAAAGTAAAAGAGTTAGTTGAAGATGCCGCAGAACTATGTGGGATTACTCAGTTCTTAAAAACTAACCCTTACGATTTGCCGTTTGGAATGCGTAAATTCGTTACTATTGCATGTGTTATTGCGATGGGTAGTGAATATATCATTTTAGATGAACCAACGGCTGGGCAAGATTTAGATGGATTAATTACACAAAGTAAAGTCATTGATGAATTAATTAAGAGAGATAAAACAGTAATTATTATTACTCATGATATGGAATTTGTTATTGATAATTTTGAAAGAATTATCGTTATGGCGAATAAAAAAATCGTTGCTGATTCAACATCACATAAAGTATTCTGGGATTTTGATATCTTAGAAAGAGCAAATTTAAAACAACCAAGTATTTCGAAACTAGGGAACGAACTAGGGATTGCTGGGATTGTTACTATTGATGAATTTATCGAGAAATATAAAAAACAGTGAAAAAGTATTCAATCATAATCCTTACTTTACTAACATTCGTTACTGTTGTAGAGTTTGCTGTTGTTATGCCACTAGGTCCACAACTTGCAGATAAATTTATGATTTCTAGAAATAGTGTTACTTATTTATTTGTAGGGTATACCTTTATGGGAATTTTCACCCCGATTATTGGCTATTTTGCAGATAAACACGGATTAAAGAAATTTATTTTATTAAGTGTTGCATTGTTTATTGTTGGGGCTTTTATTGATTCAATAGCTGTTAGTGCTACTCAATATTTTATTGGAAGAAGCATTTTAGGTTTTGGGTATTATTCAATTACAACCTTAACGATTGTCTATTCTAGTAAAATTATTAGTTATAAACGCCTCGGAATTATTAGTGGAATTTATAAATTTTCTTTTGCTGGAGCAATGTTTGCCGCCCCAATTATTGGAAGTTTTTATATGAAATATTTTAATATTTCTATTTTGTATATGTCACTAGCAGGAGCAACGACAATTTTATTATTAATGTTATTACCTTTAAAAGAGATTACTGTTGAAAACGATATTACCTTACAAGATGTTTTTAAAATGATCAAAGTTAAAGAAGTTATTTTGATGATTATTGCGACTTTTGCGTTGTCAGTACCAAGCGTCTTTTTCTTTAATTATTTAAGCACTCATCTTCAAGATATTGGCTACAGTGTAGAACGAGCAGCAATGACTTTTAGTATCATTGCCTCAGGGAGTATTGTTGCCGCAATTATTATCTTATTAACAAGTGATAAAATTGGAAAATTAAGAATGTCAAGAACAGGAATTATGATTGCTGCAATGGCATTAGTTGGGTTTTTATTTAAGGTTGAGATTATAATTATAATCGCTGGAATCTTTTTTGGAGTGGGGTATGATTTAGTTTGGGGATTATTTTTCCCTGTCGCTTCAAAAATGTATGATAAAGGGGTAAATAGTTATATTGCAATTTTAAGTATGAGTATGGCATCAGCTGGTGTCTTTACTAACTTAACTGCACCATTTGTAATGGAACATTTTGGCTTTGCTGGAAATATGGCAATTTCAATCATCGCTCTAATTATTTGTTTTATTACATATATGATAGCTACTGAACCTTTTAAGAAAAGATTAAATTAATAATAAAAAAAGGCCTTAGCTTTATGGTTGCCAAGGCCTTTTTATTATCCCTATATTGAGGATTATTAATAATTAATCTAAAAATTAAGAATAGAAAGAAGAAAAAAGATGAAAACAAATACAAAAGTAAATCTTATTGCAACCTTGTATAGTATTATTATTGGGTTAACTTATATTGCTACTAAAACAGTTGTAATGATAAGTGATCCGGTGACAATTTTATCGCATCGTTACGTCATTGCGATGATTGGAATTGGGGGATACATTTTAATATCAAAAAACTTTAAGTTTAATAAAAAAACGGCTTTAAGTGTTTTACCGTCATCATTCTTTTTCCCAGTTGCTTTTTATTTACTTCAAGCTTTTGGGTTAAAAACTGTCCCATCATCAGAAGCGGGAATTATTTTTTCTTTTTCACCAGTTTTAACTTTAATTTTAGCTAGTCTAATTATTAAAGAAAAAAATACAAATTTACAAAAAATCGGGATTTTTCTTTCAGTAAGTGGAATTTTATATATCTTTATAAGTAAAGGGTTTATAATTAGTGATAATTCGTTAGGCGGGTTAATTTTAGTTTTATTATCAGTAATTAGTTTATCTTTATATGGTGTTTTAGCACGCAGAAAACTTCAAAAGATTCCGTTTGTTGATGTGACTTTTTATTTAACAGTAAGTGGGGTAGTTTGGTTTAACCTTTTATATTTGCTTATCAATTTTAAAACGTTAGGAAATACTCATTATTTTGAACCGTTTACTAATTTTAATTATCTTTTAAGCATTTTATTTATTGGGCTTTTAACATCAGTAATCGCAACCTTCTTATGGAATTATTCATTATCAAAAATCAGTGCAACTAGGGTTAGTGTTTATTCTAATTTATCAACATTAATTAGTATTATTGCGGGGATTGTTGTTTTAAGAGAACATTTATATTATTACCATTTTATTGGGACAGTAGTAATTATTGGCGGAATGTATTTAGCTAACTGGAAAACTGAAAAAAACATATAGGAAATTTTTATATGTTTTTTTCTTTAAAATAAGGTATAATATGAAAGGATTATATGTCACAAACAAAGGAGAAATTATGGAAAAATATATTACGTTTATAAAAAATAATAATAAAAGTTTATTGATCTTGTTTATAATTATCAATATCATTGCGTTTATGGGAGTAATAAGAATAAGGTTTAACACAGATTTTTCGATTTTTTCATCAAAAGAGACGGTTTATCAAGACCGATTAGATAATCTTGAGGAAACATTTGGGGCTTTAAATCAAATTGTTGTATTAGTGGAACATCCACGTTATGATGTTGAAACTACTCAGGATTTAAGAAATATTCAAGAAGCGATTGAAGAGATGGATAATATTACCTTTGTTCAAGGGGTTGCACCAAAAGAACTTCCACTTAATAACGTTGCTGTACCGTACGAAGACTTTTCACCGGATCAATTATTAAATATATATACTCAGTTTGGTGAGTTTTCGCCATTAATTGTTGAGGATAATACTTACTATTCTTTATTTACTGTTTTTATTAGTGATGATTTTGGAAGAAAAGATATTACACAACTAGAGAATATTTTAGCCGGCTATGATTATGATTCCTACATTTCAGGAGATTCGTATAATCAATTAAAGATAAGTGATTATATTATCAAAATATTAATCTTTTTACCACCATTAGCTATTTTAGTGATTCTATTTATCTTCAGATGGCAAATGGGAGCATTTAAGCCAACTTATTTAAGCGTTTTACCAGCGGCAATGGGCTCTCTTTGGACGTTTGGATTAATTGGGTGGAGTGGACAAGAAGTAACATTGTTAACAGCAATTATTCCTATTTTAGTAATTGTTATCGGGAGTGCAGATGGGTTGCATTTTATGGCTCATTTTCAGGATTCTATTTTAGAAGGTAATTCTAACTTGAAAAGCTTAAAAAAGACGTTATCTTTAGTAGGAGTTCCAATGATTGTTACGACATTAACATCGATAGTTGGGTTTGTATCACTTTTAACAATCCAAACTAATAGTGTTATTGATTTAGCAATATACTCTTCTGTTGGAATTCTTTTTGCAGGTATTGCTACTTGGTATGTTCTACCATTATTGTTAGTTAGGGAAATCGATATTCTTCCTAAAAAGCCATTGAACCATAAACATGATTTATCAAGTTATCTTAAAAAATTATGGGGGATAAAAGCATTTGGAATTGTTTTGGTAATCTTAATTTTTTCTTTACTTACATTCTCTAAAATTAAACACGAATTTAATATGTTAATGATTTATAAAGATTATACAGTTGTTAATGTTAATGCTTCTAAGATTAAAGATGTTAATGGCGGAAGTATTCCTATTTATGTGAGTATTGAATTTCCTAATACGCCAATTTCATTAACAGCCCTTAATGAGGTTGATGATTTAGTGGAAGAACTAAATCAGCTTGATGAAGTCAGTAAAGTTATTAATCCGTATGCCTTCATGGAGTTAATGTATCAAGCTAATAATGATGGAGATATTCCAAATGATATGGTCTTAAATGGCATTTATACTAATGTTAGTAGTGGTGAGAATGGGGTTATTAATAATTTGATTTCTACTACTGATAATACTGTTAGGCTATTAGTTTTTCCGAATGATTTAAAAAATGATACTTTAAATAAGATTGAAGAAACTGTTGAACATTCAAATAGTAATGCTAGTGTTACCGGAGTTCAATATATTATGAAGGATTTAAATTTAAATATTGCTCAAATGCAACTAAATAGTATTCTTTTAGCATTAAGTGTTGTTTTAATAACTTTAATTATCACTTTAAAGAGTTTTAAAATCGCAGGATATAGTTTATTGCCGATTATTATAACTGTTATTGCTTTATATGGCTTCTTAGGGGTAAGCGGAATTTCTTTAAATATTACAACAGTAATTATCTTTAGTATTACTATTGGAGTGGGAATTGATTATGCTGTTCATTTTAGTAGTATTTATAAACATTACTTAAATGAAACAAAATCTAGCAAATTAGCTGTGGAAAAAGCTTATAATAATTCATCGCGTCCAATTATCACAAATGCATTAGGGATATCATTAGGATTAAGTGTTTTAATGTTGTCACCATTAAGTATTCATTTAAATGTTTCAATCTTAATGTGGGTAAGTATGACTATTAGTGTATTAATAACGTTAACATTATTACCAACTATTTTTCTAAAAATTAAAAGATATTAAAGTTTATCTTTTAATTATTGCTAATGTTGAATTTATGTTATAATTGGTTCTAACTTTAAATTATAAAATTGCAGGTGAGTTTATGAAACGATGGAAAATCTCATTAATAGTGTTATCTAATTTTGTCTTTTTTTACTTTATTTTGAGAAATATTTTTATGTCTTTAGGAGTACAAAGTGTATTTCTTTATGCGGTAATAGAATTTTTGAGTTTTATTTTAATTCCAATTTTTATGTATAAAGCGATGGAATTTATTCCGGTAATTAAGCATATTTCATTAGTCTTTTTTACTTTTTCTTTTTCGTTTTTATTAATGAGTATTTCAAGTTTTAACCCTCCAGGGATAATTAATATGTTTATTGGACTAGCTGTTTATATTTTAGTCTTAAGTACTTTTTATTTATTTGTGGTTGGCTTAACATTAGAACCTACTTATTATTTTGATTTACGAATTGGGATATCGTTATCGTTAATGGCTGTTTTATTAATCTTAAGATACTCTAGTATTATTTGGATTGTTTACGCAGTAATTGCAGATTATGGAAGTAGTGGTGATATCCACTGGAATCTTGCTTTTATTAGTCGACTTTTCAATGATGGAGTTTATGTTTTATATTTCTTTCTTGGCTTTTTAACTTTGTACTATATTTTAGTTGAAAGAGACAAGTATTATAATTAATGAATGAATAAACTAAAAAATAGTTGTTTAATTACAACTATTTTTATGAAAGATTTTTTTTAATATTGAAAGAACCTAATTATCCATGTAATTTTTAGAGGTTTAGTTGTATAATATAATATATTTTAAAAATGAAAGAAGGCCTTTTATGAAGAAAATCGTAGTAACTATAACATTGGCTGTTTTAGTTTTATCACTTGCAGCTTGTGGGAATAAGACTGATGATCCAGGATGTACTTCTACGCAAGTTTTAGAAAACGGAGTATGTGTTGATATTAGCAGTAATGAAGATTCTGCTGTTATTAGTGGCGTTGATGATGTTGAATTAACTGTCGGTGATACTTTTGATCAATTAGCTGGAGTTAGTGCTCTTGATGAAAAAGATGGCGATTTAACAGCGAACATTATTGTTTCGGGTGAACTTGATTTAGATGAAGTAGGAAATTATACTTTAGTTTATACAGTTACTGATTCAGATGGAAATATTAGTTCTGTTGAAAGAACAATCGTTGTTATTAGTTTATCAGGATGTGCAATTCATTACACATTGGTTGGTGATACATGTATTAAAGATGATCCTGAAGTAATTACTATTATGCATGGAGCAGTTTCTCAAATTGATCCATTTGATGAAAATTATTCTGGAACTGAACAACTAGATAAACAAGCTCAAATTTTAAAAGTTGAAGAAGAATTAAATGTTGATATTGTTTTTGAACAATATTCACCAAGCGCAGCTTGGGGACCTAGTAGAGTTACATCAATTATTCAATCATCTGTTTCAGGTGATCATTTAGCTGATTTATACTGGGTAGCAAGTAACTGGATTCAACAATTAGTAATGGGTGATGCGATTGCATCAGTATCTCCTTATATGTCAGAATATGGAAGTCATATTGATGATTCATATTTAGAAATCGGTAGTTACCAAGGCGATGTTTATGGTTTTGGAAATGGCCAAGTACAAATTTCTTATGGGCTTTATTATAATGCTGATTTAGTTGAAAACTTAGGAGTAGATAATCCTACTGAAATGTATTTAGATGGAGATTGGACATGGTCTAACTTTGAGGTTTGGGCAACTGATGTACAAACTCAATTATCAGCACAAGGCGATGATATGTACGCTCTTGGTGGGATTTTATCTTATTATGCCCAAAACATGATTCCGCTTAACGGTGGTAGTTTAATTAACGCTAATACTGGTAGAGTATCGTTTACTCAAAATCCTGCCCTTGAAACATATGATTTCTTAACTAATTTATATAGTAAGGGTGTCTTTGAATTAAGTCCTCATTACGATGCAGGTAGCCCTGAATGGATGGCTGGGAAAGTCGCAATGCATCCTGGTGAGTTATGGTTTGTATCAGCAGATAATAGATGGGGATCTCTTCCATTTGAACTTGGATTTGTTCCATTCCCTGTAGCTGATGATTTTGAAGGAGATTATGTTTCTCCAGTTAATGGTGTTGCTTTACTTGTTATGGCATCTGGAATGACACCTGAACGTGAAGAACTAGTATTCCAAGTATGGAATGAAATGCAACTATGGAAAACAGAACAAGAATTAGCTGATGAATACGAATTATTATTATTAACTAAATTTGATGATGAAATTTATGTTGAAGCATATTTACAAGTATATGATAAAATTTACTTTGATTTAATTTCAGCAATGACAATTAGTCCTTTCTCGGCAGATTCATGGAATATTAATATTAATAGTGGAATTAAAAACGGAACATCAAGAACAGTAGTAGATCAAATTAAACCAATTTACGAGGCAGCTCTTGAAGAATATTTAGGTGACTAAAAAACATATTAATTAAAAAAAACACTCTAAACCATTTGTGGCTTAGAGTGTTTTTGATATCTTTAAGAGTTAACTTTTTTAAACTACGAAATCGCCATCTTTAAAGATTACGACTTTACTACCATCTTTTTTAGTACCAACAACTTGCATATCTTTACTACCAAACATAAAGTCAGAATGAACCATTGATTGATTAGAACCAACTGCTTTTAGTTCTTCTTCAGTCATTTTAGTCCCACCTTCTACATTCATTGGATATGCTCTGCCGAGTGCTAAGTGGCATGAAGCATTTTCATCAAATAAGGTATTTAAGAATAAGATATTTGTATTATTGATTGGAGAGTCATAACTAATTAAAGCAACTTCTCCTAAGTAGACACTACCTTCATCAAATTCTAATAAACGTTTTAAAGTTTCTTTTTCTTTTTTAGCATCATATTTTACAACTTTACCTTCTTTAAATTCTAAGTAAAAATCTTCAATTAAATTACCTTGATAGTTAAGTGGCTTAGTTGCGACAACTTTACCGTTTACACCATATTTATAAGGCATTGTAAAGTTTTCTTCAGTTGGAATGTTTGGATTAAAGTAAACTCCTTTATTAGAAGTTTCTCCTCCCCCTGCCCAAATATGATTTTCAACTAACTTAATTGTTAAGTCTGTTCCTAAAGAATTTTTAAAATGAAGACTATCAAATTGGAAATCATTTAAAACTTTATTATGAGATAATAATTTTTTATTATGTTGTTCCCATTCTTTTATTGGATCATTTGTTTCTGTAACTCTACTTGCTTTCAAGATAGCATCCCATAATGCTTCATAAGCGTCTTCTTCATTTAAATCTGGGAAGACTTTTTTTGCCCACACATTGTTAGGCGCAGCAACAACAGTCCATTGCGTTCCGTTACCCATTACATAATCTGAGACAAATTTAAAAGCTTTCATATGAGCCATTCCTGCTTTTTGAAGTTTTAAGGAATCAACCCCTTTATTAATACCAGTAACAGGAGAAGTAATACTGATGATACAACCACCTTGATCAATAAAGTATTTACTTTTTTCAATACTCCACTGAGGGATTTCTTCTAAGGTTTCGATTGACATATAATCATATCCATATCTTGAAACATAAGCATCGTTCCATTGAACTTCAACTTTTTTAGCACCAGCAATATAACATGCCTTTACTATTAGTCTTGCGATTTCGTTATTATCGGTAGATGCGTTAATTACTACTAGTTGATCCTTTTGGACATTAGCACCAACTTCCGCTACTAGTTTAGCGTATTTTTCTAATAATTCTTTTTTAGCCATTGTTTAAATCACTCCTTCAAGATATAGTATAACATAAGAATGAATAGATTACGTTAAACACTATCAAATAGATAAATTTTACTAAATTTAATAAACAAATAGTCCTTTTTGTTTCATAAAAGTCTAATTTTATAAAAAAGCCCTTAAATATTTGAAATACATATAAAAGTGTGCTAGTATTAGGGTGTCAAATCGAAACTATAATAGTTTTATAGATGTCGATGTATGACAAAGCTAAACCTGAAGTGATTCAGGGACAGAAAACTAGAGGGTCTCATTATGAGATAGCCAGTTACCTTACATAATGCATTTATAAGGAGTGATCTATTATGAAAAAGCTGATTATAAGCTTGGTTTTGATTTTTTTATTTTCTTTAAGTTCAGTTAAACTTTATGTTATAGCATCAGATGTTGATGTGCCTAAAATTACAACTGAAAACAATCAAATTGTCTTTATTCAAAAGATGAATTCATCAATTGGAAAAGAACTTGTTCCAAAAGGAGTAATTTTAGGAGTAAATGATGTTGAAGAAATTACTTTTACATATACTATCTTTGTTCAATATGGAGTTTCTGTAGAGTATTATGTTGATGATCTTAAAATAAATGATCAAAGGGTCTCTAGTGAAATTGAAGATTTATTTAATTTCAATTACAAGGTTGGGATTTCATCAAATAGTCATCTACAACTTGAGATTTTTGACGAAACTGAAGCTGGATATTTTATGAATATCACTGTAATTTTGACAATGGATGAACCATCTGAAGCACAGTTTCATGAAATTGCTGGACAACAATTAAGTTTCACAATTGTCTTTGAAAGTACAGATTAAATGCTGCTAATACTATGTAAATAGTCAAAAAAATAAAAAAATATTTTATAAAAAAACGGCTGTAGAGCGTATCAAAGTGGTTGTAAAAACTATTTTGATATACTTTACAGCTCATTTTTATTGACAAATGGTGTTTCATACTATATTATATGTAGCATAATCAAAAAAATACAAGAATTAAAAAATGTAAAGGCAAGTTTAAGGAAACTTAAATACGCAAAGCTATAGGACCTGTAAAATGGTAGCCAGCTCTCATGTGATGTGATCAGTTGGTTAAGTTTTTAAAGGTTAAATAATCTGTAAAAATTTAAACTAACAACTCACATTGTTAGTTTTTTATATTTAAAAGGAGAAGTGATAAAGTATGATTAGCTTCAAATCAGTTCGAGTAGGTACTTTATTACTCTTGGTTGTTGGACTAACATTCACAATGACATCAGCTTTTGCATTTTGGAAAGAAGTAACAGTAACTGATGAAGTTGAAGTGATTACCATTGGAGATCCTGTACAGCTTTTAATTACAGACTTAAATATTGATAATGGGAATCTAAACTTAGTACCAGCAGGTTACGCAGTAGCTGTTGGTGATGTCGAAAAGGTTGAATTACATTACGACGTTGGAGTATCAAAAGAACTATTAAACCAAGTTACCTTACGGATTACAGTAAATGATTTGTTAATTGACGGTGATGATACATATAGTCATCTAGTTAAAGTAACAGTTATGGGAAGTGAGAATGGGGCAGACTTGGATCTATTTAACGATACAATCAGAATCATTGTTATTGTTGAGTTATTAGAACCAATTGATATGGATGAAGCAATATCAAGAGGTTTAAATATAGATTTAGTAAATGTCAATAATTCCATTCAAACTTATGAAGATTTGATTGGGAAGACAATTAGTTTCACATTAGGATTTGAATTAGTAAAAAAAGAAGCAATTGAGTAATAAACACAATTTAGAAATAATGAACACAAAATAGAAAAACAAAAAAACTAAAAAAGAGAAAAATTAAAGGAGATT
>CAYZEW010000023.1:0-18370 GCA_964477825.1 uncultured Candidatus Izemoplasmatales bacterium | reverse complement strand
AAGTTTGAATCAGCACTTTTTCCTGTGTGATTAAAGACAACATCCATTACGACATTAATATCATTTTCATTAAAAGCTTTAATTAGTTCTTGGTATTCAGTAACTCTAACGCTACCATCATATGGATTAGTTGAGTAACTACCTTCGACAACGTTAAAGTTTTCTGGCATATATCCCCAGTTGAAGACAGTATCTTTAGTGCCTTCATAACTAGGATCCAACAATCTAGTTTCATCAACCGCTGCGCCAAAATCAAAGACAGGGAGTAATTGAACATGCGTAACACCGAGTTCAATTATATGATCTAATCCAGTAGTAACACCATTATATGTTGTTCCTTTTTCAGCTAAACCTAAAAACTTACCACGATATTCTTCAATTCCATTCCAAGTAGAATGGGTTGTGAAATCACGAATATGGAGTTCATAAATAATCGCGTCATTATATGACTCAATATTATGAGGAGTAGCTAAACTATCCCATCCCTCAGGATTTAAACGATCAAAATCAACAACCATACTACGGCGACCATTAACTCCAGCACTTTTAGCGTAAGGATCACTAACTTCATTAGTTACAGTTCCGTTAGTAACATCATAAGTATAATAAACACCATGTAAATCACCTTGAACAGTAACTTCCCATACTCCTTTTGTTGTATATGTTAAATCATAGGTATCATAAGGACTATTAGTCCCTGGGACCATCTCATAATTAACTTCGTTTTCACGATGACCAAATTCATAAAGATTTAAAACAACCTTTTCACTAATTGGAGCCCATAACTTAAAAGTAGTAGAAGTTTTAGAATAAATTGCTCCTAAGTCACCATCATAAGCGTAAACATCATTGAAATCGTCACTTGAATATAATCCTCCAAAACCAACAGGGTATGTTTTAGGTTCATAACCAGGATCATTAAAATCAATTTCTAAAGTATATGTTTTTCCTAAATCAGCGCCACCGATAATATTGAAAGTTCCGATTAGACCATTCATAACAAAGTTCTCAATCGCAACAACAGCGTTATCAGCGTATAAAGTAATATCATCAACTGTAACAGCCTTACTAGTTTCAAATTGAATTGTAGAAGTACTTAAGAAATCTACTGATAAAGCACGATTAGAAACATCGACAGCAGAATCATCATAATAAATCGTAGAATCTCCACTAACGATATAAGCATGAACTTCACCACTAGCATTAGGACTAGTTAAATCGATATAACGATCGATTGCAACGTCTTTATCCCATGAACTTGTTCTAACAATTACCCCAATTGAAGTTGAATTTTCAAAAGGTGAACCAATAAGATCTACTTCGTAGTATTTTCCAAAAGTATCTTCCCCGTTAAAAGCGTAATTTGCCCCATCTCCAGCGGTTGGTTCATAAGGCCAAAGCCAAAAGCTCCAAGGGGAATAGGCATTGTCAAACCGATGGTAATGCACATAAAGTTTTGTTGTATCAGCGGCGTGAACAGTGCTGTTCACGCTTGTAAAAGCAATGATTATGCTTGTGAATAGTATTAGTATAAGTTTTATTCTTCTCATAATAGCCTCCTTAAAAAAGATACTTAATTATATCATAAAAGGAATAATAATCCTTATGGTAGCGGTTTCACCTTTTCGATAATTAAATATTTTTTATTGAGTTTATAGTATAATTAAAATATAAAATAATGAGATTACGATTATACTTACCTTGAGGAGAATACTTATGGAACGACAATGGTGGCAAGATGCAATTATTTATCAAATTTATTTACGGAGTTTTAAAGATGCCAATCAAGATGGAATTGGTGACTTTAAAGGGTTGATAAGTAAACTTGATTATTTAAGTAATTTAGGAATAAACGCAATTTGGGTATCACCACATTATCAGTCTCCAATGGATGATAACGGTTATGATATTTCTGATTTTTATAAGGTAAGTAAAGATTATGGAACTTTAGATGATGTAAAAGAGTTTATTAAAAAGGCACATCAGTTAAAGATGAAAGTTATTTTCGATTTAGTTTTAAACCATACCTCAGATGAACACGAGTGGTTTAAGGCTGCAAAAAACCCTGAGCATCCAAATCACCAAAAATATCATGATTATTATATTTGGCAAAAGCCTAAATATAATCATAATGGTAAACGGCAAATGCCGACACAGTGGCGATCATGGTTTGGTGGGCCAGTGTGGGAATATAATGAATTAACAAATGAATATTATCTTCATATTTTTAGTAAAAAAATGCCGGATTTAAATTGGCGAAATGAGACGATGAAAAACGATTTAAAAACAATTACTAAATGGTGGATTGATTTAGGAGTTGACGGCTTTAGAGTTGATGCTTCAAACCATTTAGAAAAAGATTGGCGTTTTCCTGAGGGAAACCCAGGATATGAATATTTTTCAAGTCTACCTAAACATCATGAATACTTAGCTGAATTTGGTAGTGAAATATTTAAACCGAATAGGATTATGGCCATGGGTGAAGCAGGAGGAGCAACGAAAGAAGAAGCATTAAAATATTGTGGATTTGATAGTGATGAATTTGACATGTTGATTCATTTTGGTCATTGCTGGGCTGATTGTGATGATTCAAATCACCTTACTCCTGGAAAGTGGTCAAAAGGATATTTAAATGTAAATAGTATTAAAAATAGTTTTGACAGATGGTTTAATATGCTTTATAAAAATGGTTGGAATTTAATTTATTGGCATAACCATGACCATCCACGAATTGTTAGTCATTATGGAAATGATAAACAATACCATCTACAGTCAGCTAAAATGCTTGCTTATACTTTATATTTAATGCCTGGTACACCAATTATTTACCAAGGTGAAGAAATTGGAATGACAAATGTTGATTACCAAAACTTATCAGATTTTAGAGATGTTGAAGTTTATACTGAATACCAAAATTTCATTAATTTTGGAGCAACTCATGAAGTAGCAATGCAAGCTTTAAGAGATCGTGCTCGTGATAACGCGAGAAGTCCTTTCCAGTGGAGTGATGATTTATATGCTGGGTTTAGTAAAGTTGAACCTTGGATGAAAGTAAATAACAATTATCATAATCTAAATCTAAAAGCGCAAGAGAATAAAAAAAAATCAATTTACAGTACGTATAAAGAATTACTTAAATTAAGAAAAACAGCAGGATTAAATAATGGAGTACTCCGATTTGTTAATATGGAAAACGAAGATTTGTTTATTTATATTAATGAAACTAAAAAAGCAAAATATTTAGTAATATCTAACTTTAGGAATAAAGATGTATCAGTAGATTTAAGAGAAGATATTAATGATTACAAAATTTTATATTTTAATTATAAAAAGAAGAAATTAACAAAACAAATAACTCTTTTACCGTATGAATGTTTAGTATACATATTTAAGAAATAAGGTGATATTATGCGTGGATTTAGTGTTTTTAAAGTTTATTCTAATGAATTAAAACGAGATATGGAAATAAGTGTATCGTTGCCAGAAAATCATGATACATCATTAAAGAGATATCCTGTTTTGTATATGACTGATGGTCAAAATCTTTTTGATGATTCCTTAGCTGCATACGGGAAAAGTTGGGGAATTTTAACAGCTTATGAAAATGAAAAACAGTTACCTAATTTAATTATTGTTGGTATTTCTTCAAATGAGGAGCGAAGTAACGAGTTAGTTCCTTATCAATTTAGTTTCGATGGAGAAACTAAAAAGTGGGGAGGAAAAGCTAATTTGTTTTTAGAATTCATAACTAATAATTTAATTCCATATATCGATACTCATTATAAAAGTATTCCTTCTTCAGAACAAAGAGGAATGATGGGGTCTTCTTTTGGTGGCCTTTTTTCTACATATGCAGCATTAGAATATAGTACGTATTTCACAAGGTTTGGTTGTGTATCTAATGCTTATTATCCCACATTAAATCAGTTGATTAAAGATCTTGAAAAAAGTGATTTGTCAAAGATAAAAAAATTCTATATGGATGTTGGAACTAAAGAATCAAGTGATCAATTAGAAAATAAATTATATTTAGAAACTAATCGACAAGTTTATGAAATTTTACAAAAAAAACTTACGGACAAACAACTTAAATTTTTGATTATTGAAGGAGCGATTCACCATGAATCTGCATGGGAATTAAGGTTTCCAGCAATTATAAAATATCTCTTCGAACAGTAAAGAAAGCGGTTAGTAATAACTGCTTTTTTTATGATTCTTTAACTGTTATTTTTATGATTTTTTAATACTGGTCAATGCTTTATTCTACGAAGTATAGAAATGTAAAATAATGATTATAAGGTTCGAATTCAAATAAATATTTCAAACTACTTGAGTAGCTTTTGCTTTATATTTTTCTATTTATATGATATATTTTAATATATAATATATACGAGGTAGAAAATATGGAAAAAGTACAAGAATTTAGTAGAAGAGAACTAAGAGAAGAAATTATCAAACATTTATATACTATTGACATTAATAAAGAATTTTTAGATATTGATTTTGAAAGTGAATACATCACTGAATCGGTTGAAGGAGTTTTGGCTAATCTTCATAAAATCGATGAAATCATTATTAATAATTTAAAAAATTGGAAGATTAATCGTTTATCATATGTAGATCGCGCGATTATTCGGTTTGCAGTATACGAACTTTACTATACAGATACACCTTATGAAATTGTCATTAATGAGGCTTTAAATTTAACAAGAAAATTTAGTGATGAAGGCGATAGTAAACAAGTAAGTTTTACGAATAAAGTGCTAGATAATATTAAAAAATATTTGAAAAAGTAGGGATTTTTATGGATGAAAAAAAGTATCTTACTGTAGCTGCTTTAACTAAATATATTAAATATAAATTTGATAATGACGCACATTTAAAAAATGTGCTTTTAAAAGGAGAAATTTCCAATTTTAAACATCACTCAAGAGGACATTTTTATTTCACATTAAAAGACGAATCAGCACAGATTAGTGCGATTATGTTTGCTTCTAATGCAAGTAGAATAAAGTTTGTTCCATCTGATGGAATGACTGTTTTAGTTGAAGGAGATATTTCTGTTTTTGAGAGTCGTGGAAGCTATCAAATTTATGTAAATAAAATGAGTGAAGAAGGACTAGGAGATTTATACTTAGCGTATGAACAGCTGAAAAAGAAACTTTCATCTGAAGGTCTTTTTGATGAGTCGCATAAAATTCGAATTCCTCGTTTTCCATCAACAATAGCTGTTTTAACAAGCCCGACAGGGGCAGCTGTTCATGATATTATCAATATTGTAAATCGAAGATATCCGCTTGCTAAAATTATTGTTTATCCGACATTAGTCCAAGGTGAGAATGCGAAAGATTCTATTGTAAAGCAATTAAGACTAGCTAATAAACAAAAGTTAGCAGATGTCATTATTTTAGGACGAGGTGGAGGAAGTATTGAAGATTTGTGGCCTTTTAATGAAGAAAAAGTTGCTTATGAAATCTACAATTCTAAAATTCCTATTATTTCAAGTGTTGGTCATGAAGTCGATTTTACAATAAGTGATTTTGTTGCTGATTTACGAGCACCAACCCCATCAGGAGCAGCTGAAATTGCTGTACCAGATCAACTTGATTTATTAAGTTATTTAGAACAACTTAAAAATCAAAGTAAAATTAGTTTAAAAAGGCTATTAGAAACTAAAAAAGAAACGCTAAAAAATCTAGAAAGTTCATTTGTTTTTAGGGATCCACTTAGGCTTACTGAAAATAAATCACAACAACTAGATCATTTAATTGAAAAACTAGAATTGTTAAATCCGCTTAATAGATTAAACCAAAGTAAGTTAGCATTAAATGTTGAAATCAAAAAATTAAATGATTATTATCAACGTTATTTGTTAAGAAAACATAACGATTTTACTTTTTTAGTTAATAAATTAGAACTTTTAAATCCTTTGTCAATTATGAGTAAAGGGTATTCAGTGGCTAAACAAAACGGAAAAGTAATTAAAGGAATTGAAGATGTAGCAATCAATGATAAAATTGAAATACTACTTCATAATGGTACTTTAGATGCTATAATAACAAACAAAAAAAAGGATGAAAAATAATGGCTGACAAAACTTTTGAACAAGCATTAGTAGAATTAGAATCATTAGTAAAAGAGCTAGAAAATGGTGAAATTGATTTAAATGAAGCTGTTAAAAAATATAATGAAGGTATGAAATTAAGTAAATATTGTCATGATTTATTAAAAGACGCTGAAGGCGTAATTGTAAAAATGATGAAGGACGATGAAGAAGTAGACTTTTAAAAAATAGCTGAGGTGTAATATGATAAATTTGAACGAGATAAAAGACCCAAGTTTTTTATCTGATTTATCAGTTAAAGAACTGGAAGAATTAAGTAAAGAAATAAGAACATTTTTAATTGAAAAAGTAGCTAAAACGGGAGGACATTTGTCTTCTAATTTAGGCATGGTAGAACTTACTATCGCCTTACATAAAGTATTTGAAAGTCCAAAAGATAAACTAATATTTGATGTTGGACATCAAGGATATGTTCATAAAATCTTAACTGGAAGAGCAAAAGATTTTGACACTTTAAGACAATATAAAGGATTAAGTGGTTTTTTAAAAAGAAGTGAATCACCTCATGATATTTATGAAGCTGGCCACAGTTCAACAAGTATCGCTGCTGCAGCTGGGATAGAATTTTCTAAAAAATATAGTGGAGAAACTTATAATGTTATACCCATTATTGGCGATGGAGCGTTAACTGGGGGAATGGCCTTTGAAGCACTTAACTTTTTAGGGGGACAAAGAGATCATAAATCAATTATCATTTTGAATGATAATGAAATGAGTATCAGTGAAAATATTGGCTATTTAGCTAGTATTTTAAATAGTATTAGAAGTAAAACATCATATCGAAAAATTAAAACAAAAACATATAAAATTTTACCGAAATTTCTAAAGAATTTATCATCAAAAGTCGAACGAGGAGTTAAAGGCTTTTTCATTAATAGTAATTTATTTGATGAATTAGGATACTCATATTATGGTCCAATTAATGGTCATAATTTTAAAGAACTAATTAAATATTTAGAAATTGCTAAAAAATCAAGTAAACCATGTGTTATTCATGTTTTAACCCAAAAAGGGAAAGGCTATAAATTCAGTGAAAATGATCAACTAGGCTCATGGCATGGAGTTGGTCCATTTTCAGTTGAAACAGGAGAAGCAATTAGTGAAACTAAAAATAATCGATATTCATGGAGTCATATTATTTCTGAATATATGATTGATTATGCTAGGAAAAAAGAAGAATTTGTTGTTGTAATCCCGGCAATGATCGGGGGGAGTGATTTTATTAAATATAAAGAACTTTATCCTGATAGAATCATTGATGTTGGAATTGCTGAACAAATGGCAGTAACAATGTCAAGTGGATTCGCAGTTAGTAATGTTGATGTTTTTACGCCGATTTATTCAACGTTTATTCAACGGGCATATGATCAAGTAAATCATGATGTTGCTCGTCAAAATTTAAAAGTAGTATTCGGAATTGATCGGGCTGGAATCGTTGGGGCGGATGGTGAAACTCACCAAGGAATCTATGATATTCCACTTTTAAGACATATTCCCAATTTAACGATTGCTCACCCAAGAAACGCTAAAGAAGCGTATAAAATTTTAAATTATGCTTTTAAAATAAATCAAGGTCCGTTTGTCGTTCGATATGAACGGGGAAAAACAATGTATAACTTTGATCAAGGAATAACTGAAGAAGTTTATCAAACACCAAAATGGGAAATTATTAAAAAAGGTGAAAAAGCTGTCTTTATTTGCTTTGGTCCAATGTTAGAAAAAGTAGTTTCAAAATTAACAACTTTAAACTTAGATGTAATGGTAGTTGACGCTAAATTTATTAAACCATTAGATAGTGAAATCTTAAATGATATTGCTAATAAGGAAATCCCGATTATTATTTATGAAGAGTCGGTCCTTTTAGGAGGATTTGGTAGTGCTGTTTTAGAATATTTTGTTATGAATAAATTAGATACATCCCAAATTACTTTAATGGGAATAAATGATATTTTTGTTGAACAAGGGACAAAAGAAGAAATTTTAAAAGAGTTAAATTTAGATTTAGACAGTATTATAAAAGTAATTCGTAAAACTTTATAATATTGAAAGGAGTGTGAATATGTTAAGTTATATCTCGGTTAAGAATTTCGCCATTATTGAAAATATTGAAGTTGCTTTTAATAAAGGAATGACCGCCTTAACTGGTGAAACTGGAGCTGGAAAAAGCTTACTTATTGACGCAATCGGGCTTTTGCTTGGAGACAGAGCGACATCTAATGTAGTCCGAACTGGCTCAACTAAAGCAGAAGTTGAGGGAGTTTTTATTTTTACAAATCCGAAAATTTCAAAATTATTAAATAAATTTGAAATTGAAAATGAGGATAACCAATTAATTATTAGAAGACAAATTACTACTTCTAATAACAATTTAATTAAGATTAATAATCGTCCAGTAACTTTAAGTCAATTAAAGGAAATTACTGGATTGCTTGCTGATATACATACTCAACATGACACACACCGTTTAATTAATCCCCAAACTTATATCGAGATTATTGATGGGTTTGAAAATGAGAAAACTACTAACTTAATTGAACAATATTTAAAAAGTTTAGGGGCTTACAAAAAAGAATTAAAAGAGTTAAAAGAATTGAAAAATCGTAATTTTGAAATGCTTGAAAAACTTGATTTGATGCAATATCAAGTAAAAGAATTAGAAGCCTATAATTTAGATGTTTTAGAAGAAGAAACATTATTAAAAGAAGTTGAAAAGATGGAGAATTTTGATCATATTTTCCAAAAATTAAATGAGGCAAAATTATTAGTTGAATCAACAAATGCTTTAGATAATATTTATTCCTCAGCAAAACAACTTGAGGCGATTGAAGAACATTCGGAGACATTTAAAGAATTGAAACAACGTTTATTAGAAGCATACTATGAACTTGAGGATACTTTTGAATCGCTCAAAATAGAGCTAAATAGTTTGGATTTTGATCCGTTATTACTTGATTCTCATCAACAGCGGCTTAATAGTTTAGCATCATTAAAAAGGAAGTACCGTAAGGAACTTCCTGAATTAATAATGTATTTAGAAAAAATCAAAGAAGATATTAATAATATTGATAATTATGAAGAAATTATTAATAATCAAGAAGAAAAAGTAAAAGACTATTTCGAAATTGTTAAAAGGGATGCTTTAAAAATAACTGATTTGAGAAGAAAAACAAGTCTTTATATTGAAAAAGAATTACTTGCTATTTTAGAAGATTTAGAACTTAAAAAGACGCGTTTTAAGATTGTTTTTTTGAAGGAAATGGATAATGATTATTTAAATGATAAACAGTTTTTAAATAATGGAGTTGACGAAGTAGATTTTCTTTTGTCAACTAATGTTGGAGAACCTTTAAAACCGCTAAGTAAATCAGCTAGTGGTGGAGAAATGAGTAGAATAATGCTTGCTTTAAAAAGTTTGCTTGTTAACTCATTACAACTTTCATTAATTATCTTTGATGAAATTGATTCGGGAGTTAGTGGCTTTGTTGCTAACCAAGTTGCAAAAAAAATAAAGGAAATCTCAAAAACAACTCAAGTAATTTGTATTACACATATTCCGCAAGTTGCAGCGGTAAGTAACAATCATCTCTTTATTAGTAAAGGTGTTGAAGAAGAAAGAACTAAAGCACATATTAAAGAATTAAGAGAAGATGAAAGAGTTAATGAAATTGCGCAAATGATTTCTGGAGATAAGGTTAGTAAGGCGTCTCTTGAAAGTGCTAAAGAATTATTAAAATAAAAAGTAGCAAGAAAACCTTGCTACTTTTATCCGTTTTGTAATTTCTTTTATAAACTTTGGATTGCTTGTACTAATGTAATAATTAAACCAACAATAGCAGCACCAATAAAACCAAATACTAATACGACAACCATGAATTTCCCAAATTTAGATTTTAAAGGATTTTTTGTAATTGGAGCAACTTCTTCACGTTGTTTTCTTACTCTTTTTTTACTAGTTGGCATTTTCTCACCTCGTTCAAATATATTATAATATTTATGTCTTTTACATTATATTACAAATTTTAATAAAAGGAAAGATTTTTTATGGAAAAAAAATACAGAATAATATTTCATGTTGATCTTAACGCCTTCTTTGCTAGTTGTGAAATGGCTGAAGATGAAAGTTTAACTAACATCCCTTTAGGAATTGGCGGAAGAAGAGAACGTGGTGTTTTAACTACCGCGAACTACATCGCTAGAAAATTTGGAATTAAAAGTGGGATGAATTCAATCGAAGCAAAACGGCTTTGTCCTAAACTATTAATTTTACCTGTTAATTTTGATTTATATCATCATTATAGTAAAATCTTTTTTGATTTACTTAGTGAATATTCTGATACGATTGAAAAAGGTTCAATCGATGAAGGGTATTTAGAAATGACTCATTTAGCTGAAAATGTAAACCCAATTGAAGTAGCTAAAGAGATTCAAAAAAGGCTATATGATGAACATAAATTACCTGTTTCAATTGGAATTGCCCCAAATATGTTTTTAGCAAAAATGGCTTCAGATATTAAAAAGCCTTTAGGAATAACAGTTTTAAGAAAACGTGATATTGCGGAAAAATTATGGCCCTTACCTATTGAAGATATGTTTGGAATTGGGAAAAAAACATATCCGAATTTAAAGCTAATTGGGATAAATACAATTGGTGATTTAGCAAATTATAAAAATCATAAAAAACTTAAATTAGTTTTAGGCAATCGCTTAACAGAGTTCATTGATAAAGCGAACGGTATTGATAATAAGAAAGTAGAACCTCATCGTCATGTTGAATATAAAAGTATTGGAACGTCTTCAACATATTCTGTAGATTTACATGAATATCAAGATATTTTAACAAAATTAGTTAGTTTAACAAAAAGTGTTGTTAACCGATTAATTAAAGATGAAAGTGTTATTAAAACGATCAGTATTCAAGTTAGATACAATGATTTTACACAAATAAATCGGAGTAAAACACTTGATTTCTATACCGATAATTTTTACGAAATATATCAAGTAGTAGAAGAACTATATGATAATAATCAAGGAGATTTACCAATTAGACTTCTTGGAGTAAGTCTCTCAAATCTAAAAGACAACATTAACAATTTTCGGCAAATTGATTTGTTTAATGTTTCAAAAGAAGTTACTGCAGAAGAAAAAGTTTTAAAGATCTTAAACAACATAAATGAAACATATGGACAAGATATTATAAAAAAAGGTCTAAAAACCTTCAAAAAGAAATAAAAAAAGTGTTAGTTATCCCCGTAAAACATTGCTTTAACAGTCATTTTGTGATAAAATAATTAATTAGATTAAGGAATTTTTAAAAAGGGAAAAATACTAACTTATCGTTTAGTTAAGGAAAAAGAGATAAGATTTGGAGGACATGATATGAAAAAACTATTAATACTGATGGGAATCATTTTAACAGGAGTAACTTTAAGTGCTTGTGATGACTCTACAACGGATAAAACACCACCAGCTTTTACGAGTATTACGATTGAAGGGACAAACCCTCTTGATGGAGGAGTTTTAAAGACCTATTATGAGCCTAAAAAGGCGTTGATAAACGTGAAAGTGGAATTAAGTAATCCTTTCAATTTTCCAATAACAGCAATTGTTATTAACGGGATTCATTATGGTTCTAGTAGATTCACAGATGATTCTACTAACGCAGTTATTTATTTTCAAGTGGATGTTGGAAGTTCATTAGGAGAAACAATTTATAGTGTTGATGAAATTAACTATTTAGATGTTAGTAATTCTAAAACAGTTTATGTTGACAACGTTGATAATAATGAATTTAAAATTTATGTTTATAAAGATATGCCTTCTGTAGAAAGAGAAAACTATTCATTAACTAGAAATTCAATTTCAATTGATTTTAAAGTTGATGATTTTGACTCTGTAATTCAAAGTGGAACACTAGTTGCTGAATTATATTCTGGAGAAACTAAAGTTACAGAACAAGCATTAACAGTTGGGCAATCAAATATCGTATTTACTGGTTTATTTGCGAATACGCAATACGATGTTAAAGTTATTGCAGATTATGATTTAGATGATTCAAATGGCGTTATTAGTAAGGTCGTATTATATTCTGGACCGTTCTTAACATTATCAAACGCGCTTCCTAGCGCAGTAGTTAATAATTTTAATATATCATCAAATAGTGTTACTTTTGATATTGAATATAATGATGTTGACAATGTAACATCACCTGGTGGATTAAAAGTAGCTATTTATCAAGGGGATACTTTAATTCGTGAGACATTAATTAATGGCTCTGTTTTAAATGTTTCTTTTAGTGATTTATTAAACGATACTGAATATATATTAAGAGTTATAAGTGATTATGATTTATCAGATGGCCATGGGGTTGTAACTGGTAATATTTTATCAGAACGTGTTTTCAAAACTTTACCAAGAATTGTCCCAGAACCAGTTATTAATAATCTACACATTGAAGAAAGTAGAATCATCTTTAACCTTGCAATTGATGATCCTACAGGAATTATTGATGAATCTACGTTAGTTGCAAAACTATATGTTGATGGTCTATTAATTAAAGAAGCAAGTGTTTTAAATTATGCTGTTAATTTTGAATTATTTGATATTTTCTCAGATTATGATTTCACAATTGAAATTGAGGCATCTTACGATTTAAACAATGGAGATGGAGTGCAAACTAATCAAGTAATTTTAAGTGAAGAGTTTACAACGTTATCTAACATAGCTCCAACTGTGGATGTTAAAGATATTGTTGTTACTCAAGGGTATGTCACAATTGATTTAAAAGTTTATGATTTTAATGAAACATTAAAAAGTTCATTAAAAGCAATCTTATATGAAAATGATGTTGCAGTTAAAACAATTCAGTTTAGTCCTGAAGATGAAACTGTTGTTTTAGGTTATTTAGTTAAGAATAGTGAAGTATACAGTATTGAGATTGTAGCTGACTATAATTTACGTGATGGGGCAGGAACTGTAGAAGATTTCTTGTTATACCGTAGTATTTTATTATCATTAGAAGCAAAAGCTCCAGCTGCGGAATTACTTAATATTGTCGCAACTAATGATTCAATTATTTTAGATATTAATTATATGGATATTGATGAAACATCTGATCTTTCTAATATTAATATTTATTTATATTTAGATGGTGTTCAAATAGATGTTAAATCATTAGATATTGGGATGAATACCGCAGTCTTTTTAGGACTCCTTTCAAATAATGAATATGAAATAGTTGTAACAGCAGACTATAATTTAGATGATGGTTCAGGAATGCAATATGATCAGGTATTAATATCGAGTACGATTGTAACTCTTGAAAAACTAGTACCAACCGCAGAAGTTGATAATAATACAACGACTACTGAATCAATTATTTTTGATATTGATATAATTGATGATGATACTGTAATTATCCCCGCTACATTAAAAGCAGTATTATATCTTAATGGTGTAGCGACTGGCGATGAAAAAGCCTTAATAGTTGGAGAAAACTTCTTTGTAACATTTGATAATCTTTTATCAGATACGCAATATAAAATAGTAGTTATTGCTAATTATGATTTAGAAGATGGTAACGGTATTATTAGTGATTTTGTTCTTAGTGAAATTAAAATGGATACCCAAGTTAAAGAACCACCAAATGCAAATATTGAATATATTGATTCAAATAAAAATGATATTTGGTTTGATATTTTTGTAAATGATGATGACGCGGTTATTACTGGAAACTTAAAAGCAGTCTTATATAAAGATGGAGTACCAACAGGAGATAGCGTTGCATTAGTTACAGGATTAAATACTAATGTTAGATTTGATGGAGTTTATTCTGATACTAGATATAACGTAACAGTTGTTGCGGATTATTATTTAAATGATAATACGCCTGAAGTTACAGGAGAAGTATTAGATTATAGCTTTATTAGTACATATGAAAAAGATTTAGTTACAGCAGAAATTTATTCTGCTACTTTAGGAACTACTACCATGACCCTTGATATCATTGTAATTGATCCTGATAATACAGTATCAGCTAACTTAAAAGCAGTTTTATATAAAGATGATGTTTTAACAGGAGATAGTGTTAATTTAGTAGTAGGAGATAATCAAGGAGTGACTTTTAATGGGCTTCTAAGTGATTCAGTTTATGAAGTAAAAGTTGTTGTTGATTACGATTTAAACACAGATGAAGGAATAACTTCTAATTTTATTTTAGATACTTATTTTGATCGAACTGCTTATTTAGGAGTTCCTACAGCAACTATTTTTAATGGTAATCCAACTAAGAATAGTGTCGCTGTTGATATTGTTGTAAGTGACCCAGATAGTACAGTTACAGGTGGGACTATCGCTGCCCTTTATAAAGATGGAGTAGCAACTGGTGATACTTTGCCATTAAATATCGGCTTAAATGAAAATATCACTTTTAGTGGGTTACTTTCAAATAATGAATATGAAGTAAAAGTGCTTACTAATTATAATTTAAACGATGGTTCTGGTGAGCAACAAGCGGAAATATTAAAATCATTTATGATTACAACAGATGCATATCTTTTACCAAATACTACAATAACTAATTTAGAAATTACAGAAGATATGGTTTCCTTTGATTTTAGTTATGATGATTTTGATAATGTTTTAGTAGCCAATTCATTAAAAGCATCGTTATGGATTAATGATGTTAAAATAACTGAAAAATCAATCTTTACAGAACATGTTAGTTTTGATATTTCAAATATGGTAACTGATTTTGACTTTGTTATTAAAGTTACTGGCGATTATGATTTATTAGACGGAACGGGAGTTATTGATGACGGAACAGTTCTGAAACTAGAACTAAGTACATTAGCATATAGTGCACCAACTGCAAATATTACTGATGTAACAATTAATCAAAATGATGTTGCTTTAGATGTTACGATTACTGATAATGATGCGGTTATTACCCAAAATTTAAAAGCAATTCTTTATGATAAAGATGATAATATAATTGATACAATTGCCTTAAGTACAGGAGATAACTCAGTAGCATTTAATCAACAATTAGATTATGCTAATGTTTACTCGATTGTAATAGTTGCTGATTATAACTTAATGGATGGTAGCGGTGAACATCCGGGTATAATTTTACAAGAATACTTAATTACTGTTGTTAATAAATTAGTTCCACAAGTTGATTTTGCAAATATCCTATTAACAACAACAAGTCTTACTTTTGATGCAACTGTCTATGATAGAGATAATACTTATGTTGCTAATTTAAAAGCAGTTTTATATCAAGATGGACTAGCAACAGGCCAAGAATTTTCATTAAATATCGGAGTAAATAACGGTAAAGTATTCACTGGCCTTGATTCAAATAGTGATTATACAATAGTGATTATCGCTGATTATGATAATGGTGATGGAAACGGTACAAGACTTGCCAAAAGTGTTGGTTATACTACTCAAAAAACAGTAGCGAAAGTTGCGCCAAGCGCAACAATTGCTAATGAAACAAAAGATTATGATTCAATTATATTTGATGTTACAGTCGTTGATGCTGATGCAACAATTACTGGAAACTTAAAAGCAGTATTATATAAAGATGGTGTAGAAGTAGATCATCTAGCTTTAAGTGTGGGAGCAAATAATGGTAAATCGTTTACTGGGTTAACATCAGATATGGATTATACAGTTCGCGTTGTTACTGATTATGATTTGAACGATGGTACAGCAGTAAAAACTGGAGAGTTACTTGATACAGTTTCCTTAACTACGGATCTAAAAGTTGCTCCAACAGCAATAATAAATAATCAAGTAACAACAGCTTCATCAATTAGTTTTGATGTAAGTGTTACAGATGATACATCATCAATTACTGGAAATTTAAAAGCTGTATTATATAAAGATGGAGCAGCAACAGCTTCTGAAATTTCTTTAGTAGTTGGCGCAAATAATGGTAAAGCATTTACTGGTTTAGTATCTGATGGAAGTTATGAAGTTAAGATTATAACTGATTATGACATTAATGATGGAACTGGTGTGAAATCAGCAGTAGAATTAGATAACTATACAACACATACAACTATTTTAGCAGCACCAACAGCGGCAATTAGTGGAGTTGTAATTACAAAAGATAGTGTTACTTTCAATGTAAATGTTGTAGATGATGACAACACATCAACAGGCCAAACAAAAGCTGTTTTATATGAAAATGGAACAGCAGGAGCTGAAATTGTCTTAAGTGATGGTGCAAATGATAACCAAGCATTTACTGGCTTAGTATCTGACCATGACTATGAAGTTAAAATTATAACTGACTATAATTTATTAGATGGTGCAGGAAGCCATGCTACTCAAGTTTTAGATAATGAAATCTTTAAAACTGAAGCATATAGTTTACCAACAACAACAGTGACGCATGTTGTATTAACAGAAGATGAATTAACATTTAAGTTTAACTATGATGATACAGATTCAGTTTTAACAAGTGGAACATTGAAAGCTTCCCTTTGGGTAGCTGGTTCAAAAGTATCAGAAAAAGGGATTACAACTGATACAGTTAGTTTTGATATTTCAAGTATGATCGCTGACTTTGACTTTACTGTTAAAATAACAAGTGATTATAATTTACATGATGGAGTTGGACTTGTAAATGACGGTGTAATTTTCGAAAGAGAATTTACAACTGTAGCATATAGTGCACCAACAGCAAATATTACAGATGTAACAATTAATCAATATAACGTAGAAATGGATGTTACAATCACTGATGATGATGCAACAATTACCGGAAACTTAAAAGCAGTGTTATACGATAAAGATGATAATATAATTGATACAATTGCCTTAAGCGTAGGTGATAATTCAGTTATCTTTAATCAACAAATTAATTCAACAGAAGTTTACGAAATAATTATTTATGCAGATTATAACTTATTAGATGCAGCAGGAGTACATAGTGATGCAGTCTTACAAGAATACATTGTAATTGAAATGAATGAATTTGTACCACAACCGGTATTCTCGAATATTCTATTAACAACAACAAGTATTACATTTGATGTTGATGTATATGATAGAGATAATACATATGATGCTAATTTAACAGCAGTATTATATCAAGATGGCCAAGTTACAGGAGCAACAATTCCGCTAGTCATTGGCGCAAATAATGGTAAAGTATTTAGTGGTCTTGATTCAAATAGTGATTACGTAATTGTAATTATTGCTGACTATAATAATAATGATGGCAATGGTAATTACTTAGCTGAAGAAATTGGTTATACTACTCAAAAAACAGTAGCGAAAGTTGCGCCAAGTGCAACAATCGCTAATGAAACAAAAGATTATGATTCAATTACCTTTGATGTTACAGTCGTTGATGCTGATGCAACAATTACTGGAAACTTAAAAGCAGTATTATATAAAGATGGTGTAGAAGTAGATCATCTAGCTTTAAGTGTGGGAGCAAATAATGGTAAATCATTTACTGGTTTAGTATCAGATATGGATTATACAGTTCGCGTTGTTACTGATTACGATCTAAATGATAATGAGGGAGTAGTATCAGTTAAAGAATTAACTACAACCTCATTAACAACAAATGCTAAAGAAATTCCAACAGCTACAATAAGCAATGGATCAAAAGATTCTGACTCAATTACTTTCGATGTAACAGTTACAGATGATAATAGTGTAATTGAAGCAGGAACATTAAAAGCTTACTTATATAATGATGGAATTGCAACTGGAGATGAAATTTCTTTAGTAGTTGGAGCAAATAATAGTAAATCATTTACGGGCTTATTATCAAATGAGACTTATACCGTTAAGGTGATGGCTGATTACAACTTAGATAATGATGCAGGTATTATTCATGATAGTCAGCTAGATACGATTAATTTACATACCACAATAAGAGTTATTCCTACGGCGATAATAAGTGATGTATCACCTGAAAATGGAACAATTACTTTTGATGTAACAGTTACAGATGATACATCAGCAATAACAGGAAACACAAAGGCAGTATTATATCAAGATGGAGCAGCAACTGGAGATGAAATTGTATTAGCGGTTGGAAATAACAATTCAAAACAATTTACTAATCTTAACTTTGGAACAGATTATGAAATAAAAGTAGTTACTGATTACAATCTTAATGAAGGTGCTGGAACTGTTTCTGCATACGAAATGACTACTGTTGATTCAACAACATATCAAGTTATTGTTGTTAATGAAGATACAATAGATAAAGTTGTT
>CAYZEW010000022.1:0-18420 GCA_964477825.1 uncultured Candidatus Izemoplasmatales bacterium | reverse complement strand
TTGAAGAAAAAGTTGGGACAGGGATGTTATATGTCCCCGATGCAATGAACCTATCAAATATTGACTATGTCTTATCAGTTGGAAACGAGTATGCTAATGCTTACGCGTATACAAAAACTATATATTTTAGCAATTCAGGAGAATTGAAAGTATCATTAGCATGGTTGAAAAATATACAACATACAACTGAGGGTGATTATAATTCAATGGATCTTACAAATTATGATTTAAGAGTATATGGTCCTAATGGATTTTATTATTCATCATCTTCACTTACAAATAATATCGAGTATCTAGACATAGATATACCTCAATCAGGATATTATACAATTAAGGTTTATCAAAATGGAGATCAGGGTAGCACATACGATGATAAGCTGGCTATTACATTCATTAAGAGTGTTGATGTATCACCGTGCACATAAAATATCCTAATATAATTTTAAAAGTGAAATGGAGAGATAATATGAGATATCAGCTTATTTTAGTATTTCTGGGGTTGTTTTTACTTCTATCGGGATGCGGGCGATTTACAAATGAATGTGGAGAATACGGTGAATGTACCTACAACATCGCTGATGCAATAATATATTCAGAAAGTATACAAAATATTGATGAAATTTTAGCTGTAGAATGTTTTCAATCAATATCTACATTGGGAAGAAATGGAATTTCTGAATACAATTTAGTCGCTGATGACAATGGTATATGTCTGATATTAATTGATGACATAGAAAATGAGACAAAACTTTATACTTATGGATCTTCTGAAAATACTGGTGAGATGAATGTAGATGTTATACATACACCTGATGATTATCTATCTTTTCTTGGTTTAGAAACACTACCAGATAACTATTATCTTTCCTGGGATACTGATGTGAGTATTGATGTATTCGTAAATATTGATGGTAAATATTACAGTCTGTTTTCAAACGAGATGTTGGAGTGTGAGTTTGTAGGGGATAGTTGTAGTGTGTTGAGTGAATAAAACTTCGTATTATAAATATGTTCATAAAGAATAAGTAAAAAAATAAGAATTTATAAGTTCGGTACTTTAACCCCCCAATTTGTTTAGTAAAAATAAAAAGCTTATAATAAACCTCTAATACAATAACTGTAAAGGAGGTTTTTTGTATGGTTGAAAAAGAAAGAAAATATAAGAGTTATAGTTTAGAAATAAAGTTGGAGGTAGCAAGGAAGTAAGCGTCAAATAGCAGACGCATTTCAAAACCATTCATAATTTGATAAAACACCACCTTTATAGTGGTATTTTATCAAAGTTTTAGTTAGATTGGAATACACCTAGGATTTGACGCTTACATAGAATTACGAATGTTAGACAATTTTAAAAAAATAAGAAGTACTTGGGCAAAAAAGAAGGGTGAATTATTGATTTACAAGGAACTTATGCAAAACTACATTGAAGATAAAAGAATATTAACATATGCATTAATTACACTATATGAATTTAATGGTAAGGTTAGCGAACAAACACATATAAAATATAACTATGATCAAGCAGAATATTTAGCTGAATATATCCGAAAGTTTATCATTAATAGATAAAATACTTTGATGATAAAAGTATTTTATTATTATTATTATTATGTGATATAATATTTATATATTAGTAATTAGATATTATATATTTTTTATTTAATTATAAATGTTTAGGAGGAATGAAATATGTTTGATTTAGTAGAGAATTGGGGCATTATTAATTATTTTATTTACATAGGATTTTTGTTATTTATAGCAAAAATAATAAAAGAAAAAGTTCCGCTTTTAAATAGAGTTATTATTCCAACAGCATTGATTGCTGGTTTTATTGGATTACTATTAGCGGATGGCTTTTTAAACATTATCCCATTAAATTTATATAACGAAGTAGATGGGGGGGATTTAAATGGATTAGTAATGTTGAACAGAAATGGGATATTAAGAGATATAATTTATCATTCACTAGCAATAGGGTTTATTGCACTTTCACTTAAGAAATCTCAAAATAAGACTACTAAAAAGATTTGGTCTACAGGAATGATTATTGTTATTATATATTTATTCCAAGCGATTATTGGTGCAGGAGTTGTATTGTTGTTTTTTAAAGACGTATTTTTAGGAGCAGGATTACTTTTACCTCTTGGATTTGGACAAGGACCTGGGCTTGCGACTAGTATAGGAGCAGGATATGCTGAAGGTGTTGGAGTTTTAGTTGAAGGTGCTGCCCTTGGAGCAACGATTGCATCAGTTGGATTTTTAGTAGGTGGAGTAATTGGTGTTATTGCACTTAACTATTTTGCTAGGAAGTATGATTTAAATATTAGTAAATTTCATCATGAAAAATCAAATATAAAGGAAACATTTGAGTTTGATACAATAAAAGAATTAAGAGTATTTGATGCTTTGACTACTCAAGTCGTTATTATTTTTGTGATTTATGGATTTGTATATTTAACATTAGTTTTACTTGAAAATTATGTTTTACCATCAATGGGAGATTTAGGAACAACATTTAGTGGAGTTTTCCATGGATTTAATTTCTTAATAGGAATCATATATGCTCTGCTATTTAGAAACATTTTGAATCATTTTGAAAAGAAAGGTAAGAATGTTAATTTCCTTACAAATAACTACATTTTATCAAATATAAGTTCAATAGCATTTAATTTTTTAATTACGGCAGCGGTATTAACAATTACTATCGCATCAATTAAGGAATATTATTTATTAGTAATAGTAATGTCGCTTATAGCTAGTGTATTAACTTTTATAGCTATTTATTATTTAGTAAAAGCTACTTACGATAAAAAATATTTCGTAGAATATTTTTTAGGATTATTTGGAATGTTAACAGGGACAGCTTCTACAGGGTTAGCGTTGCTAAAAGGAGTTGATCCATCATTTGAGTCTCCAGTTGCAGAAGAACTAGTACTTGGGAGTGGAACAGCAATTACAATGGCATTACCATTATTTGCTTTATTAATGTTTCCAGGATTAGCAATTACAACAGGAAATTCTATATATGTAGTTTTAGTATTTTTGGTTCCAGCATTTTATTTACTAATTTTAGTGGGAATACTATTATTTATTAATAGAGATAAAACGAAATAGGCTATAAAAAGAGATGGAAATCATCTCTTTTTTTTGGCAATATATTGCTAAAACCAAAAATACATGGTAAAATAGTTTAGAAATAAAACTAATATTTAATAAAAAATATAAAGGAGGATCTTATGGAATTTTATGTTATGAACGAAAAAGGGATTAAAGTAGCGATTTTAGAATATTCTGAAGGGACAAAAGAATGTAATGAATGTAACTCTATCAAAATAAAACCAGGATCATTAATGAGTAAAACTACGATATGTCTAAATAGATGGTATGATTGTAAATGGATTGATGATGCGAGGGAAAAAGCTGTTAAAATGCACATAGTTGATGACTTTAATGACCAGTATTATGTTTTTACAAAAGAATTATCATGTGAGTCACCTATTAAAGCCGTTTCTGTTATTTTAGGGCATATTGAAACCAATGCATGGGAGTTAATGATAAATAAGGATGGGAAGACACTAAAAGAATTATATAGATAGACAAAAATGATATCAATTGATATCATTTTTATTTTAAATAGATGGACTATTCTTAACAATGTAAAATAACTATTTTTATGTTAGAATAGTAATGATAATTAATAAAAATAAAGAATATATTTATGATTGGGTGAAGAAAATGATTATATTACTAACAAATGATGATGGAATTAATTCAAACAAATTAAATTATGCAAAAGATGTTTTGAGTAAATATGGTGATGTTTATGTTGTTGCTCCTTTAATTGAACAAAGCGCAAAGGCAATGGCACTAACAATTGGAGGGTTTCATTATAATAAAATTGATGAATATACTTATAGTGTAGAAGGAACACCTGTTGATTGTGTGAATTTCTCTTTAGGAGGATTAAATTTAAGACCTGATATTGTAGTTTCGGGAATTAATGATGGATATAATCTTGGGTTTGATACAAAATATTCAGGGACACTAGGCGCATGTTTTCAAGCACAATACTTTGGTTTTAAAACTATTGCTTTCTCATCAAATTATAATGGGATTGAAATGGTAAAAAAAGAATTTAAAAATGTTTTTAATTATATTATTGAAAATAATCTATTATCAACAAATTACACATTGAATGTGAATTTTCCAAAAGACAATATTGAGCAATCTAAAGGAATAATGTTTACAAAATTATTTTTTCAAAAATACAAATATGAATCAACATTAAAAGATAATGTTTATATTCCAAATAGGAAACTAATAAAAGAGAGTAATCTTCCAAAGGATTCGGATGCATATGCAATTAGAATGGGATATGTTTCTATTTCAAAACTATCAATATAAAAAACTTAACATAAATATTTTTTATTTGCGACGCTAACGTCTTACTGAGTTGAAAGGATGGTTTAATGCGTAAAATGTATTTTGTAATTAGTGATATTCATGGACGTTTTGATGAAATGATTACTTCTCTAACAATAGCGGATATGTTTGATCGGAGACACAGTCAAAAGAAGTTTTAGAATATTTGTATAATCTAAATAAACTTAATAAAGCTACTATTATATTGGGTAATCATGATTATTTTATTATAGAGTTGTTGAAGGGAGATTATAAAAGAACAATGTTTAACATTATGTTTAATGGTACTGGCAGACTATTTCTAGTTTATTAAATATAAAATATGAAGTTGAAATGGATTTAGAAAAAATCAAAAATGAGATTTTAGAGAAATATAAGTTTTTGGAAGAATGGTTAAAATCATTGCCACTTTTTTATGAGTTAGGATATTATATTTTTGTTCATGGTGGAATAAATGGTGATAATAAGGATTGGAAAAACGGTACAATTAAGGATTTTGTATGGTCTAAATAAAAATAAATTACCACCTGTAAAAGGGAAAATAATGGTAGTAGGTCATACTCGTGTTACAACTATTCGTTATCCAAAGGTAGATTATAATAAATTATTAGTTGAATATCTAAAGGTTTTTACAATTTTGTATGAAAAAGATAAAATATTTATTGATGGATTTGTTGAAGTAAGTAAAAAGATAAATGTTTTAAAACTTAAAATCTAAAATCACTTCTATTTATAGGGGTGATTTTTACTTTAACTCTCTAAAGTGATAGCGATTACATCAAACTGCCAGTTTTGTTTTGAGCTTTTTATATTTCTTTGATATAATATAATTGAGTTAAAAATATTGTGTGATTTTATTGGTAAAGGAGAAAAATAATGAAAAAGATTTTGTCAGGAAATGAAGCCGTAGCACGTGGGGTTTATGAAGCAGGAGTTCATTATGCTTCTGCATATCCAGGAACTCCGAGTACAGAAATTTTACAAAATGTGGCCTTATACAAAGAAATCATTGCGGAATGGGCAGCTAATGAAAAGGTAGCACTTGAATCTGCTATTGGGGCAAGTATTGCTGGTGGTAGAAGTTTTGTTGCTATGAAGCATGTTGGTGTAAATGTTGCTGCGGACCCATTATTTACTTTTTCATATACCGGAGTAACAGGAGGATGTGTTTTAGTTACAGCTGATGAACCAGGAATGTACTCTAGTCAAAATGAACAGGACAATCGAAATTATGCTAAGTTTGCAAAAATTCCAATGATGGAGCCATCTAACAGTCAAGAAGCTAAAGACATGATGATTGATGCTTATAAAATAAGCGAAGAGTTTGATAGTATTGTTTTGTTTCGAATGACAACACGTGTATGTCATTCGAAAAGTATAGTTGAATTTGGGGAAAGAACAAATGTAGAATTAATTCCATATAAGAAAAAATTTGATAAATATGTTTCTGTACCTGCTATTGGTAGAAAATTGAGACATAAGGTTGAAGAAAGAACTAATAGGCTTAAAGCGTATTCTGAATCATCAAAATGGAACTATGAGATAGCCAATAACTCAAAAACTGGAGTTATTAGTTCTGGAATTTCTTTCGAATATGCCAAAGAGGTATTTGGGGATACAGTATCTTATTTAAAACTAGGATTTACTCAGCCCTTACCAAGCAAATTAATCGCTGATTTTTGCGATAAATACGAAAAGGTTTATATAATTGAAGAGAATGATCCATATATTGAAGAGTTTGTAAAGATTTTAGGTAAAGAGTGTATTGGGAAAGATTTGTTCCCATATACAGGTGAAATGACACCTGATGTAATTAAAAGATTTGCATTAAGTGAGAATTTAAGTGGAGTTGAATTAGATGAAGAACTTTTTGTTGGGAGACCACCAACATTTTGTAGTGGATGTCCACATCGAGGTTTTTTCTATGAGTTAGGTAAAAAACGTAATCAAATAATTGTTGCTGGAGATATTGGATGTTATAGTTTAGCAGTAGGGGAACCATATAATATGATGGATTGGTTAATTTGTATGGGGGCTTCTTTAAGTAGCGGGCACGGAGCTCAAAAAATCCTTGATCTTGATCCAAATAATAAGAAGCGAGTTGTTTCTATACTAGGAGATTCTACTTTTTTCCATACAGGAATAAACTCATTAATTAATACAGTCTATAATGGTGGTAATACAATAAATGTAATTTTAGATAACCGAACAACAGGAATGACAGGACAACAAGATAACCCTGGATCTGGATATAAACTCCAAGGAGATTACAGCACAATTTTAGATATAGAAGCAATAGTAAAAGCTATTGGAATTAAACACGTTAGAAGAATAAATCCAAATGATTTAAAAGAAGTAAAAGATACTATAAACTGGGCTTTAGAATTAGATGAAATTTCAGTAATTATCACTGATTGGCCATGTGTACTTAAGAAAAAATATCGTGAAGAAGATTATCAATTATATGATGAGATGTGGAAAACAAAAGATGTTGTTATAGCTGATAAATGTACTGGTTGTAAAATATGCTTAAAAAGTGGATGTCCATCATTGATTTTTGATCCAGAAAATAAGAAAGTTATCATTGATGAAAATACTTGTGTTGGGTGTGATGTATGTCTTCAAATTTGTCCTTTTGATGCAATTGTTAAGGAGGGTTTTGATGAATAAATCAATTAAATTTGTTGGAGTTGGTGGCCAAGGAACAATTTTGGCAGCTAAGATTATGTGCTCAGTATTAATAAATGCAGGGTATGATGTAAAAATGAGTGAAATTCACGGAATGAGTCAAAGAAATGGAAGTGTTTCATCAGAAATTAGATATGGTAAAAAAGTATATTCGCCAGTTATCGAAAAAGGTTCTGCAGATATTTTGATTGCTTTTGAACAAATGGAGGCTGCGCGTAATCTTGATTATTTAAGTAGTGAGGGAATCTTGATTGCTAATAACCATAAAATAAATTCAATGGTAACGTTAAATGGAAAAGTCCCATACCCTAAAAACATTTTTGAAACAATTGGAGGCAAAGTTAAATCATATATTATCGATGCACAAAATGATGCGAATATGTTAGGGAATATCAAGGTTGTAAATCTTATTATGCTGGGAGCATTATCAAAAGTTTTAGAATCTAAGCCTTTAAATTGGGAAGAAGCAATTAAAGGGAATGTTAAGCCTAAATTTATTGATATAAACTTAAAAGCATTTGAAATTGGGAGAAATAAAATTGCATAAATGACCTGATAATAAATTTAAAGCAGACAGTTTTTATGTCTGCTTTTTTAAACTAGTTATAGTTTAAATTATTTATATATATAATATATATAAAACCATTTAAGTGAAAGGGTTTTTATGATATTATATATTTAGCAACATAATACATTATAAAAGGAGTAAAACATGGAAAATATTAAAGTTGTAATTTGGGGATTTGGAGCCATGGGTAGAGGGATGGCTGAGATGCTTTTATCAAAAAAAGGAGTAGAAATTACAGGAGTTTGTGATCTTAGTCCTAGTTTAGTTGGGAAAAATATTTTTGATATTTTAAAGAGTCAACAAAAAGACCATTCAGATATTGTTGTTACAAACAGCATTGAAGATATTTTAGATAATAATAATTGTGATATTGTATTGTTGGCAACGGATTCATATACTAAAAAAGCTTTTCCGAAAATGGAATTAATTTTAAAAAAAGGAATAAATGTAATTAGTACAGCAGAAGAGATGGCATATCCTAAAGCGCAAGAACCAAAACTAGCAGAAGCATTAGATAAAATAGCTAAAGATAATAATGTAACAGTTTTGGGAACGGGGATAAATCCAGGATTTATTATGGATTTATTAGTTGTAGCTTTGACTGGTGCAATGACTAATGTTACTCATATAGAAGCTAATAGAGTTAATAGTTTAAGTCCGTTTGGTCCTGCAGTAATGGAGGAACAAGGAGTTGGAATTACTATAGATAAGTTCATTGAAGGAACTAAAAATAAAACATTAGCAGGACATGTTGGATTTTCTGAAAGCGTTAATATGATTGCGGATGCAATTGGGATAGAGTTAGAAGATTTTAAACAACAGATGGAGCCTATTATAACAAGTGTGAATAGAAAAAGTAAGTATGGTGAGGCTTTAAAAGGGAATGTTGCAGGAGTAAATATGACCGGACAAGGAATAGTAGATGGAGAAGTATTTATCGATATGAAACATCCTCAACAAATTGAACCGGAATTAGAAGGAACTCAAACCGGAGATTATATTAATATTGAAGGAACTCCTAATATTCATATGGCAATAACTCCAGAAATTGATGGTGGAATCGGAACTATTGCAGTCTGTGTTAATATGATTCCTCATGTATTAAATGCAAGAGCAGGGCTTAAAACAATGATTGATTTACCAGTACCAAGAGCGATTATGGGAGATATGAGAAAACTGTTAGAAAAATAAGCAATCTAAGGAGTGATCTAGTTGGTAACAAAAGAAAATAAAAAGACAACACCAAAGAAAATTATTCCCAAAAAAACTGATACTACTAAAAAAACAACATCAAAGAAACATGTACAAAAAAAGGCAGTACCTAAAAAAACAACTACTCAAAAAAAACCTAGTTCTTCAAAAGAAACTAAGGCTCCTAAAAAAGTAAAACATCCTAAGAAAAAACAATATAAAAACCTTAGAATCAAAAAGGAAGAAGAATTAACTACTTTAGAGGTTTTAGAATCTGCTATAGAAGGAAATCCAATAGTAGAAAAGCCAAAACATGGCAAGACTTTCTATTTGATTTTTGCAATTATTTTTTATACAGCAGCGTTCTTCTATATAAATAATATTGTTTATAATAATAGTGATCTTTTACAAAGTGCTATCTTTGCTTTTGCAGCACTATTTGTTGCTTTTGTATTACTCTTATTTAATATTCATATGATTATTATTAATTTCTTTTATTTACCATTTAAACGACTCATTAAACAGTCTAAATATGAATTAAAAAAGGAAATTATTTTTTCAGTAGGAAGTAATAAAGTTCAAACTGCTTTTAATAAGTATAAATCTGTATTTACTCTCATACTTTATGCATTGATTTCTATTGGACTAATGTATTCTGTAATATCTGGAGGAATTGAAAGACAGTCTAAAATATTATCAATTATTACTCAATCATTATTTACTGAACTGATATTTTTAATTATTGTATGTTCATGGCAGTATTTATTTTATATTATTCCTAGTATTTTAGAAAAAAGCCTAGATGCAAAAAACGGCTTTATATTAACGTTATCTGCAGCAGTAATGGTTATTTATGTTATATTTAGTATTTTTAACGTTACATATTTAGCAGAAATAATGATCTTTATTCTTATTATTGGATTCATTGCGTTATTAGGTGTAAATTTAAATATGATTGTTGGCGAAATAAATATCTTTCAAAATTTACGAAATCGTAAAAACAAAGCTGTGACAAGAATTGTATTCTTAATATTCTTTGGATTTCATATTTATGTAATCTTATACGCAAGTGTTGTTGCGTATAGTATTTATTCATGGGAACCAGATAGTTATAATTTTGCTTATACAGAATCAAGGAGTGTAATAAATGATAATTTATATGATTCTAGTGGGGAACCAATAGATGAGGTTTACGATCAAATGGGAACCGAGATTGCAACTGTTTATGATAGTCAAGGTAATGAAATAACAGATTTTTTTGACGATAACGGTTATGCAATTCATGATATATATGATATTAATTCACAGATGATTTTTAACTTTTATCAAGATAATAATACATTGATTCAAACTGTTTTTGACGAATATGGAAACCAGTTATATAACTATTTCTATTACGATGGAACTTTAGCAGTTCAAAGTTGGGAAACTATTCCAGCAGACTATGGAGATTTTTTGTATTATACAATTGTAACGGTATCTACTTTAGGTTATGGTGATATTACTCCATCACAAAATTATAATATAGCTCAGATTTGGGGCGGGTTTTTAAGTATGTATGGGTTAACATTCTTTGCATTATCAATTGGATTTGTAAGTAATATTGCGATGGAAGGTGTTTCCGTAAAAAGAGAGGAAGATTAGGAATGATAGATAAAGGATCTTTTGTAAGAATTAGGAAAACTTTGTTAAAACCAGAAGAAAGAAGTAAAAACTTACCTAAGGAAACATCGTTAGTACCTTTTAAAATGTGGGTAAAAGGATTTTTACTTGAAGATGCTGATCTTTTTGACATTGTAAAAATAAAGACAATTACAAATAGAATAGAAACAGGAAGGCTAAAAGAAGTTTTCCCTAAATATAAACACGATTATGGAGATTTTATCCCTGAGATATTAGAAATGAATCAAATTATTCTTCAGGATTTAAAGGATGATAATAATGAATAACGAATATCTTAAATTTATGGAAAAGAAGAATGAAATTATTAAGAAATCTGTTGGTCTTGATTATGACAAATATGAAAATCCTGGAATAGGGTTTGATTATGAAATGATGATGGATGATGAAGATTATAGTTTAGAAAAAATTATTAAAATTCAGAATAAAAATATGGTGGGAAAAACACCGCTTGTTGAACTGAAAAATATTACAAAATATGCTAGAAAATATGCTAAAAAAGGATATGGAGCTAGAATATTTTTAAAAGATGAAGCTGCTAATTTAAGTGGTTCTTTCAAAGCAAGAAGAGCAGCATTGTCAGTTTATCAAGCTAAAAAATTAGGATTTAAGGGAGTAATTGCAGCTACTAGCGGTAATTATGGAGCGGCTGTAGCGGCTTTGGCTGCTAAAGAAGGATTGAAATGTATTATAGTTCAAGAAAGCTTTGATTCAAGAAATATAAGCCAACCAGAAATTTTAGAAAAAGCGAGAAAATGTGAGGCTTATGGAGCTGAAGTTGTTCAATTGTCAGTTGGCCCAGAATTGTTTTATTACTTTTTAAAGTTAGTGGAAGAAACAGGGTATTTTAATGCTTCTTTGTATTCCCCTTATGGAATTAAGGGTATTGAGACTTTAGGCTATGAAATCGCTAATGAAATCATGGATAAATATGGAAAATTTCCTGAGGCAGTTGTAATTACTAATGCTGGTGGAGGAAATTTAACAGGAACAGCAAGAGGGTTAAAAGCTTGCGGTGCAAAAGACACTAAAATTATTGGAGCAAGTGTAAATTTATACGGATTACATATGGCTTCAGATATAGATTTCAATAAAAAATCATTTACTACTGGTCATACTGGATTTGGAATACCTTTCGCAGTTTTCCCTGATCGATCAGATGTTCCAAGAAGTGCCGCAAGACCACTTAGATATATGGATAAATATGTAATGGTAAATCAAGGGAGTGTCTTTTTTATGACAGAAGCCCTTGCTATTTTAGAAGGAATGGAACGTGGTCCTGCAGGAAACACTAGTTTAGCTGCGGCTTTTAGTTTAGCACAAACAATGAAAGAAACAGATATTATTGTTGTCCAAGAAACAGAGTATACTGGTGCAGGAAAACATATTTTGCCTCAGTTATCTTTTGCTAGAAAAAATAAAGTAGAATTAAAATTTGGAAACCCATTAGATGAAATCCCGGGCAAAAATATTATTTTTCCAAGGGATGGAAGTTATTTAAAACACCAAGATATTGATTTGGATGATTTAAGAAAAACCTATTTGAAAAGATTTAAAGATATAACTTTAAGCACTGAAGATTATGCATTTTTAGAAGAAGAATTAATGGTTAAAAAAGATAAAATTAAGGAATTAATGAAATAGGAGGTAGCCATGGAAGAACGGATTGATGACTACAAAACAAGAAGAGAACATTTAAAAAATATGAGTGATCAAGAATTAAAATCATATTTTTTAAAATTGTCAGAAGAAATGATGGAACCATTATTAGAGATGGCTTATACACACACTTCTAAATCAATTGAAAGAAGTGTCCTTTTACGAATGGGGTTTTCAAGTATTGATACCAAAGTTATTGTGAATAACTTAGATGAATATGATTTATTAAAAAAAGGAGCAGGGCATTGTGTATATGTTTTATCCAAAAAAAATAGGATAAGCATTTTAGCGGCGGGAATGCTTATTAAAAACAGCGAACAGTTAGATTATTTATTGGAGTATTTTAAGAATAATGAATAAGTTAGAGCCGAATAAGAAACTTGATATTAGAGAAATTCTAAAAGATATTGAAAATTATCATCCTAAACGCCGAGGATGGGTTTGGAGAGACATAGCTCCTCAAACAATTGGAGAATTTACATATATTCAAGCAAGCCCAAGTTTAAAAAATTATGTAGCTTTGCCTAGTGCTAGAGGATTAAAAAATATAGATCCTCAAGTAGATTCAGTTATAACGACAGAAATTGCTTCAGGAAGATTTGAAGATGATATTAGAAGAATGAGAATGGCAGCTTATCATGGAGCTGATCATATTATGGTAATAAGAACGGCTGGCCAATCTCATATTGATGGATTATTAGAAGGAACTCCACAAGGAATTGGCGGAATTCCTATTACAAGAAAACAACTTCGAGCACAAAGAAAAGCGCTAGATATTATTGAAGAAGAAGTTGGTAGACCAATTAATTACCATTCTTATGTATCGGGTGTTGCTGGTCCTGAAATTGCGGTGCTTTTCACAGAAGAAGGCGTAAATGGGGCACATCAAGATCCACAATATAATATTTTATACAGAAATATTAATGCTTTAAGAAGCTTTGTAGATGCTGCTGAAAGCAAAAAAATAATGGCATATGCAGATATGGCTCAAATTGATGGAGCACATAATGCAAATGCGACTGCACGTGATGCTTGGAAAGTTATGCCGGAATTACTTGTTCAACATATTATTAATTCAAAATTCAGTGAAAAAGTAGGAATAAAAAAAGCTAATATTTGTTTATCTACAGTTCCGCCAGCAGCTTCTCCTACTCCAGATTTAAAACTTAATTTACCTTACGCTGTAGCACTTAGAGAGTTTTTAAGTGATTACAAAATGCGGGCGCAAATGAATACAAAATATATGGATTCATCAACCCGTGAGGCAACAGTTACTCACGTTTTAAACTTATTAGTTTCTCGTTTAACAAGCGCAGATATTCAAAGTACAATCACTCCTGATGAAGGGAGAAATGTCCCTTGGCATGTTTATAATATCGAGGCACTTGATACTGCTAAACAAGCAATGGTAGGGATGGATGATTTATTATCAATGGTAGAACTTAAAGACGAAGGATATCTTCAAGAAAAGAAACGTGAAATCCAAGAACGTTCAATTTTAATGATGGAAGAAATCATTGAAATGGGAGGCTATTTTAAAGCGGTTGAGGCTGGCATGTTTGTTGATAGTGGAGAGTATCCAGCACGTAATGGTGATGGAATAAAACGTGATATTAATGGTGGAATTGGAGCCGGAACGGTTATAAAACGTGATAAAGATTATTTAGCTCCAGTTACTGCTCATTATGGTTATAATAATGTAGCACAATATAATGAAGAGTTTATTGATGATCCAGCTAAACTTATAGGTGGGTGCACTTTTGAAAAACCAGAAATGATTAAATTTATTGATGAATTAGATGAGACAGATAATGTTTATTTAAGATTAGATAAAACAGAGAAATACCGTTCGGGGGGACTTTTAAAACCTGAGGTTGAATGGCTAGGAGATGGAACGGTAGTTGTTGATTTATTTTTCTCCGAAAATGAAAGAATTTCTGAAGCTGCTGCTTTAGAAACTGGGAAAAAGATGAATCTTAAAAATGTTGAAATAATTCACAAAGAAGTTTTACATCCAAGTGAAGGAACAAGGATTCAAATTAAAGGTACTTTTGATTTTGATATTGAGGTTGATAAATTAGTTTTACCAAAAATAGTAAAACTTCATTCAGAAGATGAAATAAGAGCATTTGTTAAGAAAAATCCGATCAAAGTAGTTGCTGGAACAGCTGGAAATGATGAACATAGTGTTGGGATTAGAGAAGTATTGGATATTAAGCATGGCGGTGTTGAAAAATACGGAATAAGTTATGAATATTTAGGAACAAGTGTTCCAATTGAAAAGTTTATTGATGCTGCAATTGAAACTAAATCTAACGTAGTAATGATGTCTACAATTATTTCTCATGATGGAATTCATTATAAAAGTATGAAAAAACTCCATAATTATGCAGTTGAAAAAGGTGTTCGAGATCAATTAATTTTGATTGCTGGTGGGACACAAGTTACCCCCGAGATTGCTAGAGAAAATAAGATTGATCAAGGATTTGGACGAGGAACAAAAGGAATTCATATTGCTAGTTTTATTATGGATAAATATCAGGAAACTTTGAAGAAAAATGAAAGTTGATGTTTTAGTAGCTGAAATTGGTTCAACTACTACAATTGTTAATGCTTTTAATATTCATCAACAAAATCCAGTCTTTTTAGGACGGGGCGTATCATATACAACTGTAGAAAAAGACGTGATTATTGGCTTAGAAAAAGCGATAAATGAGTTAGCAAAATTTTTACAAGTAGAAGAAATTGAATATCAAGAAATGTTTGCTTCAAGTAGTGCAGCTGGAGGACTAAGGATGACAGTTCACGGCTTAGTTTACGAAATGACAGTTCGTGCTTCAAAACAAGCAGCCTTAAATGCTGGAGCAAATATCCATTTAATTACTGCTAATAAATTAACAAATAATGATCTTTTAAAAATAAAAGAAATAAATCCTAATATTATTTTAATTGCTGGGGGAACTGATTATGGTGAAAAAGAAACAGCATTAATTAATATTAAAAAAGTTTTAAATTTAGATTTAGATATTCCGATTATTTATGCGGGTAATATTGAAAATCATGATGAAGTTATTAAATATTTTAAAGAACATAACAAATTTAGATATTTAAAAATTGTTGAAAATGTTTATCCTAGAGTAGACTATTTAAATATTTTACCTCTAAGAAAAATAATTTATGAGACTTTTGAAGAAAATATTGTTCATGCTAAAGGAATGAATAATATTTTTAAAATGGTTAATGAGAAAATTATGCCAACTCCAGGAAGCGTGATGGAATCAACAATGATTCTAAAAGAAAAGCTTGGAAACATTATGACGATTGATGTTGGTGGAGCAACAACGGATGTTCATTCTGTAACTATTCCGAGTGACGAGTTTTTAATATATCAAGAAGGAGAACCTTTATCTAAACGAACAGTTGAAGGCGATTTAGGTGTTTTTATTAATCGTGATAATGTTATTGATCTAATAACGAAAGACAAGTTATTGAATCAACTAAAAATAGATAGTGATGATTTTGACGACTTGTTAAATAATTATTCTTATATCCCTAAAACTCCACTTGAAAAGCAACTTGTTTTTGAGTTGACTAAAACATGCACACAAATAGCGCTGAAGCGTCACGTTGGAGATTTAAAAAGAGTTTTTACATCTTCAGGGTTAAAGATAATTCCTAATGGGAAAGATTTATCTCAAGTAGAATATGTTATTTTAACTGGAGGAGCTTTAATAAATTTAGAAAATACAGAAGAAATTATTACTAACTACATTAAAATGAATCCAACAAAACTCTTACCTAAAAAGAAGGTTAAGATATATAAAGATCATGATTATATTATGTCTTCTGTTGGGGTTTTATCTTTAAAATATCCAGACATGGCTATAAAACTATTAAAAAAATCTTTAAGAATTGAGTGATATTATGTATCCAAGAATAGTTATTAATAAACAAAAATTTAGACATAATTTAAGAACTCTTCTTAAACTTTGTCATGAAAAAGGTTTATCGATGATGGCCGTATCAAAGGTTTTTAGTGCGGACAAAGAATTAGTTAAGATAATGATTGAAGAAGAAGTTGATTATATCGCAGACTCAAGAATTGAAAATTTAAAAGGAATTAAGACAACTATTCCAAAAGTTTTGTTGAGACTGCCATCAATAAGTGATGCTTTAAACACGGTGGAATACGCAGATCTTTCTTTGAATTCGGAGATAATTACGATTGAAGCATTAAACTATTTTGCTGCAAAATTAAATAAAACTCATGGTGTCATTTTAATGATTGATTTAGGAGATTTAAGAGAAGGAATTTTCAAGGAAGAAGAAGTTATTAAAATGGTTAATGAAATCATGAAATTAGAAAATGTTTCTTTAAAGGGGATAGGAACAAATTTAACTTGTTATGGAGGAGTAATTCCTTCAACTGAAATTCTTCAAAAACTAGTTGATTATAAAAACTTGATTGAGTCACAGACTGAACTTAAATTAGATATTATTAGTGGCGGTAATTCCAGTAGTTTAGAATTAGTAATAGATAATAAAATTCCTAAAGGAATAAACAATATAAGATTAGGTGAAGCAATTGTTTTAGGACGTGAAACAGCCTATGGTAACTATTTAGACAATACTTATAACGATGTTTTTACTTTAGAAGCTGAAATTATTGAATTAAAAGAAAAACCAAGTATTCCGATTGGTGAAATCGGGATGAATGCTTTTGGAAAAATTCCTAGTTTTGAAGACAAAGGAATTGTTTTAAGAGCAATATTAGCAATTGGAAAACAAGATGTTGATTACACCGAATTAATTCCGGATGATCAAATTGAACTCTTAGGAGCTAGCAGTGACCATATTATTGTTAACTTAAGCAGTATAAAAAATAAATATAATCTTGGTGATATTTTACATTTTAAATTAACATACTCAGCTATTTTAAGTTTGATTACGTCAAAATATGTGGAGAAAACTTATGAATGATATTTATCGAAAAACATACGCAGAAATTAATTTGAGTAACCTATATGAAAACTATCAAAAGATAAAAGAAATAGTAAAAGATAAAACAATAATTCCTGTTGTTAAGGCAAATGCTTACGGTCATGGAGTTATGGAAGTAGTGAGATACCTTGTTGAGAATGATGTAAAATATTTTGCGGTTTCTTTATTAGAAGAAGCTTTACAGATTCGAAAAGAGTTTAAAACAGTTGGAATTTTAATAATGGGAGTTGTTCAAAGTGAATATTTTCCGCTAGCTTTAGAAGATGATTTAACAATAACCATTAGTAATTTCGATCAAATAAATAATCTTGATAATCTAAATAAAAAGCTTAAAGTACATTTAAAAATCGATACTGGAATGAATCGTCTTGGCTTTAAAACTACTGAAAATATTTTAAAAGCCTTTAATATTTTAAAAACTAATGATTTAATTGATTTAGAAGGGATTTATACGCATTTTGCAACTGCGGATGATAATAAAGCGATTTATGATAAACAATTCTTTAAATTTAAAGCGATTTTAAAAATGTTACATCACGATTTTAAAATGATTCATATGTCAAATTCTAGTTCGATGATTAAATATGAAAACTTAGTAGATTTCACAACCCATGCTAGGCTAGGAATTAGTTTATATGGATTAACATTAGATTCAAATACAACTTTTTTAAAGAATACTTATCGTTTAATTAGTCATATTGCGGAGATTAAATATCTAAACCCGGGGGATAAGGTCGGCTATGGAGCAACATATACTGCGCAAAAGAAAGAGATAATTGGTATTTTACCTCTTGGTTATGCAGACGGATTTATAAGACAAAATCAAGGTGGAGATGTCGAAATAAATAATAAGCGTTATAAAATTATTGGAAGAATTTGTATGGATCAAATGTTTATTAGGATTGATGACTTAGTAACAATAGAAGATGATGTTATATTGTTTGGAGGATTAATTTCTATTGATGAAGTAGCTAAAATATTAAAAACAATTAATTAGAATATTATATGTCAAATTACAAACCGAGTACCTAAAATATATTTAAAATAGAAAGCCAACTATAAATAAATCAAGTAAAAGTTAAAAATAAACATTATTTCAAAATAAGAGCAAAGCAAAAAGAGAGATAGAATCTCTCGAATTAACCAAATAAATTAGATTTATTGAGAAACGTAAATTTGACGATACTTGATTATTGAATAAAGAACACGAA
>CAYZEW010000021.1:0-18516 GCA_964477825.1 uncultured Candidatus Izemoplasmatales bacterium | reverse complement strand
GGGTAACAAGAGAACACGTACATGTGGATAGAGTTGCTTGTCCATGGTTAATTAAGAACTTTATTGATGGAGATGCAGTATTTAAATTTGTTCCTAGGGATACTGATCCCGCAACAATTAAAGAAGGAATTGTTTTTGATATGAAAGGGGTAGAATTAGGTCATCACGGTGACGACTGCTCGTTTGATTCAATCATTAAAAAATATAATTTAGAGGGAGATAAAGCCCTTAAAAAAGTTCAATATATCGTTAATCTTGCAGATAACGGTAAAGAAGATGAACATCCTTTAGCATATGCATTAGACGTTTTTGCTAGAGGGTACCGTTTGAATAGCCAAACTGATCATGAAACATTAGAAAAAGAATTTCATCTTTATGATGCTTTATATGCTTATTATGTTAATGAAAATAATAAAAAATAGGTATCAATAAATTTACTAGTAGATAGGAGTAAAATAGATGGACGAAATAATTAAAAGATTAATAAAGTTTAGAGATGATAGAAATTGGAAGCAATTCCATACTCCAGAAAATCTAGCTAAGTCAATTGCTATAGAGGCATCAGAATTACTGATTAACTATCAGTATGGTGATACATATTTTGATTTAGAAAATGTAAAAGATGAACTTGCAGATGTAATGGCTTATTGTTTAATGTTAAGTGAACATTATGGGTTTGACATTGAAAAGATAATGAATGAGAAAATTGATAAAAATGAGGAAAAATACCCAGTAAATAAAGCTTATGGAAAAGCAAATAAGTACAACAAACTATAAAAAAATGGATTCCTTTTTTGGAATCCATTTTATTTTTATGAATAATTTTTTCTAACCATTGAGTTATGAATTTTAGTAATTGCTTTACGGGTATCAGTTTTCTTATTATTAATATCTTTTTTAACAGTTTTAGCAAAGTTAGCTAATTTTCTAACTTGAGATCTTGTTAATGTTTGACGTTGTTGATCAATAATTGCATCAACATTATAACAAGCATACAGTTTTATGATATCAAGTTCAAAACCTTGTCTAATACTAACTAGGGAAAGTAGTGTTTTAGCTTTTTCGATTGCTTTCGCTTCTTTTTTAAGAAGTTTTATCATGCTTTTTGTATAATTATTATCCTTTAATTCAGCTACGAAATCTAATTTTTCATCAATATATCTTGTTGCTTGAATGATAGTATGTTCAGTATATATAGCTTCGATTATTCCTCTGATTTCAGTAATTGATACTTTACCTTCAATTGCTTTTAAGATGTTTTCTTCATTTAAATCGAAAGTAGAATCAATAAGATTAGTATTAAGTTCATCAGCGGCATCAACAGCAATTTGATGAAGATGTTTCATAATGATTTCACGTGAACGTTTATCGCGCATATCTTTTTTCATCATTTTAGCGTTTGATTGGGCAATGTTGTAAATCTCTTCTAAGTCATCTTCAATTCCCATATCTAAATAACAACTTTCCTCATTAGGATAATCAAGTTGTTCAAAAGATCTTTGGTTCTGTTCATCTTCAGCATAGTCATTATCCTCATCGTAAATATATTTAGCTTCATGAAAATGAATTTGTTTGTAGTCATTAATTAGCTTATTACCTTTTTTAGAAATAGCTCCTTTTGATTCGCCAAGATCTACTCCAATTGAATAAAAAGCTTTGATAATTAAATATAGTTCTTCATTCATGGATATATACCCCCGTTACGTATTTATAATTTATTATATCATATTGATAGATAATAACAATATTGTTATTCAAAAAAGATGGGATTAGGTAGTATTAACGAATGATTATGAGAATTAGCTTGATAATAAATAATGTTTTTTTAAAAAAAAGTAAATATCTAAAAAAAACCAAAATAGTCATACTTTGGTTTTAAATAAATGAAAAAACTATTAAAGATAACGCTTTACAAAGCTTAATTTAAGTGATAAACTATGTTTGAAGATAGGCATATTATTCATAATGATAATCACTTTCAAGAAATTCACGAATGAGAACATGAGTTAGTCCTAAGACATTAGATTTAGATTTGTATTTTGAAGTTGTTAAAATTTCTAAATTCATAACTTTTGAACGTAATTTATTTTTAATGAGCGAGATACTTTCAGGAGCAGCCTCGATAATTTTACTATTTATTACAATGGTTTGAGGGTTCAACATTTGGGAAATATTATTAATTGTTAAACTTAAATATTTGATAAAATCTTTATAGATTTTCAAAGCATATTCATTTTTTGTTTTGATTTTTTCTATTAAATCGTCAATAGATATTTTCTGATTAGTTAAAGCGTAATAATCATCAACTAACGCTGTGTCTGAGATATATCGTTCTAGACAACCATAATTTCCGCAAACACATTTTTTACCATTTGGAATTAAGATTGTATGACCGATTTCTCCAGCATAGCCATTTTCACCAGTATATAACTTGTGATCAATGATGATGCCCATTCCAACACCAATCCCAATATTTAGTGAAACTAGATTACTTTGTTGGGCATGACTAATATTTTCACCTAGTGCGGAAATGTTAGCCTCGTTTTCTACATAAGTTTTTATTCCAGTATGAGCAAAAATTATTTTTTTAAGTTCAATATCCTTCCATGAAGAAAAAGGCGTATAAACAATCTTCTTTGATTTAGATAAAATTCCATAAACACCGATACCAATCCCGATAATTCCATAAGTAGAATTATAGGTATTTAGTTTCAGTTCATCAATGGTTTCCAATAAGATTGTTAAGTATGAACTAAATTCACTATTACTAATTTCTTTATTGATTTCAAATAAAATATCACCATAAAGATTAGTGATAACTCCGTATATTAAATGAGTTTGTAAATCTAAACTAAGGATTCTGCCAGCATTTTTATTTAGTGATATTGCATTTGCACTACGACCACTAGTCTTTATTTTTTTATCAAGTTCAATAACGATATTCTTATCAATTAAAACTTGGATAATTGAAGAAATAGTTGCTTTATTAAGCGTTGTAATTCGCGCTAATTCGATTCGAGAAGTTTCTTTTAATTCAAGAAGTTTCTCAATTACTAAATTTGTATTAACTAATTTTATTGACTTTGAATTTGCAGTTTGCATGTTACCACCCTTTCAATTTCAAGTAAATTATATAATAAATTTTATTGTTTTACAAATAGCAAGAAAGATATTAAATATCTAGGAGGAAGAACATGGAATATTACAATGATGTTAAAAAAGTAAAATATGAGGGGTCAAAAAGTAAAAACCCATTTGCATTTAAATATTATAATGCAGATGAAATAATTCTAGGTAAAAAGATGAAAGATCACCTTAAATTTTCTATGGCTTATTGGCATACAATGACAGGAACAGGTGGAGATCCTTTTGGTAGCGGAACAATGAAACGCCCTTGGGATGAAGAAACAAATGAAATGGAAAAAGCAAAAATAAGAGTTAAAGTTGCTTTTGAACTTATGGAAAAACTGGGACTTGAATATTTTTGTTTCCATGATCGTGATATTGCGCCAGAAGGGGAAACATTGCAAGAAAGCAATCAAAACTTAGATGAAATAGTAGACGTAATTGAAGCAGAAATGGAACGTACTGGAATAAAATTATTATGGGGAACAGCTAATTTATTTTATAATAAGCGTTTTGTAAATGGGGCAAGTACTAGTCCTAATGCTGATGTTTTTGCTTTTAGCGCAGCTCAAGTTAAAAAAGCAATGGAAGTTACTAAAAGATTAAATGGGGCTGGGTATACCTTTTGGGGTGGAAGAGAAGGATATGAAACTCTCTTAAATACCGATATGGCTTTAGAACAAGATAACTTTGCAAGATTTTTAAAAATGGCAGTTGATTATGCTAAAGAAATCGGTTTTAAAGGACAATTTTATATTGAGCCAAAACCAAAAGAACCAACAAAACATCAGTATGATTTTGATAGTGCGACAGTTATTTCGTTTTTGAGAAAATACAATCTTGATAAAGATTTCAAACTAAATATTGAAACTAATCATGCAACATTAGCAATGCATACAATCAATCATGAATTAAGACTAGCAGCTGATAACGATATGTTAGGAAGTGTAGATGCTAACCAAGGTGATTTATTATTAGGCTGGGATACAGATCAATTTCCAACAAATATTTATGATGCAACATTAGCAATGTATGAAATTTTAAGAGCTGGTGGGTTAAAAAGTGGTGGCCTTAATTTCGATGCAAAAGTTAGAAGAAGCTCATTTAAAAAAGAGGACTTACTAATTGCCCATATTGCAGGAATGGATACATTTGCCGCAGGTTTAAGAATTGCAGTCAAACTACTAGAAGATCAAGTTTTTGAAGATAACTTAAAGGAAAGGTATCGTTCTTATAATGAAGGAATCGGAAAACAAATAGTTAGTAATGAAATTGGATTTAAAGAATTAGAAGCCTATATTTTTAGTAAAAAAACATTAGCTAAAAATGAATCAGGAAAACAAGAATTATTAGAAGCAATCTTAAATCAATATATTATTGGTTAGGTAATTAAAATGTATATTGGGATTGATCTAGGAACTTCAGGAGTTAAATTAATTTTACTAACAAAAACAGGAGTTATTAAAAGAGTTGTTAATAAAGAATATCCATTATTAAATCCAAAGCCATTATGGAGTGAGCAAAACCCTAATGATTGGTATAACCAAACGGTGCTAGGATTAGAAGAATTAATAAAAGGTTATGAATTAAAAATTAAAGGAATTAGTTTTTCTGGCCAAATGCATGGTTTAGTAATATTAGATAAAAATGATGTTGTTTTAAGAAATGCTATCTTATGGAATGATCAAAGAACAGTAGAAGAAGTTGACTTTTTAAATCATGAAATAGGAATAGAAAGATTATTAAAAGCAACTGGTAATATCGCTTTAACTGGGTTAACTGCTCCTAAAATTTTATGGGTTAAAAAACATGAACCAGAAATCTTTAACAAAATTGCTAAAGTAATGTTGCCAAAAGATTACTTAATTTATCGTTTATCTGGTGTGTTTGCAAGTGATGTATCCGATTTATCTGGAACACTTTATTTTGATTGTGAAAAAAGGGAATATAGTCAAGATATGTTGAAAATTTTGGATCTAGATTTAAAGAAGGTTCCAAAAATATATGAAAGTGATGAAATTGTTGGAGAATTAAAACCGGAAATTAATGAAAGATTAAAAACACCAAAAGGAATAAAAATAATTGCTGGTGGTGGAGACCAAGCAGTAGGAGCAATTGGTGTCGGAGTAGTTAATGATGGTGACTGTAGTATTAGTTTAGGAACTAGTGGCGTAGTCTTTGTCGCAAGTGATACTTTTAAAATTGATTATCAAAGTCATTTACAATCATATGCTCATGCTAATGGTAAATATCATATGATGGCAGTAATGCTTAATGCAGCTGGAGCTATGAAGTGGTGGAATGAAAAAGTCTTTAAAAACGATGATTACGAATCGTATTATCAAAGAGTTTTAAGTGCTAAAACTGATAATAAATTATTCTTTTTACCATATTTGACAGGTGAAAGATCACCAATAAATGATGCTTATGCTAAAGGAGTTATCTTTGGATTAGAATTATCTCATCAACAAGCAGATCTTGATAGAGCAATTGTTGAAGGGGTAACATTTGCATTAAGAGATTCATTTGAATTAATTAGAAGACTTGGGATTAAGATAAAAAGAATTAAATTAACTGGTGGTGGAGCAAAAAGTAATATTTGGGCTCAAATGATATCGGATGTCTTAAAAGTAGAAGTTCAAAAAATCGAAGCAGAAGAGGGCCCAGCGCTTGGAGCAGCTATTTTAGCAATGGTAGGATTAGACGAATTTTCATCAATAAATAATGCTTGTAAAGAAATTATAAAAATGAGTGATGTTTTTTATCCATCAATAGAAAAAGCAAAATTATATGATGAAAAATATCAACAATATATTAAAATATATCCACAAATTAAAGGACTATATAAAGTAATTTACCAATAGAAAGTTTAGCTATATTCGTAAATTTATTTTTATTAAATAAGAGTTTACAAATCATAGTTGAAATGATAAACTATGTTTAGATATTAGAGTTTTGAATTTAACTAAAATTTATAGTGGTTATTTCATAATAGATATTTATCTTTTTACAAAAATGTTATGAGGTGGTTTTTTGGAACAAAAGTATATTCTTTCAATGAAGTCAATAACAAAATCATTTCCAGGAGTTAAGGCTCTTGATGAAGTTAATATTAATGTTGAACGTGGTGAAATTCATTTTATAGTTGGAGAAAATGGCGCTGGTAAATCAACATTAATGAAAGTTTTAAGCGGAATATATCCACATGGAGATTATGATGGGGATATTATTTTTGAAGGTAAAATTAAGCGCTTCCATACAATTAAAGATTCTGTAGAAGATGGGATTATAATTATAAATCAAGAATTAGCATTATTTCCTAATCTAACAGTATTTGAAAATGTATTTGTGGGACACGAAGTAGCAAATAATGGGGTAATTGACTGGGATAAAACCAAAGAATTAGCTAAAAAATATTTAGATATGGTTGGCTTGGATATTGATATCTATCAATTGGTTAGTTCACTTGGAGTAGGAAAACAACAGCTAATTGAAATTGCAAAAGCATTAAGCCAAAATGTTAAGTTATTAATCCTAGATGAACCAACTGCTGCATTAAACGATAATGATAGCGATAATTTACTACATTTACTTGTTGAACTTAAAAGTCAAGGAATCACTTCAATAATGATTTCTCATAAATTAAAAGAAGTAGAAGCTATTGCTGACTCTCTAACGATTTTAAGAGATGGTAAAACGATTATTAGAATGGATAAAAAAGATGTCAATGAACAAGTTATCATTAAAAACATGGTAGGACGAGAAATTGAGAATATTTTTCCTAAAAGAGAACCTTATAAGGGCGGAGAAGTTGTCTTAGAAACAGTACATCTTAATGCTTTTGATAAGGAACTTAACCGTTATATTGTCTCGGATTCTAACATTAAACTTCGCAAAGGTGAAGTGGTAGGAATTGCAGGGTTAATGGGAGCAGGAAGAACAGAACTAGCCTTAAGCATATTTGGTAATCCTAAAAATTACAAAGTAACTGGAAAAGTAATAGTTTTTAATAAGTCAGTTGTCTTAGACTCACCAAAAGCAGCAATCGAACATGGAATAGCTTATGTATCTGAAGATCGAAAAAGTGATGGATTAATTTTAGAAGAAACTATTAGTCAAAATATTACTATTGCTAATTTAAAGAAAATTTCTCGTTATGGTATTCTTGATTTCTTTAGGCAAAATATGTTTGCTGAACAATATGTTAAAGATATTGATATTAAGACACCATCTATTTTACAACAGGTTAAATATTTAAGTGGAGGAAACCAGCAAAAGGTTCAAGTTAGTAAATGGTTATTTTCAAATCCTAAAATTTTAATTCTTGATGAACCAACAAGAGGAATAGATGTAGGGGCAAAATACGAGATTTATACAATCATTAATGATTTAGTTGAAAAAGGGATGAGTATTCTAATTATCTCATCAGAATTACCAGAGATTTTAGGGATGTGTGATCGAATTTATGTAATTGCTGAAGGAAACCAAACAGCTGAATTTGATATTAAAGATGCTACCCCTGAAAAAATTATGAAAAGTGCAACGGTTTAGGAGGCTGACAATGGAAAAGAATAAAGAAACAAAATTTGCTAAATTTTGTTGGCGAATTTACAAATATTTTTTAACAATTATTTCAATGTTTAGAACAAATATTAGGGATTACGGAATGTATATCGCTTTAGCAGTAATTTTTGTAATATTTGGCTCAATGACTAATTGGGTTTTTCTCGGACCAATTAACTTTACAAATCTCTTAAATCAAACTGCTTATGTTTCAGTTTTAGCAGTAGGGATGACGCTAGTTATTGTTACTAGACAAATTGATTTATCTGTTGGCTATATCGGAGCTTTCTTAGGAGCTTATGTTGTAGTAGCCGTTGAAAACCAAGGTCAATCAGTATTGATAGCACTCGGTGGAGCATTATTAATCACGGCATTAGTTGGAATTATTAAAGGATATTTTATCGCTAAGATTAGCGTTCCTTCATTTGTTGTTACTTTAGCTGGAATGTTTATCTTCAAAGGATTATTAATGCTTAAAACAAATAATAGAACTATTCCAACAACAAATAATCTGTTTCAAAAAATCGGAATTGGATATTTACCAACATATGATGTTGGGGGAATGGATCTTATTACCTTAATCATTGGAGTTGCTTTAGTTTTAGTCTTGATTTTTATGGGAATTAAAGGAAGAAAGAAAAATGAAAAACTAGGAATTACAAATGAGAAAATAGAAATATTTATTACTAAGTTAGTCTTTATGTTTGGAGTTATTACTTATTTATCATGGACTTTGTCATCACACAAAGGAATTTCATACTTATTATTAATAACAGTTGTAGTAGTGGTTATTTATCATTTAATGACAACAAGAACTACTCTTGGTAGACGTATTTATGCGGTTGGAGGGAATCCAGATGCTGCTGAATTATCAGGAATAAATGTTGAAAAGATTATTGTTATTGTTTTTATCTCAATGGGAATTTTAGCTTTAATTTCAGGAGTAATGTATGTATCAAGACTCCAAAATACTTCGCCAAACCAAGGACCGTTTTGGGAATTGTACGCTATTGCAGCTGCTTTTATTGGAGGAGCTAGTGCTAGTGGGGGGATTGGAAAAATTGTTAATGCTGTAATTGGATCAATTGTTATTATGTCACTTAAAAACGGAATGGCACTGGCGGGAATTAATGCTAATATTGAACCTATTATTTTAGGATCAGTATTATTGCTCGCGGTTGTATTTGATATTTATACTAGAAACGTTAGATCAATTGACTTAGTGGGAATCCATTATGCTAAAAAGAAATATCATGACGAATTAGTTGAAGCAAAAGCTCAGTTTGATCTTGCTACTAAGGAACTTAAAGAAGCTAAAAAAATGAACAAAGAAGATTTAATTGAATATGAATATAAATTTACAAATGCGCAAGGATTATATAATAAAATAAAAGAAAAAATTCGTGTTGCGCAAGAAGAAGATTTTATTTAAGAAGGGTATTAGTACATGAAGATGTACTTTATTATAAAAAAAAAGGAGATAGAAAATGAAAAAAATTATTGGTTTATTGTTAATGGCAGTACTAGTGATTTCACTAGCAGCTTGTGGAGGATCAAAAACTATTAAAATTGGTGTAGTTTTACCTGATGCTTCAGAAGAAAGATGGGCAAACCAAGATGGTGCATTCTTTAAAAAAGAATTAGACGCGCTTGGTGAAGGTTACGAATACGAAATTTTATTCTCAGAAGGTGATGAAGCTAAAGAAAAAGCTAACGTTGAAGCTTTAATCGCTAGAGGAGCAGAAGTTATCATTTTAACAACTGAAGGTTCTGGTGCTGGGGCAGTTCAAGCAGCTCATGAAGCTGGTGTACAATTAATCGCTCATGACCGTATGGCTAAATCAGCATCTGATCATGCAGATTATTACACAACTTTCAATAGTTGGAATGTTGGTAAAGCAATGGGTGCTCACTTAGTTAGTGAAGCTCAAGCTCAAGGTTGTACAGAAACTGCACCTTGTGATTTAGCAATCTTTGCTGGACGCGTTGCAGACTGGCCAAATGCTACTTATTTCTTTGGTGGAGCAATGGAAGAACTTCAACCTGTTCTTAATATTTTTAACATTGTAAACGTTAGTGATACTTTCAGTGATTTAGCATTATACACTGAAGCTACATTTGATGATGATGCAAAAGATGCCTTACAAGCAGCAATGTTACCAGTTGATACAGACTGGAATGCTGAAACAGCTGGAACGAAAGCTGCTGCAGTAGTTGCACAACTTACAAAAACATCTGATAGTATTTTTGTATTAGCACCAAACGATGATACATCAGCTGCAATTAGACAAGAATTCGCATTAATGAGCGAACCTTATGATAACTATTTTACTACAGGTCAAGATGCTTCTGACGTTGCATTAGCTAGTTTAATGGGAGATCCTTTAAAAGGTAAAGGAACTCAAACAATGACAGTATTCAAAGACGTTTCTAAACTAGTAGCTGATTCAGTAAAAATCGCTAAAAATGTTGTTGATGGTGTTGACGGATTAACAGGATTAACAAGTGGTCCTTCAATTGATGGTGCAAAAACTGCTTATTCTCCAATTGATACATTAACTGCTGACAATCCTCAATTAACTTACGATCTAATCTTTGCTACAGGATACAAATCTAAAGATTCAGATACATTTAGTAATATTGATTTCACACCTTACGAATAATAATTGATTCAAACCCTCTTATTTGAAAAAAGCTCAAAAAGCTCTTGCTGAAAGAGCTTTTTTCTATGCTTTTTTGAGAAAATAAAAACAGGAATTTTTATTAAAAATTTCTGTTTATTTTTTTAAGGCTGCTTTAAAACTTAATTCTTCTTTTTTAAACCATCGTTTAATATTTTCAAAATGTTTATAAAACGATAATGAAGACATCAAGAGAACTATAATAATACTGATAATTGTAAAGTTGAAAAATAATAAAACTAGTGGAGTTGCAGTGATATACAATACAGTTCCAGTAACAACATAATTGGTTACGATAGTACCAATAATAAGGAAAAGCATTAATGATATCCCTATAATAGGGGCAGCCCCAATGATAATGCCGACATATGCAGATGTTCCTTTTCCACCATGATAATTAGAGTAAATTGGATAAATATGACCAAACATGACACTTAGTCCACCTAACATCCACAGATAGTCGTTTTCAGGATATAGATAACGTAAAACAACAATGGGAATTAAGCCTTTTAAAACATCAAGAACACCAACAAGCACTCCCCATTTTAAGCCTAAAGTTAAAGTAGCATTAGAAGCTCCAGCACTTTTAGTGTTAACTTCTCTAATGTCTATTCCTTTTAAAAGCTTTGTTAAAATTAAAGAAGGACTAATTGAACCAATTAAATAACTAATAATCACAATCATTAAATATTCCATAAAAAACTCCTTTAGTTTAATTATGTTTATTTTACCCTTATTTTAATTAAAAATAAAGGCAAAATATTAATTTCTTAAAGGAAAGATATGTTATGATATTAATATAAGATAGATTATTCTTGAAGTGAGGTAGATTATGGAAACTTTAAATAAAGACGAAGCAAAAATAAAAAAAATCGATCAGTTTATGGATGAAATTTTAAAAGATCATCCCTCGCTAACAAAAAAGCAAATTTATTTAGAATATGAAGATGCAATTGATGAAATAAAACCCCTTGATCTCTTTTATTTAGAAATGTATAGACAAGAGACTAAGTATTCAGTAGAAGAAATTATGCAAGATGCTGATAAGTTTGTAAATGTTTTTCATCAAAGATTAGAAAAATATGAAATAAAAGAATACAAAAACAACTTTTTTAAATCGCTTTATTTAGAAACAGTGGCAATCAATAATCATTTAGAAAGTTTAAAGCCGTTATTTAAAAACAAAAAGATTATTGAAAATAAGGATCAGCTTTTAAAAGGTTTTGAAAAATGTTTAGAAGTAGAAAGAAAGTTTTTAAAAAAAGAGAATATCTTGTTTCCTCATTTAGAAAAAACAATCCCATCAACAAAACCACTAGAAGTAATGTGGGCCCTTCATGATGCTGCTAGAAAAACATTAAGAGAAATATTAACAATGTTAAAACAATCAACAATTAATGAAAAGGAAATTACCTTATTAATTGGAAAATATTACTATACCTTATATGGAATTAACCAAAAAGAACAGTTAATTTTATATCCAGTAGCGATTAAATTACTCGATGAGACGACGTTAAACAAAATGTTTAATGAATCACATGAATATGGTTACGCGATGATTGAGGTGAAACATCAAGAGATTATTGAAACAGTTGAAGAAGGGCAATATAGTGAAGGAGTCTTTAAAACTAAAACAGGAACATTGGAAATGAAAGAGTTAGCTGTATTATTAAATTATTTACCGCTAGATATTACTTTTGTTGATAAAGATGATAAAGTTAAATATTTTAATAACCGAAAAGCAAGACATTTTCCAAGAAATCCATCGATTATTGGGAGATTAGTAAAACACTGTCATCCTCCTAAAAGTGTTAAAATTGTTGAAGAAATCGTTGATAGTTTTAAACAGGGCAAAAAAGATGTAGAAGAGTTTTGGATTACATTTAATAACGTTATATTATATATTACTTATTACGCTCTTAGAGACAAAGAAAACAACTATATGGGAGTTTTAGAAGTCTCTCAAGATGTTACTCATATTAGAAATCTAAAAGGAGAAAAAAGATTACTTTAATTAACCTAAACCAAGTTTTTAAACTTGGTTTTTCTTTTTAGATAAATCAATGTTATAATATTAAAAGGTGATAAATGATGAAAGCATATGGAAAAAAGATTAATGAATTATTAAAAACTTACGAAGTAGATAAAGCAAAAGGTCTTAGAAATGATCAAGTTATTGCTTTAAGAGAGCGACATGGTGAAAACAAACTTGAAACTTATGGAAGAATATCGATTTTTAGAATGATTATTGGAGAACTTCTCCAGTTCTTAAATGTTTTATTAATTGTTGCTGCTGTAATTAGTATGATTGCGAGTGGTCATTTTACTGATGGATTGTTTATTTTTGCAATTGTGATCTTAAATGTTAGTTTATCAGTTTTTCAAGAAAGAAAAGCTGGAAACGCTGTTGAAGCCTTAAAAGATATGAGTGCTCCACATGCTAAAGTATTAAGAGATGGAAAACTAGTAGAAATTGATTCTAAAGAATTAGTTCCTGGAGATATTATTTTATTAGAAGCAGGCGACTATATTCCCGCTGATTTAAGATTAATTGAGACAGTTAATTTAAAAATTGACGAATCAGCATTAACAGGTGAGAGTGTTCCTGTGGAAAAAGATGCATCAGCAATCTTAAATGATGCTACCCCAATTGGTGATAGAATTAATATGGGATATATGAGCACAATTGTTACTTACGGAAGAGCAACTGGAATTGTTATAAGTACTGGAATGAATACTGAAATCGGTAATATTGCAATGCTTTTAAATGAAGTAGAAGATGAAATGACACCCCTGCAAATTAAGATTGATAAATTAGGTAAACTGCTCGGAATGATTAGCATTGTTGTTGTAATTGTTATTTTTGTTGTTGGTTTATTTTATCAGTTTGATGTTTTAGAACTATTTTTAGTTAGTGTTAGTTTAGCAGTTGCGGCAATTCCTGAGGGATTACCAACCGTTATTACGGTTGTCCTCGCTATTGGAATGAAGAAGATGGCTAGTAAAAACGCGATAGTAAAGGAATTAAGTGCTGTTGAAACATTAGGAAGTACAACGGTAATATCTAGTGATAAAACAGGAACATTAACCCAAAATAAAATGGTTGTTACGAGAATTTTTGATAATTTAAAAATGATTGAAGTAACAGGAGATGGTTATTCTTTTGATGGTGAAATTAAAGGGGATAATCAAAATATTAGTAAACTATTAGAAATTGGAGCACTTTGTAATGACTCTTCAATTTTAAAAGATTCCTTAATAGGAGACCCAACTGAACTAGCGTTAGTAACGCTTGCTGCTAAAAAAGGGATCTTCCAAGCGGAACTTAAAAAGCAATACGAACGACTCGATGAATATCCATTTGATAGTGAAAGAAAATTAATGAGTACTGTTCATAAAATTAATGATATTAAATATTTATATACAAAAGGAGCACCTGATCAACTTTTAAAACAATGTAAATATTATTTACTAGATGGAGAAATAAAAATAATTGATCAAAAATTTATTAAAACAGTCGAACTTGCAAATCAAGGAATGGCCCGAAGTGCTTTGCGTGTTTTAGGATTTGCTTATAAAGAGTTAAATAATGAAAATGAACTAGTAAAAGAAGAAAATAATTTAATATTTACTGGTCTTGTTGGGATAATCGATCCACCTAGAACTGAGGTAAAAGCATCGATTGAAGTATGTCATAAAGCAGGAATGCGGGTTGTAATGATTACTGGGGACCATAAAATTACAGCCTCAGCTATCGGAAAAGAATTAGGGATCTTGCAAGAGGGAGATAACGCCTTAAGCGGTGAAGAAATTGATCAATTAAGTTATCCAGAATTTCTTGAATTAGTTAAAGTTACTAATGTCTTTGCGAGAGTTTCACCTAACCATAAAGTAATGATTGTTAAAGCCTTGCAAGAAACGGGAGAAATTACTTCAATGACAGGGGATGGAGTAAATGACGCTCCGGCTTTAAAACAAGCAAATATTGGAGTTGCAATGGGAGTTACTGGAACAGATGTTTCTAAAGAAGCAGCTGATATGATTTTACTAGATGATAATTTTGTAACAATTGTTGATGCTGTAGAAGAAGGGAGAGTTATTTATTCCAATATTAGAAAATTTGTAGGATATTTAGTAAGTTGTAACGTTGGAGAAGTATTGTTAATTTTTGTTGCAATGGTGTTAGGATGGGGTTCACCATTACTCCCAATTCAAATCCTTTGGATTAATTTAGTAACTGATTCATTCCCAGCCTTTGCTCTTGGCCTTGAGAAAAAAGAAGAAGGCATTATGGAAGTTGATCCAATCGATCCAGGAGCATCAATTGTTGATAAAAAAATGGGAATTGCAATCGCATTTCAAGCAGTCTTTTTAGCAACAGCAGTTTTAATCTCTTATTATATTGGTCATAATATTATTGGCGGAGCACATGTTGGAGAAACCTTCGCTTTCATTACTATTATTACTGGTGAATTATTAAGAACATTCTCAGCCCGTAGTGAAACGACAACAATTTTCAAAATGAAAATCTTTGAAAATAAATGGATAAACTATTCTGTATTGCTTGGCATGATTTTATTATTAATTGTTTTATTTGTTCCAGGCATTAACACCTTATTTAGAACAGATGTAAATTTATCTATTTCTAGTTTCTTTATTGCCTTAAGTTTAGGATTTATGCCATTATTTGGTGGAGAAATCTCGAAAATATTTAAAAGCTAAAACTTAAAAAAATCTTTAAAAAAATTTAAAAAGTGCTAAAAAAAGAAAAACATTGTATTAAGAAAACGCCTTAAAGAAGCCGTAAAATACGGTTTCTTTTTTTGTAGAAAAAAAATTAAAAAAATTAGTGTTTTCCTATTGACAAAACTTAAAAACAGTAATATAATACAGGTGTAATTGGCACTCTAGGAGTGAGAGTGCTAAAAAAAGAAAAAAGGAGGAATTGTTATGTTTAAAATTACACCATATAGAAGCTCATATCCAAGAAAAACAAGTTACGACAATGTATTTGATTTATTTGACGATTTCTTTAATGAAACAAGAAATACACAAGCAGGTTTTAAAATTGATGTCTTAGAAGAAGATAAAGATTATATTATTGAAGTAGAAACTCCAGGAGTTTCAAAAGACAATATAGAAATCCATTATGAAAATGATTATTTAACTATTGATCTTAAAAAAGAGGAAGTTAAGGAAGATAAACATAAAAACTATCTTCACAAAGAGCGTTATATTGAAAGCGCAACTCGTAGTATTTATTTAAAGGATATTGATGCTTCAAAATTAACAGCTAAACAAGATAATGGTATTTTAACTATTACTGCACCAAAACTTGAATCTAAAACTACAAAATACTTAGTAGATATTAAGTAAATTTACATTGCACTTCAAGTGTTTTAACTTGAAGTGCTTTGTCTCTAAAGGAGGTAACAACAATGAATATCGAAAAATTTACAAATGCATCAAAGAAATTAATAAATAGTGCGAATGATTTAGCACTTGAAAAAAACAATCAACAAATTACGGATTTACATTTGCTTTATGCAATGTTAAATACACCAGAATCTTTAATCCCAAAATTATTAAATTTAATGGGAGTAGATTTAGGGTTACTTGGAAGTGACGTAGCACAAAACATTACGAAGATTCCTAGTGTAACATCATCAAATGGCCAAAATCCCTATTTAACAAGTGATGTTAATAAAATCTTGTTGAATAGTGAAAAAATCGCAAAACAATTTAAGGATGATTATGTTTCTGTAGAACATATTTTTTTAAGTATGCTTAATTCTGGGAACACTGAAAGTGCAAAACTCCTTAAAAAACACCAAATTAATGAAAATGAATTTCTAACAGCGTTAAGAAAAGTTAGAGGAAACCAATCAATTAAATCTGAAGACCCAGAAAATACCTATGATGTATTATCAAAATACGGAAAAGATTTAGTTGAACTTGCTAGACAAGGGAAAATTGATCCAGTTATTGGAAGAGACAACGAAATAAGAAGAACAATTCGAATCTTAAGTAGAAGAACAAAAAATAACCCAGTTTTAATTGGTGAACCAGGTGTCGGAAAAACAGCGATTGCCGAAGGTCTCGCAACAAGAATTTTAAATGAAGATGTACCTGAGGGATTAAAAGATAAAACAATCTTTGCTTTAGATATGGGAGCCTTAATTGCAGGAGCAAAATATCGTGGAGAATTTGAAGAAAGATTAAAAGCAGTCTTAGATGAAATTACCAAAAGTGATGGAAAAATTATTTTATTCATCGATGAAATCCATACAATTGTCGGAGCTGGAAAAACTGAAGGTTCAATGGACGCTGGTAACTTATTGAAACCACTGCTTGCCAGAGGAGAACTTCACTGTATTGGCGCAACTACAATTGATGAATACCGTAAATATATTGAAAAAGATGCGGCCTTAGAAAGAAGATTCCAACCAGTAATGATTGATCAACCAACGGTAGAGGATACTGTTAGTATTCTAAGAGGAATCAAAGAAAAATTTGAAATCCATCATGGTGTTAGAATTACTGATAGTGCTGTTGTAGCTTGTGCTACTTTATCGAATAAATATATCAGTGATCGCTTTTTGCCAGATAAAGCAATTGACTTAATGGATGAAGCAGCGGCTTTAGTCCGTACTGAAATTGATTCAATGCCTAGTGAGTTAGATGAATTAAACCGTAAAGTAATGCAGCTAGAAATTGAAAAACAAGCTTTGAAAAAAGAAAAAGATAAAGCCTCAAAAGAAAGATATGTTTCCGTAAAAGAAGAACTAAGTACTTTAAAAGAACAACTTTCTTCTTTAAATGCTACTTGGGAAGCAGAAAAAGAAAAAGTAAAAGACATTAAAAAGTTAAAAGAAGAAATTGAAGAAATTAAAAGACAAATCGAAGACGCTGAAAGAGCATATGATTTAAATGAACTAGCAATGCTTACTCATGGTAAATTACCACAAAAAGAACAAGAGTTAGTTGAAAAGCTAGAATCATATAATTTTAAAATGTTAAAAGAAGAAGTAACCGAAGAAGAAATTGCGGATATTGTTTCTAAATGGACTAATATTCCAGTTACTAAATTAGTGGAAAGTGAAAAAGAAAAGCTTTTAAATTTAGAAGCAATTTTACATCAAAGAGTAATTGGTCAAGATGAAGCAGTAACTTCCGTAAGTGACGCTGTCTTAAGAGCTAGAAGTGGTCTAAAAGATCCAAGCAAACCAATTGGTAGTTTTATCTTCTTAGGACCAACTGGAGTTGGGAAAACCGAACTTGCTCGTACTTTAAGTGAAGCCTTATTTGATAGTGATGATAATATGATTAGAATTGATATGTCTGAATATCAAGAACGTCACACAGTAGCTAGACTTATCGGTGCTCCTCCAGGATATATTGGCCATGATGAAGGTGGACAATTAACTGAAGCAGTTAGAAGAAAACCTTATAGTGTTATCTTATTCGATGAAATCGAAAAAGCTCACCCAGAAGTATTTAATGTTTTATTACAATTATTAGATGATGGTCGTCTGACAGATTCTAAAGGACGAACTGTTAACTTTAAAAACACAATTGTCATTATGACATCTAATGTTGGTAGTGAATATTTACTTGAAGGCATCGATCAAAACGGTGAAATCAAAGCAGAAACAAAAGAATTAGTAGAAAATATGTTAAAAAGTAAATTTAAGCCAGAATTTTTAAACAGAATTGACGATATCGTCTTATTTAAACCTTTAAGTAAAGATGAAATTATTCAAATTATTAGCTTAGAAATTAGCAAACTAGAAGCTAAATTAACAGAAAAAGGAATTAAATTTATCGTTACAACAAAGGCAAAAGAATTAATTGCTGACTCATCTTATAGCGTTACATATGGAGCTAGACCAGTTAAAAGATATATTCAAAGACATCTTGAAACTGAGCTAGGAAAATTAATCATTAAAGGCGATATAAAAGATGGTACAAAAGTAACATTAGTTGTTAAAAATAATCAACTAGATTTTATTATTGAAGAGTAATATTTCTTAAAGGCAGAGGAAAAATCCTCTGCCTTTTTTATTGATATTTATCTAAATATTTGGTATATTTAAAAAGGAATTAAAAAATGTATTATGCGGTCGTGGCGGAACGGCAGACGCGC
>CAYZEW010000020.1:11106-20442 GCA_964477825.1 uncultured Candidatus Izemoplasmatales bacterium | reverse complement strand
TTGAGACATCAGGAGTATTTGATATGGATGCTGAACCTAATATCTATGTTAGTGGTATGGGAATGATGACTTTTGAATTTAGAGGAAGATCAGACATTAGAGAAATTTCACAATTTATTACACAATCAATTATATAAAGGAGAATAGACAATGAAACCAAAAATTAGAAAAGTTATTAAATATGATTATTTATCTTCGTTTTTATTTGTTGTTGCTTTTATTACAACACTATTATTTGTCGCAATTATTTTTTCAGAAGTAGAAGGAGTCTTCGGAATTATTTTCCCAGTCTTTATCTTAACTGTTGCCTTATTTATTATTAGAGTGATAACAACAAGAAACGAGATTGGAAGACTTAAAAATTCAAGAGTTTCTGCAGTGGTTCATCAAATTGATTCATATCCTGGAAGAGCGTATGTTGTTGTTAATTATGAAATAAACACAAGAAGTTTAGGAAAAAGAATTCCGATTATGGCCGGACCTATTTTAAAAATGAAACTTGGAAAAATGAAAGAAGTTCAATTATTAGTAGATTTTGAAAAACCAAAAAAAGTATATATTGAAGACCTGTTTTACTAATGATAAATAAGGGCTGAAAAGTCCTTATTTTTTAACGATAAAAAAACGCTTATTCCTATGTTCCACATGGAACATAGGATATAAAAAAACCTAATTTGGAGGTAAAACATGATTAGATATAGCACTCAAAAAAAACGGTTTTGGATTCCAATGGTTTTATTGATTGGCTTTATGGCGATCTTAATTTACATAACATATCACGATTTTTATTTATCAGCAACAGCCCTTTTATTACCACTTTTTGCTTTACCAAGTATTTTAAGAAGCAAGCGGGGCGATCCTGATTTAGCAATCATTGATACAAAACTAGTAATTAGAGCATTACCAATAAATAAAGAATATGAATTAAGTGAATACTATGAAATAAAAATAACAAAAAACTTGTTTGGAATTAAAAGAATTGTTGGTTATAAAATAGTCGATGAAATTATAATTAGTGAAGTTTTAGTCAGACCGTTTTACCAAGATTCGCTAGCGAAAATCTTAACAAAATTATTAAAAAACAGAATACTTTAAGCAACTTGTTTTTAAAGGAGTTAAAGAAATGAATAATGAAAATACCCATAAACTAGAAGTGCAATTACGTTATAGTGATACTGATCAAATGGGAGTAATTTATCACGCAAATTACTTTTCTTATTTTGAACAAGCGCGGACTAAATTTTTAAAAGATTTGGGGTTTGATTACTATAAAGTTGAAGAAGATGGGATTATTTTCCCAGTTAGAGATGTTAGCTGTACCTATTTAAAAGCAATTAGATTTAAAGAGAAAATCTATATTACAACTAAAATTCATAAACTAACAAAAATTAAAATAACTTATTATCATGAAATTTATAATCTTGAAGGCGAACTAAAAGCAACTGCTTATACGACTGTTATTAGTGTTGATAAAGCAACCTTTAACATTATCAAAATGGATGAAAGACTAAAAGAAATCTATCAAAAATATCAAACTTTACTTCAAAAGACTCAATAATTTGAGTCTTTTTTTATTATCTTTCACTTTAGCGCTATAGTGTTTTAAAGCGCTAAACTAGGCCGTTTTTACAAAGAAAAGGCTTTCAATAGATGGTTATCAGCTGTATAATAAAAGTAACTAATAATTTGGAGATGATAAGATGATTATTTTAGATGGAAAAACCTTGAATTTAGAAGCTTTTATTAAAGTCGCAAGAGATCATGAAAAAGTAATGATAAGTGAGGAAAGTAAAGCCTTAGTTTTAAAGGCGAGTGATTTTGTAAATAAGGTAGTAGAAAGCGGTAAAATTGTTTACGGGATAAATACTGGTTTTGGTAAACTTTCAGATGTTCCAATTCCTAAAAAAGATGAAAGCCTCCTTCAAAAAAATCTTTTAATGAGTCATGCTTGTGGAGTGGGAGAACCTTTCTCTAATGAAATTGTTAGAGGGATGATTGTCTTGAGAATCAATGCTTTAATTAAAGGTTATAGTGGGGTTCGTTTAGAAACTTTAAATGTTTTACTAGAAATGTTAAATAAAGATGTTACCCCAGTTGTATTTGAAAAAGGGAGTTTAGGTGCTAGTGGAGATTTAGCTCCCCTTTCCCATATGAGTTTACCGATTATTGGAATGGGGGAAGTGTTTTATCAAAATAAAAGAATGCCAACTAAAGCAGCATTTAAAACCGCACAGATTAATTATTTAGATGGTCTAAAAGCAAAAGAAGGTCTAAGTTTAATTAACGGAACACAAGCAATGACAAGTGTTGGTGCGATTGCTTTATATGATGCTTTTAAACTAGCAAAACTAGCTAATATTGCTTTAGCTTTATCAATGGAAGCCTTAAACGGAATTATTGATGCTTTTGATGAAAGAGTCCATTTAGTAAGAGGGCAAATTGGCCAAATAGAAGTAGCTAAAGAAATAAGAGAATATTTAATAAATAGTAAAAACATTACGCATCAAGGAGAACTAAGAACCCAAGATGCTTATTCTATTCGTTGTGCTCCTCAAGTTCATGGAGCAACTTTAGATACGTTAGAATTTGTCAAAGAAAAAGTCGAAATTGAAATGAACGCTGTGACAGATAATCCGATTTTATTTATTGAAGATGATTACACAATTAGTGCGGGGAATTTTCATGGTGAACCACTTGCTTTACCTTTTGATTATTTAGGAATTGCGATTAGTGAAATAGGGAGTATTTCCGAAAGAAGATTAGAAAGAATGGTAAACCCGGCTTTATCGAATGGGTTACCAGCATTCTTAAGTCCTCATAGTGGAATTAATTCTGGCTTAATGATTGTCCAATATAGCGCAGCTTCACTTGTTAGTGAAAATAAGGTACTTGCTCATCCAGCAAGTGTAGATAGTATCCCCTCATCAGCTAACCAAGAAGATCATGTTTCAATGGGAACTATTGCTGCGAGAAAAGCTTTAGAGATTTTAAAAAATACCCGTCAAGTAGTGGCAATGGAAATCTTTACTGCTTGTCAAGCAATTGATTTAAGAGGGACTCAAGGTCTTGGTAAAAAGACAAAAAAAGCATATAATAAAATTAGAGAGAGTATCCCGTTTATTAAGAATGATGAAATTATGTATCATCATCTTCATAAAGTGGATGATTTAATTAAAACTAATGAGTTATATAACTATATTTTTGAGGAGGAAAAAGCATGAAAGCTGATGTTTTATTCACATTAAAAGATCTTTATCAAGAACTACCAAAATATCCTGCTTTTAAAGCAGGAATTAGAAGAGCACCTAAAAGAGCGTTCACTTTATCGAAAGCAGAAACAGCTTTAGCGTTAAAAAATGCCCTTCGTTATGTTCCTAAAGAATGGCATGAAGAAGTTGCTCCTGAGTTTTTAGATGAACTCCTTACAAAAGGAAGAATTTATGGTTATCGGTTTAGACCAAATCAAGAATTATATGGTAAACCGATTGATGAATATAAAGGGAAAACAACTGAAGGAAAAGCTTTCCAAGTAATGATTGATAATAACTTAGATTTTAAAATCGCGTTATATCCATATGAACTTGTTACGTATGGAGAAACTGGGAGAGTTATGCAAAACTGGATGCAGTATGCCTTAGTAAAAAAATATTTAGAAGAATTAAATGATACCCAAACATTAGTAATGATGTCAGGGCATCCTTTAGGATTGTTTGCTTCATCAAAAAATTCACCACGGGTGATTATTACCAATGGGTTAATGGTTGGGGCATTTGATGATTTAACTAACTGGAATAGAGCGGCACAACTTGGTGTTGCGAGTTATGGTCAAATGACAGCTGGCGGATGGATGTATATTGGTCCCCAAGGAATTGTGCATGGGACATATTCGACATTGTTAAACGCAGGTAGAACTAAACTAGGGATTCCTGATGATGAAAACTTAGCAGGAAAACTTTTCGTTACCTCAGGACTCGGAGGAATGAGTGGAGCACAAGGGAAAGCCGTTGAAATTAGCGGGGGAGTAGGCGTTATTGCTGAAGTTGATTATTCTCGGATTGAAACAAGATATGATCAAGGCTGGGTTAGCTATATAGCAAAAACACCAAAAGAAGCTTTTGAAAAAGCAAAAGCAGCGCAAAAAAATAAAACAGCGTTATCAATTGCATATAGTGGAAATGTTGTAGATTTATTAGAATACGCAATAGAACATGACATTTATATTGATTTACTAAGTGATCAAACAAGTTGTCATGCTGTCTATGATGGAGGATATTGTCCCGCAGGAATTACTTTTGAAGAACGAACAAAGCTCCTTAAAACAGATAAAGAAAAATTTAACCGCTTAGTTGATCAAGGCTTAGTAAGACATTACCAAGCAGTTAAGAAAATAACTGAAAAAGGGACTTACTTTTTTGATTATGGAAATAGTTTTATGAAAGCAATTTATGATGCTGGTGTAACTGAAATTTGTAAAAATAAAAAAGATGATTTAGATGGATTTATTTGGCCAAGCTATGTTGAAGATATTATGGGGCCAATGTTATTTGACTTTGGTTATGGACCATTCCGTTGGATTTGTTTATCTGGAAAAGATGAAGATTTAAGAAAAACAGATTTAGCCGCAATGGCATCAATTGATAAAAATCGTCGTTTCCAAGATTTGGACAACTATAACTGGATTAAAGATGCTGAAAAAAATAAATTAGTAGTTGGCACCAAAGCACGCATCTTATATCAAGATGCTTATGGGCGGTTAAAGATTGCTTTAAAGTTTAATGAAATGGTAAGAAATCATGAAGTTGGGCCAATCATGCTTGGTAGAGACCACCATGATACTGGGGGAACAGATTCACCTTTTAGAGAAACATCAAATATTAAAGATGGTTCAAACATTATGGCTGATATGGCAACCCATATTGCTTTTGGAAATGCTTCAAGAGGAATGAGTATGGTTTCTTTACATAATGGTGGAGGAGTAGGAATCTCTAAAGCGATTAATGGTGGGTATGGTCTTGTTTTAGATGGTTCAAAACGCGTTGATGAAATTTTAGCTACTGCGATGTTATTTGATGTGATGGGTGGCGTTTCAAGAAGAGCTTGGGCAAGAAATGAAAATGCTATAAAAACGAGTGAAGAATATAATGAAATTGATAATAATTCCCACATTACAATTCCTTACTTAACAGATGAAGAACTAGTTAATAAACTAGTGAATGATAAGTATAAAAAAGGAGGATACTAAGATGAAAAAAATCATCCAATGTGTTCCTAATTTTAGTGAGGGTCGTGATTTAGATAAGGTTGAGAAGATAGTTAATTGTTTTAAAAACCAAGCGGATTTTAAAATGGTAAGTTATGAAAGTGATGGCGACTATAATCGTACAGTTGTAACTTTACTAGGAGACCCTTTAAAAATTATTGATGCTTTAGTGGATTTTACTAAAGTAGCTTTAGAAGAAATCGATATGAATTTTCAAAGTGGTGAACATCCAAGAATGGGTGCTGTTGATGTTATTCCCTTTATTCCAATTGAAAATGTAACAATGGATGAATGTATTGAATACGCTAATATTGTTGGAAAAAAAATTAATGAGTTATATGATATTCCGATCTTTTTATATGCGGAAGCTGCCAAGAAAAAAGATCGAGTAAAATTACCAAATATTCGCAAAGGCGAATATGAGGGAATGAAAGAGAAAATTAAAGAAGAAAACTGGTATCCTGATTTTGGAGAACCTTTTTGCCATCCAACCTTTGGAGTAATCGGGGTTGGGGCAAGAAACCCTTTAATTGCTTATAATATTGATTTAGCAACAACTGATTTATCAGTTGCTAAAAAACTTGCTAGAACAATTCGTTTTTCAAGTGGTGGGTTCCGCTATATTCAAGCCGGTCCTGTTTATTTAGAAAACAGAGGACATGTCCAAGTTACTTTGAATATTTTAGATTATAAAAAGAATCCAATTTACCGGATTTTTGAAACGATAAAAATGGAAGCTAAAAGATACCATGTTGAAGTTACTGCCTCTGAACTTGTTGGGCTTCTTCCTCAGGACGCTTTAGTAAGATCTTTAAGATATTATTTTAAAGTAAACAGTTTAGAGTTTGATAAAAAGATGCCATATGAAGCTTTAACTAAATATGCGATTAAGTATTTAAAATTTAGAGATTTTGATCAATTAAAAATAATTGAAGCTAATCTTTAAAAGGGTGTGAATAATATGAAGGCTGATTTAGTAATTTACAATATTGGAACATTATTAACTTCAGAAAACAAAGCTTTAGTTAAAGGAAAAGCCATGAATGAAATGGCTGTTTATCATGATGCTTTCATCGCCGTTAAAGATGGGGTGATTATTGCTCTTGGCGTGGGAGATTATGAGAAGTATTTAAATAGCTTTACTTTCTTACATAACGCTCATGGTAATTTAGTTATTCCCGGCTTAATTGATTCCCATACGCATTTAGTCCATGCTGGTTCACGTGAAAATGAATTTTCGATGTTACGGGCAGGAATTCCTTATTTAAAAATTCTAAAACAAGGGGGAGGAATCCACGCAACAGTTAATGCTACAAGAGAAGCAACTAGTGATGAGTTATTTGAGAAGGCTTGGAAATCTTTAGATATTATGCTTAGTTATGGAGTAACTACAGTTGAAGCTAAAAGTGGCTATGGCTTAAATTTAGAAACTGAAATAAAACAATTGAAAGTCGCAAATGAATTAAATGAATATCATCCTATTAAAATTATTTCAACATATATGGGAGCTCACACTATTCCTAAAGAGTATCTAAATAATAAAAGCGGATATATTGAATCTTTAACTAATGATGTAAAAAAAATAAAGGCAGATCATTTAGCTACTTTTATTGATGTCTTTTGTGAAGATAGTGTTTTTGACAAAAGAGATGCGAAAACCATTTTAGAAGCAGGAAAAAAGATGGGACTAATTCCTAAAATTCACGCTGATGAAATTGAAAGTATTGGGGGAGCAAGCCTTGCGGTAGAGTTAGAAGCGAGAAGTGCTGATCATTTAATGGCAGTAAGTGAAGAAGATATTGTTAAGTTAGGAAAATCTAACGTAATTGCAAATTTACTTCCGAGTACTTCCTTTTATTTAAATAAAGGTTATGCTCCAGCTAGAAAACTAATTGCAAAAAACTGTGCAGTTGCTATAGCTAGTGATTATAATCCAGGAAGTAGTCCAAGTGAGAATTTTCAATTTGTCATGCAGCTCGCGGCAAACAAATTGAAAATGACCCCTTTTGAAATTCTTAATGCATCAACAATTAATGCCGCGTACAGTTTAAATATTCATAACAAGGTTGGGTCACTTGAAGTTGGAAAAGAAGCAGATATTGTAATTATGGATAGTAAGAATATAGATTATATAATGTATCATTTTGGCGTTAATCATACGCTTGATGTTTTTAAAAAAGGGGAAATTGTTTTAAGAGATAAAGTGTTGGTATAGGAGGGACATTATGAGTGAAGAATATTTAGCATTTGAAGATGCGAAAAATTTTATGACGGAAGCTTTTATAAAAATTGGGATTCCCAAAGAAGACGCAGAAATTTGTGTTGATGTTTTACTTGAAAGTGATAAAAGAGGAATTAACTCTCACGGAGTTAATCGTTTTAAACCAATTTATATTGATCGGATTAAAGCAGGGATTTTAAATCCAGTAACTAATGATGAAATAATTAGAGAAACAAAAACTACAGCAGTAGTTGATGGACATAATGGAATGGGCATGGTAATTAGTAAAAAAGCGATGCAATTAGCAATTGATAAAGCAAAAGAATATGGGATGGGCATGGTTGTTGTTAGAAATTCAACGCATTACGGGATTGCTGGATACTACGCTACTATGGCATCAAATGCGGGGATGATTGGGATTACCGGAACTAACGCACGACCAAGTATTGCTCCAACTTTTGGAGTAGAAAACATGTTAGGAACTAATCCTTTGACTTTTGGCTTACCAACTGATGAAGCGTTTCCGTTTGTTTTAGATTGCGCAACTAGCATTACTCAAAGAGGAAAAATTGAATTTTTTGCTAAGACGAATCAAGCTACGCCAAAAGGTATGGTAATTGGGAGAGACGGAAAAGCGAAAACTGATTCTGTTGAAATCTTAAAAGCTTTAACTATTGGTGAGGCAGCGCTTGCTCCGCTTGGGGGAATTGGTGAAGAGTTAGCTGGTTATAAAGGCTACGGTTATGCGACTGTTGTGGAGATATTAAGTGCGGCTTTACAAGCAGGAAGTTTTATGAAAATGTTAACCGGAAAAGATGAGAATGGTAATTTAACCCCTTACCCATTAGGTCACTTTTTTATCGCAATTGATACCGAAGCTTTTATGGGTCTTGAGCCTTTTAAGAAGATTGCTGGAGACATTTTAAGAGATTTAAGAAATTCTAAGTTAGCCCCTGGATCTGACAAAATTTATACAGCTGGTGAAAAAGAATATCTTGCTTGGTTAAAAAGAAAAGATCAAGGGATTCCGTTAAACGAGGGAATTAAAAATGATTTTAAAACAGTTAAAGAAATGCTTAATCTAGAAATAGATTTACCATTTTAAGGAGAGATAAAATGAAACTAGTAAATATGAGTTTAAACGAATTTAATAATGAAATTGATTCATCCTCACCAGCACCAGGTGGCGGAAGTGTTAGTGCTTTAGCTAGTTCAATGGGGGCGTCATTATCAAGAATGGTTGGCCATCTAACAGTTAATAAAAAGAAATTTAAAAAGTTAGATGAAGAAATTCAAACTACTTTTAATAATCTTTTAGAAGAATTTAAAATTATAAAAAATGAATTAATTTTATTAATTGATCAAGATACTGAAGCATTTAATTTAATTATGACAGCTTTTAAATTACCAAAAGAAAGTAGTGAAGAAAAAGCAAAAAGAAAAACTAAAATTTTAGAAGGAACAATGGCCGCTATCAAAGTTCCGCATAGAGTTTGTGAGTTATCGTTAGAGGCTTTAAAACAAATGGACTTCATTTTGCAGTATGGTAATAAAAACACTTTATCAGATATTGGGGTTAGTACATTAATGTTATATGCTGGGTTAGTTGGGGCAAGCTTAAATGTCAAAATAAATCTTCCTGGCTTAACTGATGAAGCAATGATTAGTAGTTATAAAGCTTCAATTACGGCAATGTTAGAAGAAGGAGAACTGCTTAAAAACAACCTTTTAGAAAAGATTAATAATCAATTATAAAAATAAAAAGCTTAAACAAGCTTTTTATTTTTTATTTAATTCATCCTTCAACAATCGGTTGACACATTCCACAAGCACTTCCAGCCTCAGTAGCTTGTTT
>CAYZEW010000020.1:0-11006 GCA_964477825.1 uncultured Candidatus Izemoplasmatales bacterium | reverse complement strand
CTTCAACAATCGGTTGACACATTCCACAAGCACTTCCAGCCTCAGTAGCTTGTTTAACAGAGATAAAGCGTCTTCTCCCAGCTCTCACTGCTTTTCTAATCTTTCTTTCAGTCACTTGTTTACAAACACAAATTACGCCATCTTTATCTGCTTGGGCTTTTCTTAATTTTGCATATTGTGCTCTTTTATCCATTTTATCACCTTTTCTGTCATATCTATTGTATAATACTATTATAATAAAGCAAAGAATTTAAAAGGAATGATACTTATGAATAAAAATGCTTATGTAACCTTTATTATTAGAAATGATTCTTATTTACCAGGAGCTTTAGTTTTTGCGTATGCTTTAAGATTGCAAAAAACTAAAGCTGATTTAGTATGTATTGTTTCTAGTAACATTAGTAGTTATGCAATTGCTTCTTTAAAACTGGTTTATGATGATGTTTTAGTAATTGATGAAGTTTATGTCCCCCATGAAAGAAGACAAGAAAGACAAGATAGACCATTTCTTTTTTCAAGGTTTAACGCCTTTAGATTAGGGAAAGATGGCGATTTAATGAAACAATATGAAAAGATTATTATTGCTGATTGTGATTTGTTACCTTTGAGTGATTACGATCAATTATTTGAACTTAAAGCACCAGCTGGGATTATTAATGAGAAGAAAGAGTATTGTTTAGAATATGATGATAAAGGTAAATATATTATTCCTGATTCCGTATATCTTAATGGGACGTGGAAATGGCATGAACGTTACTGTGATGTTCCACATGGAACATTAATTCCGAAAGTGATAACTGATCGAATTAAAACTGATAAAGAAAACATGGGAGTTAATGCGTCACTTTATTTGTTTGAACCATCAATTAAATTTTATGAATCTATGATGGATGATTTAGCAGATTTAGATATTCAAAAAGAAATCAGTTCCTATAACTGGCCTGAGATGCAGTATATTACTTTAAAACTTAGTGGGAAATGGACTAATGTTGATCTAAGATATTCATCGTTTAATGGCTATCCAATATTAGATGTTTTAAAAGGAACTCATTTTGCGGGGCTCAAACCATGGAATATGAAAAATAAATCAATTAGAGCTTTTGGGAGATTTGATGATTATAAATTATGGTATTATACCTATTTAAAAATGTGTGATGAAATTGAAGAACTTTTAAATAATCGGAAACTTAAGAAATTATATTCCCAAATTATTAATTTAACTGCGGATCAGAAATATCAGTTTTATAACAAACATCTTTCGCATTTAATTCATTTTTTTGAGACAAAATAGTCTATTATGTTAGATTATTTTTTTTATTTACATATTACCTTGACAGACATAGTAATATTTGTTAAATTAATATGTGTGATAGAGTAATAAAAAGACAGGGGTTTTGATGAAAATGACAACTAAGAAAATAACACTAAAAAGAAGAGAAACATCCCTTGGTGAGTTAATAGCTAATGCTGTTTCTCATGGTATTGGATTTTTACTTGCAATTTTCGGGTTAGTCTTACTTGTAATTAAAGCAGACACAACAACTGAATTAATTGTTAGTATTGCTTTTGGAGCTTCAATGATAATCCTTTATCTTTCTAGTACATTGCTTCATTCATTTCCAGATCATATGAAAACTGTACAAAGTGTTTTTAGAAGGTTTGATCATGCTAGCATTTTTATTTTGATTGCGGGAACATACACTCCTTTTTTAGTTTTATTAGTAGGAACTAAAGAAGCGTATCTTTTATTAATTGCGTTATGGACAATTACCGTTATTGGAATTGTTTTTAAATCAATATGGATAGAAAAATATATGGGAGTTTCACTTGCTATTTATTTATTAATGGGATGGAGTTTTATCTTTGTATCAAAAGATGTATATGTTAGTTTAGGAAATGCAATCATCTTTTTAGTTATTGGGGGATTATTATATACAATTGGAGTAATCTTTTTTGTTTCTAAGTTTAAGTATAGTCATTTTATTTGGCATTTATTTGTCCTTGGAGGAACAATCTTCCATTTCATTTGCGTGTATGGATATCTTTTATAGAAAGAAGTGTTTATGATGAAAAAAACAGCGTTAATAATTGACAGTACAGTGTATTTGTCAGAAGAAGAAATTAAACAGTATAATCTTAAAATAGTTAGTTTAAATATTATTGATAAAGAAGAGAGTTTTAAAGAAGTTGATGTTGATCAGGAGTTTGTTTATTCAAGACTAGATAATGGTCATCGTTTAACAACAAGCCAACCATCGCCAGGAGAATTCTTAAAGACGTATAAAGAATTATTTTCAGAAGGTTATGAAAATATTTTAGTTGTTTGTTTAAGCGATAAGATAAGTGGAACATATCAATCAGCAACGATGGCTTTGAATCTTTTAGATGAACCATCAAAGGTTTATGTTTTTAATTCAAATCTAGCAGCTTTTGGAAATGAAATGATTGCTTTAAAAGTAATTGAGGAGATTCAAAATGATCTTGATTTTCAAGAGATTATTAAAGAAACTAATGAGTTAATTGCTTCATCTAATTTAATTTTCACATTAGAAAGTTTAGTTAGTTTGCTTCGCTCAGGAAGATTAACAAAAGCAAAAGCTTTAATTGCTACAGTCTTAAGAGTAAAACCATTAATTCAAATGATTGATGGGAAGCTAGATTTATATAAATCAGCTAGAACCCATAAAAAAGTAATTCAAGAGATTATTGCAAGAATGAAGGAAACTACAAAAAACTATCAAAAGATATATGCTAGGATATTAGGACATAATACTGAACAGGCAAAAATCTTAAAAACTGAACTTGAAAAAGTGTTTAAAAATATTGAGATTACATATACTGAAAAGTTAGGACCAATATTTTGTTTACATTTAGGAAAAAAAGGGTACGGCGTTTCATGGGCGTACAGTAAATAAAGGAGATATGAATAATGGATAAATATGGAATTGTAATTGACAGCACAGTTTATTTAACAAAAGAACAGATAGAAGATAATAATATTGGGATTGCTTCATTAAATGTTGTTAAATCAATGGTTTCTTATCGAGAAGTTGATATTGACAATGACTTCATTTTTGGTAAGCAAGCTAAAGGGGTAAAATTTACAACAAGCCAACCAGCCCCAGGCGAATTTTTAGAAATTTTCGAAAAGAAATTAGCTGAGGGGTATGATAAAATTTTTTGTGTTTTATTATCAAGTAATATTAGTGGAACATATCAATCAGCTAAACTTGCGAGAAACATGTTAGATGATCCTTCTAAAGTATATTTGTTTGATACAAAACTTGCTGCTTATGGACCAGCGATGATTGCGGTTGAATTAATTGATATGATTAATGAAGGCAAAGATGAAAAAGCAATTGTTGAAAGACTTGATAGAATAATAAAAACTTCTGAACAGTTTTTCACAGTAGAACATTTATTTTCTCTAGCTAGAGGAGGAAGATTATCACTTACTTCTGCGGCAATAGGAACTGTTTTAAGAGTAAAACCAATTATTCAAGTAGTTGATGGAAAACTTGAGTTAGTTCATAAAGAAAGAACTTACACTAAGGTTCATAAATATATGTTAGATAAGCTAAAGAAAGATATGGAAACCCATCAAAAAGTTACTTTTAGAATTTGTAGTACTCATTCCCTTGAAAGTGCAACTAACTTAAAAGATTTACTCGCAGATAGTTTTCCAGATGCAAAAATCTCTTTTATTGATTATTTAGGACCTGTCTTTAGCATCCATGTTGGGTATAAAGGATATGGTGTTAGTTGGTTTGTAGAATAGAAACGTTAAAAGATAATTGTATTATAAAGCAAACATTATTAAGATGTTTGCTTTTTGGTTATATAGAATTATAAGTTACATAAAAATATAAGTGATTTTGTGGTAAAATGATTGTAGGTGATTTTATGAAGTTGTTTAAAGAAATCGAAAAGCAAATAAAGCAAAATAAAAAAGTAGTTATTGCCATTGATGGTCCAAGTGCCTCTGGAAAATCAACGCTTGGAGAATTATTACAAAAAAAATATGATGCTTTATTAATTCATACTGATAATTATTTTCTTCCCTTAAAAAGAAAAACACAAAAACGTTTAGCTGAAAGTGGCGGAAATGTAGATTATGAAAGAATTATGTCTGAGGTAATGGATAAGCTTAATAGTGATTATTTAAAATCAGATTATTTTAACTGTGTAACAGATAACTTAGAAGAAAGAAATACGCTTAAAAATAAACAAGTTGTTATTGTTGAAGGGGTTTATGCAATGCATTCATCATTAATATCATATTACACCTTAAAAGTTTTTTTGGAAGTTGATAGTGTCCTTCAAAAAAATCGCATATTAGCTAGAAATGGTGAAAAGATGTTAGAGCGTTTTCTAAAGGAATGGATTCCTTTAGAAAACTATTATTTTCAACAAGAAAGTTTAAAAGAAAAAGCTGATATGGTAATAAATCTTACAATTCAAAATTATTATGCTTTGAAATAAAACTAAGGGATTTACTTAGTGAGGTGAAGAAATGTTATATTTTAATTTTATTAACCCATACTTAATGTACGCTATTGTAATTTTATCAGCAGCCTTTAGCATTTATGCGATTTTCAATTATAAAGATTTTATTAATAAACATAAAAGAAGGATCTTCACAATTGCTGCTATTTTATTGGTGTGGAGTCAATTTGCAAGATATCTAGGGGTTTTTTTAAGAGGAGATTTCTTAATTACTGAAAGTTTACCTTTTTATGTTTGTCGGTTAAGTTCATTAGTATTATTGTATTATGCTTTAACTAAGGATAAGCGAGTTGAATCGTTTTTATTTTATTGGGGAGCAACCGGAATGGCTGGGGTTATTTATCCAAACGGGCCAATGGAAAATATTGCTAATTTAACAGAAACATTTTATATTGATCATTTCCTTTTAGCAATTACTCCGTTTTTCTTAGTAGTTTATCAAGGATATAAACCAAATGTTAAAGATTTGTTTATTATTGTTGGGGTAATGGCGGCAATTTTACTTGCTTTTATTCCAATTAATAATTTAATGGGAGCGGATTACTTTTATTTAAATAACCAAAGTATTATTGGGGTAGTTTTTCCAGGGTTATCAAGCTATGTATTTATATTAATTCATTGCTTAGTGGCACTAGGATATTTTAGTATTTATTATTTTACTTTTAGAAATAAAAATTACAAGATTGAGTAGGTGTATTTATGAGAATTGGATTATTCACTGATGCTTATTATCCGATTATTAGTGGAGTAAGTATTTCAGTTGCAACCTTGTCAAGAGAACTAAAAAAAATGGGACATGAAGTTATTATTATTACTAATGGCCATGATTTGGCTACACATTCTGAAGAAATTGTTCGTTTTGAAGGGGCGAAAATTCCAATGAAAGGGTTACGAGAGTTTAGAATAGGGAAAGTTACTAATAAAAAGATTAACGCGATTGGAACTTTAAATTTAGATATTATTCATTGTCATACTGAATTTTCGATGGGTAGGCTTGGGAGAAAAGCAGCAAAAAGATTTAATCTTCCAGTCGTTCATACATACCATACAATGTACGAAGATTATGTTCATTTTGTTTCTAAGGTATTTAAATCACCATTAATGTTTTTATCTAAATGGTATAGTAAAAAATTTGCTGATTCTGCTGATGAAGTGATTTTTCCAACAATGAAAGTTAAACGAGCTTTTGATAGCTATGGCTATCAAAAAGCATCACATATTATTCCAACTGGAATTTATTTAGATCGCTTTAGAAAAGATAATTATAAAGCTAATTATTATTTAGAAATAAGAGAGGAACTAGGAATCAAAAAAGATGATTTTGTACTTTTGTTTTTAGGAAGAATGTCTAGTGAGAAAAGTATTGAACCATTAATTAGAAAGTTTTATGAAATTTCTAAATCTAAAGATGATGTAAAGTTATTATTAGTAGGAGGCGGACCGGATTTAAATTATTTTAAAGATTTAGCAATAGAACTAGGAATAAGGGATAAAATTATTTATACAGGAATGGTAATGCCTTATGAAGTTGCTCGTTATTACCATATTGCTGATTTATTCGTTAATTTTAGTGTGACTGAAACACAAGGATTAACTTATATCGAAGCTTTAGCTTCTGGAGTACCTTTATTAGTTAAGTATGATGATAATTTAGAAGGAGTTATTAAAGAAGGAGAAAACGGCTTTTCATTTTTAGATGATGCTCGCTTTATACCATTATTTAATAAACTATATGATGATAAAGCATTATTTCAAAAGTTAACTATTAATTCTAGCAAAGCATGTATTGATAGATTTAGTGCTAAAAATTATGCTTTAAACGTTTTGAAAATTTACAATGATTTACTTGACAATGAGGAGTGATGTTCCTAGATTTTTATAATTATGATAAAACCTTAATTTAAGATTTGATATATTTATAATGAGACCACCACTTAAAGTTGAAGGAATATTTAGAGTATTCCCTTGCATTATTCTGTCTTTTGAAGCCTTTTTATTAGTGTCTTCATATCTTTTTTATCACGTGGGGAAAGGGTATTCCAATAAAGGGTTTAAAAATAGTTAATTTAGAAATCTTAAAAACTGAAAATACTACTTTAAAAGTGGTATTTTTTATTACTAAAAAGCATTAAAAATCTTTTGTCATTTCACATTATACAAATTATAAATATTATTGTATAATTAAGTATAGAGTAAATAATAATTTTGAATCATATATTTAAAATACTTATTATAGTATAATAATAATTTATTTTTAGCTATCTTTAATTTTACAGCATTAATTGAGGAGTGGTGACGGTGTTTGCAGAATCTTTTACAATTGGCTTATTAGTTTTTTCGGTTTCATATTTAGTAATAATTTCTGAAAAAGTTAACCGAGCGGTTATTGCAGTAGTTGGTGCTGTGTTAATGGTCTTATTTCAAGTGTTATCTCAATCTGAAGCATTAGAGAAAATTGATACAAACACATTAGGATTATTAATTGGGATGATGGTTATTGTTAATGTTTTAAAAAGAACCGGTTTTTTTGAATTCGTGGCAATTAAAACCGCAAAACTAGCAAAGGGAAATCCGAATACAATTATTATCTATTTTTCAATTATATCCGCTATATCATCAGCTTTACTGGATAACGTAACAACTATCTTGTTAGTTATTCCAGTAACATTAGTTATTGCGGATTCGTTAAAAATAAATCCGATACCTTTTTTCATAGCTGAAATATTAAGTGCGAATATCGGAGGAGCTTCAACTTTAATTGGGGACCCACCTAATATTATGATTGGGAGCGTAACAGGTTTAGGATTCCTTGACTTTATTGTTAACTTATTACCGTTAATGATTGTTGTTTTTACAGTTACAATCTTAATTATTAAGTTTATTTATCGGAAGTCATTTAAAGTTAATGAAGTTGACAAAGCAAAAATTTTAAAAATGGATCCTAAAAAAGCGATTATTGATAAACCACTAATGATTAAAAGTTTAATCATTTTAGGAGTAACAATTATCGGATTTACAATCGCAGAGTTAATTCATGTAGGAACAGCTAGTATTGCTGTTTTCGGAGCATCATTCTTAATTCTAATAAGTAGGTTGGAACCTGATGAAATTTTATCCGAAATTGAATGGCAGACAATTTTCTTCTTTGGCGGGCTATTTGTTTTAGTAGGAGCACTAGAAAAAATTGGCTTTATTAATATTTTAGCTGAGAGTATGTTAGGAATTACCAATGGAGATGTTGCCACAACGACCTTATTAGTTTTATGGATGTCTTCGATTTTATCTTCTTTCTTAGATAATATTCCATATGTCGCAACGATGATTCCCCTTGTTAAAACGATGAGTGAAATTAGTGCTGGCGACTTTACCCCTGTTTGGTGGGCATTATCTATTGGAGCATGTTTAGGTGGAAACGGAACAATTATTGGAGCTTCAGCAAATGTTGTTGCTAGAGGAGCATTAGAACGGAGAGGATTTACTGTCTCATTCTTTGACTTCATGAAAATATCTTTTCCATTAATGATTTTATCGATAATGATTTCAACAGTATATTTAGTTGTATTTTATTTATAAGGAGGAGAGGTTATGAATAAGTATGTTATTTCAGAAACAAGTCAACATGTTATGAGACTTAGGCAACTAGGAGCAAGTGTTAAAGTTGTTCCAAGCCAAATGATTTATGTAGCGTTCAAGTTCAATGATAATATTGAAGTTGAATATGTTTACAACATTAATAAAAATAACAAATATTTTCTTGAAAGAATTAAACCTTACCCAATTCCAATTAAGGAATTTGATACAGCTGATGATATTGTCGCAATAATTGCGATTGATATCGAACAGTTTAAGAGTGCTGTTAAGAGCCATAAGATTCGTGATTTTATAAATATTAATAAAGATTTACACAAATCAATGATGGCTTTTGAAGATTTGTTCCTTTATTATAATGTTCCAACTATCTATGTTGCAAAATTAGAGGATTATATTAAAGAAATTGATAAACTCATTATTAAAGCAAGCCAAGAATCTAATAGAATCTTTTTCGGTAAGGAACCTGAAAATTTATAAAAGTTGGCAATAGTTTTGAAAATTAACTTTAGGTACTTAAGTAAGTACTAGCTTTTTAGTTAAGCACATTTAATAAAAGTAATCATAAATGATGAAAAAAAGGAATTTAGCTCTATTTGCTAAATTCCTTTTAATTATTCATTATCATCTTTTTTAAAGTAATCATATTGTAAAACTAGTAGATTATACTTGTAATCATTAATTATTTTGTAATTTAATTCATTTAAATATTCAGGAGTAACTTGATCATCAACGATTGTGTATTCTTCAGATAAAGAATCATAACTAAAATATCTACTGACAAAACTCATATCTGCGAAGCGGACAACATTATCTTTATTAGCTAAGGCATCAGTTCCGAACACTTTTGTATAATCAAAGGGTAGTCCAAACAAGTTTGAGATTGTCGGCATAACATCAATTGTTGACATATAGTTATCAATTACACCACTTAGAAGAGTTGAATTAGAATAAATAATCATTGGAATATTATGAATATCCATGTTTGAACCGTCATCTTTAATATCGTCATATTCCCAGATTGTTTCTTTGTCGATTCCATAAGCGTAATGATCTCCAAAAATCATGATTACGGTATCATCTAAATGGTTTGTTCTTTCTAGTTCATCTAATAAGTAACCAATTCCTTTATCTAATTCGATATTAGCAGCTAAATAGTAGAAAATATCTTCAGGTAAGTCAATGCCATTATCGATTTCATATTGTTCAACAACGTCAGCGTTTAACTTAGCAATTTCATGATCTTCTGAATATTTAAAATGACCAGAAACAGTAACGTAATTTAAGAAGAATGGTTGATTATCATCTAGAATATTAGTGCAGTTTTCAAATTCAGAGTAAACATGACAATCAAGTGACTTTTGCATTAATTCTAAATCGCTTTGCCATAAATGATTAAAAATAATCTCTCCTGGTTCTGGATTATCTAACATCCCTAGTTCTTCACTTCCATAGTAACCATCATATCCTAAAGTATGCATATGGAATTTTGGTCTTGGATAGAAGTAAGTAGTATAATCATGGAATGAATAAGTAGCGTAACCTTTACTTGAAAACATGCGAGGTAAAGTATAAGGGAAAGTATTATCTGAATAAGCCTCCATGCTTAAGGTAACGTTTTTATCAGGATAAAAGGATGTTTGTACTAAAAATTCTGAGTCAGCTGTAGAGCGATAATATAATGGAGAATAAAAGTTTTCGAAATACGCTCCATCTTGTTTCATTTTAAATAGATTTGGGGTTAATTGTTCATTAATTGCGTAAGTGTCTAAACTTTCAGCCATTATTAAAATAAAGTTTTTACCATCAAAGATTTTTGAATAAGCATTATAATAATGAGGATCACGGTTTTCAAAGAAATCATCTAGTAAAACTTCATATTCATGATCACTTAAAGGGTTGTCTCTAAATAAGCCAAAAAAATCTCTTTGAGTGTAAGTTAATAACCCAAACTTTTTAAGAGAGTCTTGAGCATTATAAATATAAGTATATAAATCCATATCACTATAAGTAGTGAAATTACCAATTTCCTCGACTGATTCATCAATTGTATGTAAAGTAACAAAAAATGATAAAAAGCCTAACATTAAAACAATCAACGGTTGTTTTAATGTTGAATATTCAACATCAAAACTAAGGATTTTATAGCGATCTAAGACATATAATGAACCTACTGGAACTAAATAGAGAATATGCCAAAATTTAAAGGCTTGTAAGTATTTATTAAAAAAGGATAATCCTAAGGTAATATCACCAACAACATTAACAGAATAAAATCCTTCTATGAAGGAAAAATAGATTTCTTGATTAAGATATAAAAAAGTAATAAAAACAATTAAAGAATAAAGCATTCTTTTAACTGCTTTTTGTTTAAAAAAACTCATGAAAAACATTGTTAAAATTGAATACGTTAATGAAAAGAGAATTATCCTAAAAAGGTTCATATCTAGCGATATTGTTAGGATTCTACTTTTAAAAACAATTTCTAAATATCCAATTGAAAAAAAGATAAAAGCAAATAATATAATTGAATTTATAATCTTTTTTTGTAAATCTGCACTAATTTTCATCATCTGTATCACACCTCTACGTTATAATATTATACTTTATTTATTAAATAATTCAAGATTGTAGTTAATAAATTATTAATTTAATTAAATTTCTTAAAACAACAAAAATAGGATAAATTAAACTCAAATATTGCTTGACAATTATAGGAGGATTGACTAAAATGTATATAGTCTCTTTTTTATAGACTAATCAACATGGCGATTGTGGTGAAGTGGTTAACACACCGGCTTGTGGCGCCGGCATTCGTGGGTTCGATCCCCATCAGTCGCCCCATATTGGGCCATGGCCAAGTGGTTAAGGCACCGGACTTTGACTCCGGGATCGATAGTTCGACTCTATCT
>CAYZEW010000019.1:0-21088 GCA_964477825.1 uncultured Candidatus Izemoplasmatales bacterium | reverse complement strand
ATGTTAAAGTGTTTTCCAATATCTCTTAAAAAAGTAATAATATCATATTTAGAAATCCAATCATAATTGTTAACAACCGTTGCATCTGGCAAGATTTTTTTTACTTGGGAAGTAATTGCTCGTCCGTTTTCGAGTGATTTCTCTAAAGTTAACAATTGACGTTCAGAGTTTCTTCCACTTGGATCTCCAATCAGTCCAGTCCCTCCTCCAATTACTAAGATTGGATGATGTCCTCTATCTTGTAATCTTTTAGATACTAAATAAGAGATTAAATGTCCAACATGTAAACTATCAGCAGTTGGATCAGCCCCAACATAAAAGGTAATTTTTTGATTTTCTAATACCTCTTCAATTTCTTTGTCTGTGACATCAAATAATAAATCACGCCACTTTAATTCTTCGATTAAATTCATTTTTGTTTCCTCCTTAAAATATTAAAAAGTTCGTCCTAGAAAAGGACGAACTTTAAATTCGTGGTACCACCTTAATTCTAGATAAAATATCTAGCACTCGATAAGATAACGGCTTTACCGTCTACGCTTTTCTTCGTAGAAGCTCATAAGGGTATAAAATACTAGTTAACCTTAGTTTTCACCAATCACTAAGTCTCTTTGAGATAACTTTTGTATTTCTCTTTTAATCAACGCTTTTTATAATGTTGTTTTTCTTAATACAATTGAATGTGGTAATTTAATAACTTTTTCCGAAATATCTTCACTATTCATTAATTTTGTTAGTAATCTCATTCCAACAGCTCCCATGTCATAAATTGGAACATCAACACATGATAGTTGTGGTCTAGCAAGACGGGCGTATTTTGTATTTTGGAATCCACAGATTCCTAAATTCTCAGGAATCTTTACATTATTTTCAAAAGCAACATTCATAAACGAAATGGCGATTGAATCACGTACTGCGATTACTCCATCAACCTTAACATCTTTAAAGAATTCATTAAAGTGTTCTGTGTTAATCGATATACGTCCTGATGTACGCATAATATTATCTTGAAGTCCTGCTTCTTTCATTGCTTTTACATATCCTGCTTCTTTTAAGTCATTAACCATATATTTTCTTACAGTTGAGATCATATATATATTTTTACGACCTTCTTCAATTAATTTTTTAGCAATTTCATAACCTGCTCTTTCATAATCAATTGATACTGAAGGAATTTCATCACTTTCAGGATAGAAAGTATTAGCTAAAACTACTGGAATTTGATAGTTATCTTTAACTATTTTCAAAAACTCATATTGTTTTTCAGTAATTTCATCATTTAAATATAAAATCCCATCAACCTGAGCTGCAATAATTTCACGTAAAATATCTTCTTCACTCGCTTCTTCACTTTCTAGAATATAAAGTAAAATTGAATATTTATAAACACGAGCAATATCAGCAATTCCGTTCATCATTTCAGCAATACTAGCACGTCCCATGTCAGGAACAACAACTGCTACAGTAGTAGATTTTCTACTTGCAAGCCCTCTAGCAAAGGCATTTGGTTTATAGCCTAACTCTTGAATTACTTTTAAAACTCTTTCTCTTGTTTCCTGTTTTACTTTTTCAGGATTATTAATAGCTCTTGATACAGTTGCAAGGGATACTCTTGCTGCACCAGCTACATCATAAATAGTTGCTTTACTCATATATAAGCACCTTCTTTCATCACTATAATTATATCATATGTGAAAATGTTTTCAAGAAAAATACCTATTTTGTGAAAAGTTTTCATGAAAATTACAAAATTTTAAAGGTTATTAATAAAAAATACCATCAATGATGGTATTTTTTTGTTATCTACGTTCTTTGATACGAGATTTCTTAGCAGATAATCCTCTAATATAGAATAGTTTAGCTCTACGAACTTTCCCTCTTCTAACTACTTGGATGTCAGCTATTGCTGGTGAATGGATTGGGAACGTTCTTTCTACACCAATACCGTAAGATACCTTACGTACAGTGAATGTTTCCGCGATTCCTCCACCTTGTCTTTGAATTACTAAACCTTCAAAAATTTGGATTCTTTCTCTGTTACCTTCTTTAATCTTTACAGATACTTTAACAGAGTCTCCTGCTCTAAAAGCTGGAACATTTTCTTTTTGATAGTCTTTAGTAATATCATTTAGTAATTGCTGAGACATAATATCACTCCTTACTTTTTCATTTGCTCATAAGGATTTTCCAAAGCGGAGCAAAAGTTACTTAGATTTAACAGCGTTTTTTATTATATCATACCTATATCTATTACGCAAGAAGTTATTTATCAAGCTTTCATAGGTTTTGATTTTTTAAAAAACATTTTTTTTATTCATTATTTTGTTTTTTTAAATACTCTAAATAAAGGTCCATTCTTCGTTCTTTTGTTCTTTTTATTGAAGCCGCTTTTCGCCATTCATCAATTAGTTTATGGTTCCCATTCATCAATACTTCTGGAACTTTTTCGCCCATAAAAATGGCTGGTCTTGTATAGTGAGGATGTTCTAATAAAGCGTTATTAAAAGAATCATAAAGATGCGATTCATCTTTATTAATCACCTTTGGAACTAATCTTGTAATTGAATCAATTAAAACCATTGCGGCGAGTTCTCCACCTGTTAATACATAATCGCCAATAGAAAGTTCAAGATCAAAATAAGTTCTAATTCTTTCATCATATCCTTCATAATGCCCACACAAAATGATAATGTGATCCACTTTACTTAATTCATATGCTTTCTTTTGTTTATATGGTTCTCCTTGAGGAGTAACTAATATCTTTAAAGCATCTTCATAACCATCAATTTGAATTAAGGCATTATAAACTGGTTCTACACTTAAAACCATCCCAGCTCCACCACCATAAGGAGTGTCATCAACTTTATGATGTTTATTAGTTGAATAGTCTCGAAAATTAATAATCTTAATTTCTACTAAATTATTACTAATTGCTTTTCCTAAAAGTGACTCCGTTAAAAAGCCATCAAACATTTTTGGAAAAAGGGTTAAGACATCAATTCTCATAGCAAACCCTCCCACATGATTAATTCTATTTTATTTTCTTTAATATTTACTTCTTTTACAAATTCTTTTCTAAAAGGAATAAGTTTATTTTTACTACCAATTTTAACAACTAACACTTCTCCTTGAGGGTATTCTTTAATATCTATGCATTTGCCTAGAAGTTCATCTTCATTATATACATTCATCCCAATAATTTGATCGTAGTAATAATCATCTTCTTCTAGCTCATGGGCTAGTTCTTTATTAAACAGTAAATCACAACCCTTAAATTTTTCTACTTGATTAATATTATCAAATTCTTTAAAAGTGATTAAATCTAGTGTTTTAATCACTTTTTGAGATACTACTGTTACTGGGATGATTTCTTGTTTAAAAGCGATATATAAAGGTGTTCCTTTTTGATATCTTTGTTCTTTAAAATCAGTGAATGATTTTACTTTAAGGGCTCCATTTAGCCCGTGAGTATTAACGATTTTTCCAATGATAATTAATTCCATAATCCACCTCTATTTTTGAAACATAATTTTTTCTGATTGAAATAGGTTTGTTAAAATATATACAAAGATTGCAACATAGATTAAACTTGTTGAAATCGTAATAATAAAAGCAGTTAAAGAGACATCAAACGTTAAAATTCCAATAATTAAATTAACTGAACTGTAAATTGGGAAGAAATAAATCAGCATATTACTACTTGCCTCACCACTAAACATAGTTGATATTCCTAAAGCCATACTTGCAAAATAAAACGGTAGGATTAACATTGATGCTTCTTTAATCGTTTTAGCGTAAGCGCTCAGTACTGCGACTAAGCCAACAATCACTAAAACAGTTGCAAGTAGGACTGCAAACAACATTACAAAATCTTTAATTCCGTAAATAAAAACATCAAGTCCTTCGGTATCCCCCATTAAGTTAGGTAAACTTAAAATTATTCCAATAAAAGAACTCGTCGCACTAAACATTGAAATCACCGTTAAACTCAAGACTTTACCAATTGCAATTTCACTTCGTTTAATCGGGGTTATTAATAGAGTAGCAATTGTTCCTCTTTCCTTTTCTCCAGCAATTGAATCTGGTCCAATACTCATTGCACCACTAAATAAAAACATAATAATTAACATTGGTAAAAGCATCGCAAATTGCTGTCCTGCAGCTTTTTCAGAGTCCATAATAATTTCTGAATCCAAAGTAAAAGCGTAATAACTATCTCCATGTCGGTCTACTCCAATATTATCACTATATAAATTAACAATATCAGTTATTTTCGCATAACTATACTCACTATATTTTTCACCAGGATTATAATAAATAGTTATCTTCGATAAAATTAAATTGTCAATATCATCTTCAAATGAAGCTGGGAAAATAATAATCATATCAGCCTCACCACTTAAAACTTCTTCTTCTACTACATCTTTATCAGCAGTTACGTAATCACGAAATTCTGGGTTTACGCTTTGAGCATAAACAAAGTTACGAAATTCTGTTGGTAAATTTTCAGTATAAATAATCATTTTATGTTGTGTAATATCTTCGATTTCTCCACCTATGGCATTCCCAATAAAAGAATACATTACATAAATAGCTAACCCTGGAAGTAAGATAGCGGTAAAAATTAAACGACGATCAGTCATTACTCGGTAAAACTCTTTTTTAAATATCGTTAAAATATTTTTCATTACAAGGCACCCCCTTGTAATTCTTTTTCTTCTTTTACAAGTTTAAAAAAGATTTCTTCTAAATCACTATTTTTATCAAGTTTTAAAACATTATCTAAAGTATCTGATATTTTCATTTTCCCATTAATAATAATTCCAACCCGATCACATAGTTTTTCCACTACTCCTAAAATATGAGTTGACAAAATAACCGTTTTCCCACTTTCTTTAAGTTCAATTAAATAGTCTGTAACACTTCGAGCAGTTAACACATCTAACCCATTAGTTGGTTCATCAAAAATAATGAAATCTGGATTATGGACCAAACTAATAGCGATACTCACTTTTTGTTTCATCCCTGTTGATAAATCTCCAACTTTTACTTCCTTAAATTCTTCTATTCCAAACTTATTAAAAAAAGCGGTTTTTCTTTTTTCTATTGTTACTTCATCAATACCATGCAACTTTGAGAAATAAGTATATAAATAGTTTGGAGTAAAGTGATCTTCAAGTTTAAGTTCACTTGTTAAAAAACCAATTTTTCCTCTAACGTTTAAAGGATTATTTAAAACAGATGTATCCCCAACAAAAATGTCACCACTATCTGGTTTTATTAAAGTTGAAATAGTTCTTAAACAAGTTGTTTTCCCAGCTCCGTTAGGACCAAGCAACCCATAAATTTCACCTGGATAAGCGGTAAATGATAAATCATCAACTGCGACTTTCACTTTGATATTTGTTTTTTCTATTTTTTGTTGTTTTTTTGATAATTTAAAAGTCTTTTTTAAATTTCTAACCTCGAGAGTATTCATATTAATCTCCTTATGTTGCTTATCTTCATTACTTATTTTTATAAGAAAAACTAAAAAACATTGTAAGTTATTCCTATTATACTACATCTTATCCTATTTATTAAATACAACAGTAAAAAAAAGACCCGAAATTCGGGTCTAAAATGAATCAATATTAATTGATATTTTTTTACGTTCTCTTGAAGCACTAGCATACGCTATTGTTCTAATTGCATTTGCAATTCGTCCGTTCTTCCCAATTACTCTTCCAAGATCTTCTTGGTTAACAATAATTTGGATAGTAAGTAGATTATCATCTTCTGAAAACTTTTTAACCATTAAGTCTTCAGGATACATGACTAATGGCTGAACTAAGTCGTGAATTAATTTTTCATAATCAACTGCCATTTATATATACCCTATTTGTTTTCTTTGTTTGATGTTATGTTAGCTTTTGCAAAAAGGTTTTTAACTGTATCTGTTGGTTGAGCACCAACACTTAACCATTTTTTAGCTTTTTCTTCATCAATCTTAACCGCTACTGGTTCTTTAGTAGGATCGTAAGTACCAATAATTTCTAAGTATCTACCATCTCTAGGACTTCTTGAGTCAGCTGCGACTAATCTATAGAAAGGACGTTTTTTGGAACCATGTCTTTGTAATCTAAGTTTAACTGCCATTTTTCATTTCCTCCTTGAATTTTTTTTAACCTCTCAAAGTATAGCATTTCAACGAGTGGTTGTCAAGTATTTTTACTTGACATCAAATTCTAATTGATATTCATCGTTTTCAAATAATGTTTCTTCTACTTTTTTTACTAGTTTTATTTTTTTTAATTGTTCTGTAACTTTACTAACATCTTCTCTATTTAAATAAAGAATTGCGTATTTACCCTTTTTTGTGTAGTATTTTATTTCTCCAAATGGAGCAATTTTTTTAATTGCTTTTGGATTTCTAAAATAAACGACTAAGCTCGTTCTGTCTGTCATCTTTTCTTACTCCTTTAGCTTTTTAATGGTCTTGGTTTATTAATCCTAACTCGTTAGGATATTTCACTTTCAGTGAAATACTTTTAGCGATTTCTTTAGAAATAATGTTTAAAGTTTTTTGAATCTCTTTTTCTAGTTGTTTGTATTCTTTAACTATTTCATTAGTAAACAAGGCTTCTTTTGCTTTCGCTAATTCTTGTTTTACTCCTTTTAAATCTGGATGGTATTTCCCATATTTAGTTACTTCATAATATTTAGTTTTAGCTTTATTAAAAGCTGCTGTTTGACTAATTATTAACGGATCTGTCTCAATAATCTTTTTTAGTTCAACTAACCTGTGGTATTCCTTTTTATCTTTAATTTCATCAACTAAATCATAAAGTGCGTGAATTACATTTTCTTTCATTTTATCACCATAATAATAGTATATAGGTTTAGTCCTTTTGTTTCAAGTAAAAAGCCACATCTCCTTAATCATTCTTTCTAACTAAAATTATTATAGCATTGTTTGACACTACCTAAGATAAAACTTATAATTATAGTGATAAAATAGATATATCACGTAGAAAGAAGTGCTTACAATGAAAAAGACTAAATTACTTATTACCTTATTCCTTTTTGCTTTGTTTTCCATTACTGTGAGTGTTCCCACAGTTTCTTCAGCAGAAAGAAAAGTTATTTATTTTAAAGAAGCAACTTGTTTAGTTTGTAACGAATTAACTGGTCATCCTAACGGCCCTAATGGCGATTATAATAGTGAAGATGATTATATTTTAAAACTCCAAAATCAAGGAGTTACAGTGGAAATATATGATGTTTTAGAAGAAGATGCTAGTAATTTATTTGCGGCTTATAATGTTGCTTATGGAATTAGTAAAAGCGAAGCGACTGTCCCAATTATTTTTGCGGGAGATCAATATTTTAATTTATTATCTGATATCCAAACAGCTGTAGATAATCATACAATTTATAATTTAAGTGCTGATCCTTTACGTCCTGTAACGGTTGTTGAAGGCCAAGTATTTAATGATATTACTGGAATTGCTGGATTCACTGTTGTTTTACTTGCTGGTTTATTAGATGGTTTTAATCCTTGTGCAATTGCAATGTTATTACTATTTGTTAGTTTGCTGGGATTTAGTGATAATAAAAAAGTTTTAATTTTAGTTAGTGTTACTTATATTTTTGCTTTATTTGTTTCCTATTTCTTAATTGGAACCTTCTTACTTAATTTCTTAATTCAGTTTTCAGCTCAGGCCCATGTCGTCAATATTGTGATTAACTGGATTGTTGCTTTACTTTGTTTATTCCTCTTTTTCTTTAATATGTACGACTTCTTTATGAGTAAAAATGAAAAATATGGAAAAGTTAAAAACCAATTACCAGCTTGGGTTCAAAGATATAATAAAAAATTAATTAAAGCTTTTACTAATGTTATTAATGATGACGAAAATAAAAAAGGTTTATTTACTGTCTTAATTTTAACCTTTATTTTAGGAATAGCACTAAGTGTTACAGAGCTTATTTGTACAGGGCAAATTTATTTAGGAATCGTTTATGGAATTCACTATTTAGATAGTTTATATGCTTATATTGCTTTATTATTTTATAATCTAATGTTTGTTTTACCTTTAATTATTATTGCGGTCATCGCAATTAAAGGTAAAGGAGTAATGGCTACTAGTAACTGGATTAGAGAACATCTCCATATTATTAAATTAGCAAGTGCTTTATTCTTCTTAGGTATTGCAATTTACTTCTTCACGAGAATCTTTTAGGGGGAATTAAATGAAAGAAAAAATAGTTATTAAAAAGTTTGATACTGTTTTGTATAGCGGAAATATTTTAAATATTCCTATTAAAGAAAAAGTAATTATTGAAAAAAGTATCGCCTTATTTGGGGATGAAGATCCTTGTATTATTCACATTTCTTTTATTGCAAAAGAACTTGTTAGTGATTTACTTAAATTATTTAAAGAAACAAATAGTAACTCATTAAAAATAATTGATCATTTAGCCATTCTAAGTTTTATTGACTTTGATGATTTTTCTAATGTAACAATTGAGCTAGTAGGAGGGAAATAATGAAAGTATATTTAGATAATGCAGCAACTACCGGGGTGAGCAAAGAAGTTTTAGCTACAATGTTACCCTTTTTTAAAGAAGAATACGGAAATCCTTCAAGTTTACATGAAAAAGGGATTAATAATCGAAAAGTAATTAACCATTCCCGCCAAAAAATCGCAGAACTTTTACATTGTCAAAAAGATGAAATCTATTTTACAAGTTGTGGAAGTGAATCTACTAACTGGGCAATTAAAGGTATCGCCGCCAAAAACAATAGTAAAAGTGATATTATTACCACTAAAATTGAACATCACGCTACTCTTGAATCCTTTAATTACTTAGAAAGTTTAGGATATACAGTATTATTTGTTGATGTTGATCAAGCAGGTTTTGTAGATTTAAATCATTTAAGAGAACTAGTTTCTGATAATACTTTATTAGTTAGTATTATTATGGCAAATAACGAAATTGGAACAATTCAAAATGTGAAAGCAATTAGTGAAATATGTAACGAAGCTAATACCTATTTACATCTTGATGCTGTTCAAGCAGTTTGTCATACTCCCCTTAATATTGAAGAACTTAATATCGATTTATTAAGCATCTCAGGACATAAATTTCATGGTCCTAAAGGAATTGGTATTCTATACATTAAAAATAAAACTCATATTGCTCCATTAATTCATGGTGGTCAACAAGAACAAAAGTTACGTGCTGGCACAGAAAATGTTGCCTTTATCGCTGGAATTACTAAAGCTTTAGAAAACGGTATATCACAATTAGATGAATATACCAAACGCCTTAATAAGTATGCAAAACACTTTTTAGAAAAGCTTGATGAGGCAAAAATAAACTATTTGCTTAATGGTCCAAAAATCGGAGAAAACAGACTTCCTGGAAACTTAAATCTTTCTTTCAAGGGAATTGATGGACCGACATTACAATACTTATTAAACCAACGAGGAATCTATGTCTCAACTGGTAGTGCATGTGATTCACAAATAATTACTCCAAGCCATGTTTTAGTAGCTATTGGTGTTTCTGATGAATTTATAAATAATACTATTAGATTTTCAATTGGCGACTTTACAACTCCTGAAGAACTTGATTATGTCCTTAAAAATCTTATAGAGATAATTAACCAAGAAAAATAAAAAAGCCCATTGGGCTTTTTTATATTTTATAATCACTTATTTCCTTATATTCGCCTAATTTTAGACTTTCATCTAATTTTATTTCACCAATCTGAACTCGTTTTAAATAGACTACTTTTCGATTAAAATGTTCTACCATTCGCTTAATTTGATGAAATTTTCCTTCTTTAATTGATAAATAAAATTCTGTATCATTGATTTTTTCTACAATGGGACTAGCTGGAATAAATAAATAATCTCTTCCATCAAGAATCTCATATTCTTCTGTTAACTTTTTCAGCTTTTTCATTGGCTGATCAACCCTAACAAAATATTTTTTATACACATCTTTTGATGGCGAAATTATATTATGCAGAAGTTTACCATTATTTGTCAGTAATAATAATCCTTCAGTATCCTTATCTAATCTTCCCGCAATTTTTAAATCGAATCTTGAATACGGTAATTGAATTAAATCTAATACCGTTTTTTCTTTGCCATCTTTATTAGCACTAAGGTATCCCTTTGGTTTATTCATCATTAATAATACTGTTTCTTTATAAAAGACTTTTTCGTCATTAAAAACAACCTCGTCTTTTATTGGGTCAATTTTAAAAGCGGTACTTTTAACAAGTTCATCATTAACAAAAACTTGCTTATATTTTATTGCTTTTTGAATTTCTTTTCTTGTCCCGTATTTTAAATTTGCTAAAAACCGATCGATTCTCATTGTATTCCTACTCTCTTTTAATGGTTCCTATGCTAAAGTTTTTCCGTTGATTTTGAAGATATTTTTTGACATTCTACTAAAACTACATACAGTAATAATGATAATGACGCATACTGTAAGAATAATGGAATTGTCCCCGAAACTAATGCTAAAAAAGCTGTTGAAGCGTTAATGTATGTTAAAAGAGTCATTACAAGTTGACTTGTCCAAACAACATAAACTGTTAAAAGAATTAAATAACTGGCAATTAATTTACCTTCTTCTTTTAGAAATGCCATCGTTGTAAAAATAATTAAACCTACAATATTAGCAAGGGAAACAATTAGGCCAAAATAAAGATAAAACCCTGTTCCATAAGCATAGGCATTAATGAACATTAACACTTTAACAACGATTAAAAAGATCCCTAAAGGAAAGAAAATAGCACGATTCTTAAATTGCGTAATAAAGATTACCGGAGTTACTATTCCAAAAATCAAGTTAAATGGGGCAATGCCCTTAACATAGTTAGCTGGATTAGTAACATCAATAAATTGTGGTAATAATGCAACTACAATAATTTTTAATATATAACTAGCAAAAATAATACTAAATAAAATTAAGCCTTTTTTTGTCAAGGTTATCCACTCCTCTCATTTATATTTTAGCATATTCCCTTAAATAATGATAAAACTCTTAGCTTTTACTAAGAGTTTTATTATTTTATGTGTATTTTTTTAATGTTTTATAAATTGAATATCCCGAAAGTTTTTCAAACTCTCTATCTAATTGTTTCTCAGTAGAGATAGAATTGATAATTTTTCGAAACTTTTTATGTTTTTTAATTAATAATTGTGGATCTACTTTTCCTTCATTAGCATCCTCAATTAACGCTAAAAACTCAACAAGAATCACTGCTTCAGCTGCGCTATATAAATCAAAATCTATTGGATATGAATACATTCCTTAATCACCAAAACTAATTCCAATAGCCTTAGCTGTTTGAACGTATTGTCCTTTTGGATCGACTAATTTCTTACCACCTTTTGAAGTTTCGCCAACTTCTCCAGACCCAACCACTTCGGTGAGTTGTGTATGTGAAACCTCACGGCCTTTTAATTGAACCATTACACCACTTTTACCTTTCATTAGTAATTCAACAGCGTGAACTCCAAATAATAATCCAAGTGATCTATCAAATTGCGAAGTCATTCCTCCACGTTGTAAATAAGCAAGGTTAGTGTATCTAACTTCATGATTAGGAATTAATTCTTGAAGTTGTCTTGTTATGATATCTCCAATTCCTCCTAATCTTACAGCGTCAGGACTGTCTTTTACCATTTCTCTAATTGTAACTTCTCCTCCAATAGGAGTTGCTCCTTCACTAACAATAATAATTGTGAAGTTTCTACCAAAAGCATCACGTTGATTAACTTTTTCAACTATTTTATTAATATCATATGGAATTTCAGGAATAATAATTACATCAGCACTACCAGCCATTCCACCTTCTAAAGCAAGCCAACCACTTAATCTTCCCATAACTTCTACAACCATAACTCTGTCATGTGAATAAGCTGTTGTATGGATTTTATCTAAAGCATCACAAATTGTTTCAAGCGATGTATTAAACCCAAATGTTACATCTGTTGCTGGTAAATCATTATCAATTGTTTTTGGCACACCAATTACTGGAACACCTTTACGAGCGAAGTCTCTAGCACTTGTTAATGTACCATCTCCACCAATAACAATTAGCCCATCAACACCTAAATATTCTAAATTTTTAACTGCCTCATCAGAAATATCTTCATATTTAATTGATCCATCCTTTTGTCTAACTGGATAATTAAATAAATTATCTTTATTTGATGATTTTAAAATTGTTCCACCTTCATGTAAGATTCCTGAAACAGCTTTTAAATCTAAATCTCTAAAACTATGGCTAATTAGCCCAGTAAATCCTTTAGTAAATCCAACTACTTCAACTCCGTATTTAGTTACCGCAGCTTTTGTTATTCCGTTAATTACGGCATTCAGACCACTACAGTCACCACCACCAGTAATTATTCCAATTTTTCTTATCTTTTTCATAATTATCACTCCATTCAAAATATCAAGTTAATTATACTTGTTTTACTGGCCATAGTAAACACATTTACTTATATGAAAGCGTTTTAATTAAGATATTGTAAAAAAATAAGAAGATTTTTAAAATAATAAACGTTTTTTAGTGTAAACTTTTTAACTAGTTTGTTATAATAATGAGTGAGGTGTTTAAAATGTTAACAATGAAAGATATTATTAAGGAAGGTCACCCTACTCTTTCCAAAAAAGCGAAAGAAGTAAAACTTCCCTTAAGTAAAAAAGATAAAAAAACATTAAAATTAATGCTTGAATTTCTAGAAAATTCAATGGATCCAGAAATTAGCGTAGAATTTGAATTAAGAGCCGGAGTAGGTCTAGCGGCTCCGCAAATTAATATTTCTAAACAAATGTTAGTTGTTAAGACGATGGATGAGGATTATGAAGTGGAACATCTCTATTTAATGGTTAACCCTAAAATCATTAGCCATAGTGTAAAGAAAATTTATTTACCAGGTGGAGAAGGTTGTTTAAGTGTCGATCGAGAAGTTGAAGGGCTTACCCCAAGACATCAAAAAATTACGGTTAGAACTTATTTGTTTAATCCTGAAACAGAAGAATTAGAACAAAAAACAATCAAATTAAAAGGGTATGTTGGGATTGTTGTTCAACATGAAATAGACCATTTAAAAGGAATTTTATTTGTTGATAAGTTATACGAAGAACTGGCTGACGCTAGCCCGGTTGTATTTAAAGAATTTATAATTGAAGAAAATGATCAAAATGAAAATACGGAGGAAATGTAAATGAAATTTTTTATTGATACGGCTAATGTTGAACACATTAGAGAAATGGCTGATTTAGGAATTATTTCTGGTGTTACTACTAACCCTACTTTAATTGCTAAAGAAGGAAGAGATTTTAATGAAGTTATTAAAGAAATAACTGAAATTGTAGATGGACCAATCAGTGGTGAAGTTATTAGTTTAGACGCTGAAGGGATGATTAAAGAAGGTAAAGAAATTGCTAAAATCCATAAGAACATGATTGTTAAAATTCCGATGACAGAACAAGGTGTTAAAGCAACAAAAGCTTTAACAAAACTAGGAATCAAAACCAATGTTACTTTAGTATTTAGTGTTAATCAAGCACTCCTTGCCGCAACAGCTGGAGCTACTTATGTTAGTCCTTTTGTTGGAAGACTAGAAGATACTTTACATGACGGCATTGAAGTTGTTAGTGATATTCGTCAAGTATTTGATATTTTCGGATTTGATACCAAAATTATTTCTGCTAGTATTAGAACTGTTAAACAACTGGCTGATAGTGCATTAGTTGGTGCTGATATTGCGACTGTTCCTTACCCAGTTCTTAAAAAAGCTTTTACTCATCCTTTAACTGATAAAGGAATTGATGCTTTTATGAAAGACTGGCAAGCCGCTTTTGGAAAATAACAAATTAAAAAAAAGCCTTTGGAATTCTAAAGGCTTTTTTTATGAAGTTTTTATGGACCCGAAAATAAAACTAAACTACCAAGTCCTAAAATGATTGCTAATCCAAAAGATAACGTAATTATCCATCTAGTTTTTTTAGTAAACGTCCTTGAAATCCACATAACTAAAATTCCAAATGGATAAAAAATGATTATTAAGCTAATTACTAAAAACTTTTTTAAGTCCATTTTAACCACCTTTTTAAAGTTTAATTATTCCCAATCAAATAAGCCAAGGGGAACTGCTGAATCAGTAATAATTGTAAAAAAGATAAGTAAATAAATAATCGTAATTAAAACTGTATAAAGATTAACTAATGTCGAATATTTTTTTAGCTTAAATAACTTCTTAAATATTCCTATATTAAAAATCATAAAACTAAAATTAATTATGATATACACCCATACGGGTACGATAAAATAATATGTATAAGCCCTATCAATATTTAGTCCTATTAAATATCCAATACTGTATAAACACAACACTAAAGGGATAAACAAACGCAATAAGATATATGCTCTAGCATATTCTTGTTTTTTATAAACAATAATAACAACAAGATACATTAATCCGATTGTTAATAAAACCCCAGTAAAAATGGTATCATATATATACGACTGTTCAAGGGGCATATCATAAAAAACTGTACTCATATAATAAGCATTAAGAGTTGCCAAAGCGACCATGATTATAACAATTAATAAAATAAGCAATTCAATTCCTTTTAGCTTTTTATCAACCATTTGTTTGCTCCTTTGATTCAATATTACTAAATCTCATTAAAGATTATACTTTCCTTGATTCAATTCAGTTAACTCAACATAATATGTCTCATAGCTTTTAAATTCTTTTATATACTCATTAAAGAGAATCATCTCAAAGATTTTTCTAATTTGATGAAGTTCTAATAATTTAATTGTCTTTGGATAATCTTTTAAAATATTTACTGTTAATTTTAAACTTCCTAAAACTAATGCTTTATTAAAGTTTTTTTGATTATCTAAGTTTTCAATATATGCTAAGTTTATTTTTTTACCTTTTTTTGCTTTATCAATCACATCTTTAGTATACCCGATTAAACACTTTGATCCTTCACAAACGCCACACACTTCTTCTCCTAAACAAATATCTTCAAGTTTCATTGCCATGACATTATAGAAATTAGATAGTTTTTCTGCAGTTTTTTTATAAAGAGTTACTTTTCCTTCATGATAATTTTTAAGTGATGGTGCTAAGATTACCCAACCAATTAAAATCGCTATTAAAATAAACGGAATTACGTAATATAATTTTAAATATTCACTTGGTAATGACTTATATAGTTTAACAAATCCAAAAAGATAAAAAACAACTGCTGCACTAATCTTAATAAATAATTCGGGAATTTTACTTCCTAACTTAATCCCAAAATAAATCCCAACTGCCCCAGTTACCACCATTCCACTCACTGTTCCCATTAAAATGAATAACGGATACTGTGAAGACGCTGCTAAAGTTATTGCCGTAAGTTGCGTTTTATCACCTAATTCACCAATAAACAACGCAATTGCAACAGTAACAATTGGTCCATATTTATTTTTTTTATCAACTTGTTCTTCTTCATCAGCCATTTTTAAATTCCAAATAGCAAAAAGAATAAATGCAAACCCAGCAACAATTTGTAACAAATTAGGATCAACCATTTTAAACAGGGTGTTTCCTAAAAATACTGCTATTCCATGGTTTAATAACGAACCAATAAAAATCCCAATTAAAACTTTTTTTACATGGTATTTTGTAGCAAAAGCCATTACTAAAATTTGTGTTTTATCACCCATTTCAGCAATAAATATTAAGGCAAATGCTTTAATCAATTCTCCTAACATAAGTTCAACTTAATTAACTATTTAGTTAATTAAGACTCCTTTCTATCTTTTCATGTAATCCAATTATAACATCCCTAACAATTTTTTGTAATTATATCTTTATTTTTTTATGTAAGTAAATAAAAAATGTGAAACTAAAATTAGTTTTCACGTTTTTATTAATTTAATACTATTCAGCTTTAAAAATATATTTTGATAATTTTGAATTCCAAGTCGCAATTTGAACTTGTAATACATAAGCAATCGCAATTAATAGTGCTGCAATTCCCGCATTTGGAAAAACACTTAAAGTAATTGCTAAGGCTAAAGCTAAATTTCTTATTAAAGTTCCATTAACTAAAGCTACTCCGTCTGCGCGATTAAAGAAAAGTCGAGCTGTTACAACCGATATAAGTAAATAATAACGGAATAAAGACAACAATTAAAAATTGGAACATTATTTGCATAATTGGGACACTTACCTCAAACCCTAGTAAGAATGTAATATAAAACGGTGATAATACTGCTCCTAAGAGTAAACCAATAATAACCATTCTTAATGCTTCATTAATATTTCCTTTTGCCATTACTGTCCAACTAATTGTCATTCCACTTGTTGGAAGTAAAGAAATAAGTAATAATCCAAATCTTAAGAATCCTTGATCTTTAAAGAAAATAAATCCTAAAAGATAAGCGATTGCCGGAAAGATTACAAAATTAATAATTTGCGTTGTAATTTGTAATTTAAGATTTGATTTTTGTTTTAAACTTTTAAAATTTAAAGTTACCATCATTGGATATACTAAAACAAATGTTAAGGGGATAATCAAATTTTTAAGCCGTGATGTATCTACATAATACCCTAACGTTAATCCTATACCATTGCTAAAATAATTGCTAAAATAAGATGTTTTTTAATAAGTAATAATAATTTCTTTTTTTCGTCTCATTTTTATAAACATACCTCATAAATATACTAAAACTTAAAATAAATAGTAACTGTTTTAATCAACAATAACAAGGTTTATCAGCTTTTAAAAAAATAAAGTGCTTACATTTATGATAGTAGACACTAACTCATTACTATAAGGTGATTTCAAAGTGATTTCAAAGTGATTTCAAAGAAAATTATTTATTATTATTTTTTTTAAATAAGAAAGTTTATTTATTAATATTATTACTTTCTTTGACCCTCTTTTTAGATAATGAGATAATGAAAGAAAAAAGGAGAAATTATGAGTATAATTAGAATGGCTAAAATGCCTGGTGAAATAAATAAAAAAGGGTTCTTAACTAAAACATTAATTAATCATAAAAACGCTGCAGTCAGAAATCTTGTTTTACAAGTTGGTGAAGTTATTCCTCCCCATAACGTAGAAGTCGATGTCTTTTTCTTAGTGATTTCAGGATCAGGAACAATTGTGATTGGCAATGAAGAAAATTTGGTAGTTACTGGTGATATCGTTGTTTGTCCGCCAAATACTGATATGTCAGTTAAAGCTAATCAAGGAGTAGTATTTTCTTTCTTAAATGTTAAAACCCCAAGTTTATAATTTAAATTAAAAGCGACTAAAATTTATTTAGTCACTTTTTTTATTGGAATATTTAATTGTTAATATACGTCTCAAATTTATTATCTAAGTTTATTTAATAAATCTCGTACATTCTTTGTTGCAATATCATAAATAATTTCTAAACTGATTCCTTCATATTCATGGGAAATCATATTACGCAACCCGATGATATTGGTCCACTCAATTTCTTGATAATCTTGTTTTATTGTCTCTGTTATCCTTTTGGCAGTTTCCCCAATTTGCTCTAAATTGAGAATAACTGCATCAATTTTTTCTTCATTTAAAGCAAACTCATTAAATGAAGTGACATTGCTCATATATTTTGTAATTTTATCGGCATATTTTAATATTCTTTCAATGTAATCTTTATCTTTCATATATTAATATTCCTGTAGTTTCGATTTCTTCACTTATAGCAGACATTTCCTTTACTGTCTTATTGCTTAATAGTCCAACTTTTTTATGTAATTTTTCTCTTAATTTTTCTGCAAATCCGAAATATTCTAAACCGAATAAATTAGAATCCATATAGAGATCTACATCACTTTGTTCTGTTGCTTGTCCATTAACATATGATCCGAATAAATAGATTTTATTGACATCGTAAGCTTTTGCTACCTCACTTACTTTTTCTTTAATTGTTAAATACGACAATACCCCTGATTCGTCATCAATCTTTAACTGTTTTTCTATCTCTTTCCTAAGAAGCCGATCGATAATAAGATCAAGCGTCCACTTACTTGGTTTTCTTACCTCTTGTTCCCAATTACGTAATGTCTTTACTGGAACACCAGTTAAAATAGCTACTTGTTCTTGAGTTAATCCGATATTGTCACGGATAGTTTTTATTGGATATTTCATGTTATCACGTATAATTAAATCAGTTGAAAAGCGATTTAATTATGTCTCCTTTCTTCTATCTTTATATCATCCTAGCCAGGATGATATAATATAACTACACTGTGGATTTGTCTCTATTTTATTATACTGCATCGGTGTGCAAGTATTCGAGGTGACTCAAACCACAGTTTTTTATTTGAATAAGTTTTAATAGTTTGTCACCTCACATGTAGTATACTCCCTCATTGGGGTAGTTGTCAAATATTTTATCCCCAACGAGGTAGAATTTATGTTTTATTAAAAAGTCTATCTTTTTTGATAAACTTAGTTGTCGCGCCCAATCTGCTACAATTTCTCTAACTTTAAATTTAGAATCTTCACATCTAATAATTCTAATCTACCTGTTACTAATTAAATAAAAAATAGGTAGCATATCTTAAAATACACTACCTATCATTTTGAGTTGTCATACCCAACCTGCTACCAAAACAAGTTGTCATAATTGAGTTGTCATACCCAACCTGCTACAATTTTCTATTCATGTGATATATAAAATATTCAATATTTTCTATATTTTATACTAAACAAGTATTTATTACTCATTATAAGTATTATACCATTTCAAATAAAAAACGTGTAGATATAATAAAGCTACACGTTTTACTAACTACAATACTATAAAATAGTTTGTATTGTGTGAATGTTTATTCATAGTCAACTATTACCAGACATACTACAATATTAATCCAGAGAGATTTTTTATATTAAATCTCAAGTATTATGAATTATCAATCTCAAATATACTCCAGATAACAAGAATATTATTGCTGCCGCCTATCATTCTCGTTTCAGCTAAATATACTTTTTGATTCGCAATAAAAACTACTAAACTTACTAATTGATTGTCGCTATAGATATCATACCTAATATCAAAATCATCTAACACATCATTTATTTCTAGATTAAGAACACTATCAACCTCATTATCAAGCTCATTTTCAATGAATTCAACATTCTTATATTCAATAAGTTCACTTTCACTATTATAATATGAAAGTTCTTTTTCTCCAAAATCTATGTAAACATTTTGTTTATATAGATTAGTCTGATAATCTAATGTCGAAGATGATAATAAGTTTAGATACACACATTCTTTATAAAAATATTTTCCACTTAGTTCTTTTGTCATGTCATTAACCTCATTTGAGCATCCACTTAAAACAAATACTATACAAAATAATATAATTAAAACTAATTTATTCTTCATTTGAACCTCCTATATAACTCTTATTATATTCAAATACTATTAGTCTGCAGTGCTCAATTTGATAAATTAAAAATATATATTTATAATCACCTTGCGTTTCTGGCAGACTATTATACCTATTTGTATTAGTATTATAAATAATGTAATAATCACCAATGAGCGTATACTCAATAATGTTTTCAGGTATAATGTTTAATAATTCTCGATTTATTTCTTTTACCCAAATCTGATTTATGATTAATTCATTTTCAAAAGTTTTAATCTCTTCTTCATCGGTAAATACAAAATAACTCATTTTGTTAATTTTAATCTCATTACCATATATAATCCAATCTTCAAAATCACTTGTTGTTAATTCTCCTTCAGAAGGAAAATCTATAATTAAACTTTCTTCAAGATAATTAGCAAAGTTATTATATTCATTATCCTTTCCACCGACAAAAGAAACTGTAAAAATGAATATGATAAAGAGTAATATGAATGAGACTGCCACTACTTTGTTTTTTTTAATTTTACTATTTACCTGTGCCTTTCCACCCATAAGTGTATCTATAGAGACATCTAAATTTTTAGCAATTAAAGGAAGTGATGTGGTATCAGGATATCCTTTTCCTCTTTCCCATTTACTGACAGCTTGTTTAGTCACATAAAGTCGACTAGCCAATTGCTTTTGTGTAAGTTGTTTTTCAATTCTAAGCTCTCTTAAATTGTCTGAAAATTTAGACATAGTTGATCACTCCCTTTACTAATTACATTTTAGCTTATTTCAAAGTTAAAATCAATTCAAACCAAGTACACGAATCGTTGACAATAAACATCTCTAGTTTACATCAATTAATGTAAACTAGAGATGTTAGATTATTTTACTCAAACTCTAAGATTATTAGACATAAAGTTTATATCCTGTGGTACTATATGGTGAGTAATAAGGATTATGAATAAACACTGGTGCTGATCCCCATTTTGATATAACTGTTGCAGTACTTAATGCACGTCCATATGCATCATAAATCTTCATCGAATGATTACCCACTGGGAAAAATACTCGTGAAGATTGTAATGCAGAGTAAACTCTAGTGTAACTTCCATCAGACATATAACTGCTTGGATCATTCATCCAATAAGGATTTGATGTCGACGAAGAATACCATGCGTAAGAATGACAATTATAAACAGTAGTAGAATCTGAAACAAAAGTAGCATTAGGGTAAGTTGTAATATAATAATTATTAACATAAGTAATCTCTGCTGCAGTAAATTGTTCCGGATCTTGGTAGACAATAACTGCTGTTCCGTTAGGTGGTGCGGTCGATGAGATTTGAACACCTGTCCAAACAAAAAGACATCCTCTGCAACTCACCTTTTATGGCTTTATTATACCATATAAATTTATATATCAAACTATTTTGTAATTTTTTTTATAAAATATCTGTCTAAATAAATTATAGTTTTTAGATAAAATAAATTATATAAATATTACAGTTATTCCTTTATATTCACCTATAAAGTGCTATCAAGTTATAAAAAGGCAATATATCTATTTTAAAACTAATTTATAGTAAAATTGGACACTTGTCTAATTTTGTTTTTATACAATATTTAAATATTATATAAATGGCTATTTAAAGT